>CAZPAH010000032.1:0-24551 GCA_964584495.1 uncultured bacterium | reverse complement strand
CTCATGAAGACTGTGGGCCGGCGAAAGGATGGAGGAGATACTTTTTGGAAGTCAAGTTGCTCGATCTGGTAGCGCAGCACGAGACTATCAGGGACGAGATCCGCAGCGCGGTGGAAGAGGTCTTCGAGTCTCAGCACTTCATAATGGGGCCCAAGGTTAAGGAGCTGGAGGAGAAGATCGCGGAGTATTGCAATACACCCCACGCCGTCGGTGTGGCGTCGGGGAGCGATGCGATCCTACTGACCCTGATGGCACTCGGGATAGGCCCGGGGGACGAGGTCATTACAACCCCCTACAGCTTTTTCTCCACCGTCAGCTCGATAACACGCCTCGGGGCAAGGCCGGTTTTCGCCGATATCGATCCTAACACATACAATATCGACCCGGCGGCGGTCGAGGCCGCTTTCACCTCCAGGACCAAGGCGGTCCTCGTCGTTCACCTTTACGGGCAGACCGCCGATATAGATCCGATCCTCGATTCGGCCTCTGGAAGGAAAGTGCCGGTGGTAGAGGATTCCTGCCAGTCGATCGGGTCAATTTACAAGGGCCGAAAGGCCGGCTCGCTCGGAAAAGCGGGGTGTTTCTCCTTCTTCCCCTCGAAGAACCTGGGAGGAGCCGGTGATGGCGGAATGATAACCACCGGCGACAGGTCGTTGGCGGAGCGTCTCTCCATCCTGAGGGTGCATGGGGGCAAGGAGAGGTATTTCCACGATGTCGTCGGTATAAACAGCCGGCTGGACGCCCTCCAGGCCGCCGTGCTTCTCGTGAAGCTGGGACGGCTGGATTCCTGGAGCGAGGGCAGGAGGAAGAACGCCCGGTACTACGATGATCGCTTGAAGGGAATCGATGGAGTAGAAACGCCTTACGTCGAGAAACACAACGTTCATATATATAACCAGTACGTGATAAGGACTTCACGGCGAGATAGGCTGAAGGAGTTTCTCAACGCCAACGGTGTCGGATGCGAGATATATTACCCGGTCCCGCTACATCTTCAGAAATGCTTTTCCTACCTCGGGGGGACGCCGGGAGATATGCCCGAAGCGGAAAGGGCGGCGAGGGAGACCCTCGCCCTGCCGGTATACTGCGAGCTGGCGAGAGAGCAGCAGGATTACGTGATAGGAAAGATCTTGGAGTTCGAGGCGGGAGCCGAATGATGGCGAGGTGCGACGGGTGCGAGTAATTTGCTTTTCCGAGATACAGTACCTTTACGTCAGGACGAGGAAGCAGCAGATACTCTCGAGATTTCCGTCAGACTGGAAGATTCTGTTTCTCTCGACTGTGGTAAAGGGGGGGCGGAATAATTTCAGGCCGGCGAGGGACGGCAGGATAACGCATATCTGCATTCCTGTTTTCAAGAATTTCCCCCAGAGGACCCTTCGGATCCTTTTCTCCATTCCGCCCGTACGCTTCCTTTGGAACGCGATCCTTCTCGTCTGGCTGAAGATTGTGCTGCAATCAACCGGCTTCGGCGGGAAAGACAGGGTGTTTTACGTCTCCAACATCTACTATTCGGCGGTCCTCCCTTTTCTGAATAGATCGCTCCTGCTCTACGACTGCAACGACGATCCTCTGGCCTTTCCGCTGACCCCGCGGTGGGCGGGGCGTTACTTCAGGAAACTTGTGCTCTCCTCGGACTTGATGACCGCCGTGAGCGGCGGGCTGGTGAAATTTCTCGAGGAGGCGGGAGGGCGTAATATCCGTAAGATAGGTAACGGCGTGGACGTGGATATCTTCGAACGGAGCGCCTCGGCGGGGACACCGGAAGAGATGAAAAGCCTTCCTCGCCCGGTGCTGGGCTATGTCGGCGCCATAGGGGAGTGGTTCGATTTCGACCTGGTCGAGAGAATAGCGGATGAGTTCGTCGAAGGCTCCCTCGTGCTGATCGGACCCGTTCTCGCGGGCATGGAGGAGAGGTTCGCGAGTATGACCGGGTCGGGGCGGCGGATCGTTCATCTGGGAGAGAGGCCTTACGACAGGCTCGGGAGCTATCTGTCGGCAGTCGATGTATGCCTCGTGCCGCTGAAGGTCAACCGGCTGAGGCGTTTTGCCGATCCGAACAAACTTTACGAATACGCCGCTTCGGGTCGTCCCGCCGTGACATTAAGGTACTCGGACGATATGGCCGAGCTGGAGGATCTCTTCTATATCGCCGATGATGCCGTGCAGTTCATAGATATGATCAAGACCGCGCTGCTCGAGGGAAGCGACGGAAAGGCTCTCAAGGAGTACGCCAGGAGCAGAAGCTGGCAGCGAAGGGCCGATGAGATGGCGGCCCTGATCGAGGAAGGTCTCGCCGGAACCTTATAGGGTTCGCCTGTCAAGATCGACATCAACGGGGAATTAGGAGGAAAATGCTGGCATGAGGAAACGACATCCTATCCTGCCGCTAATCGTACTGATGCTGGCGGCCCTGTCGCTTGAGGGCTGTTCCGATGGACGGGGTAACTCCGACCTGTACGTACTGGAGGAGTACGAAGCCGCCGCCGCGGTCGATGATTACGACGGGAAGATAGAAAGGCTGAACATCTTCGTCGAGAATAACAGGAGGCATCCGTTCAGGATGCTAGCCTACAAGAGAATCATGGAGACGATGGCGGTGGAGGGCGGAGATCGTGACGGGGCATTCGCCTATTGCGACAAGTTGATGAAGACCGAGACCGATCCCTATATCCGGTCGATGCTGCTTTACGCGAAGTTCAATCTTCTGTGGGATTCCGACAGGGATGCGGCCGTAAAGCTGGCCCGCGAGATATGCGGCAGCGGCGAGACGGGCTACTTAGCGTATCTCTACCTCGGTTACTACCTCATGTACGAGGAAGACGACGGGAACAGGGAATTGGCCCGGGAGTGCCTGGAGAAAGCCGGGGAATATGCCCCGGACGATTATGTAAGATCTCACGTCAACACGGTGCTCGGCGAGCTCCTAGATATGGAGGGAAAGAAAGAGGAGGCCCTGGCCGTCCTGGAGAAGGCTTCCGGCTACCCCTTCGCCGATGAGATACTAGGCCGCTACCATCTGGAAAAGGGAGAGAGAAGGGAAGCGATCGAATCGTATATCAGGTTCGTGGCGGGAGTCCCCGGTGGAAGGGAAGAGGTGAGGCTCGACAGCCTCTACGCGCTCGAATATCCCGGCTCGACCGATCTGGATCAAAAGATCGCGGCGGTGAGGCTGTTCGAAGGGGACATACTCCCCGATAGAGAGTTTATGGATATAAAGGGGGGCAGCCACAGCCTTAAGGAATACAGGGGCGAATGCCTGGTGATCAGCGCCTGGTCGCCCACCTGACCTCCCTGTATTGCGGAGTTGCCGCAAATGGAGGAATTGAGAAGGTTCGAGAAGCAGCTGGGATTCAGGCTCGTCTATATCGATTCGAAAGGAATGTTGAGGAAGACGCTAGAGATCATGGGTGAGAAGGGGGTCAGATCGCCAACGCTCATCGACAGCCGGCAATACTCGAGAAACATTCTCGATGTGATGTACACACCTACTACAGTTATCGTCGACGTGGAGGGACGGATGCGCAGCCGTCTCGTGGGACATTCGGATGATTTCGAGGATGTGGTCAGGGATATCCTGGAGAGGATCCGGCCCGGCGAAACGGGGGACGGTCCAGCCGGTCGGGCGGTCACGGTAAGATGAAAGATTATGCCGGACGGGTGCGGAGAATTCTCCGGGTCATACCGGCAGGGGCCAGTGCTTTTCCGTCGTGAGGATAGCCTCGGTTTCGATAATTCTTTCAAGCCAGGCGGATCCCACGGCGAGGTCTTTCGCCTCCTCTAGTACCGCGATCGCGTCACGCCTGTTGTCCATCTTCTCTCCTAGAAGCCGCGCGAGGGCGATCGATGCCTTTACCGTAACCTGCGGATTGAGGTTTTCCTTGATAATATACCTGTAGGCGTCGATCGCCTCTCCGAAATTTCCCCGGCCTGCGAGGTATTTACCCGCGTTCATGATGAAATGCGGATTGACCGGGACCGGATTTCCCCTTGCGGCGATAAGCCCCAGGACCAGGTGGACCGCTTCCTCGTTTTTCGATCTGAGGAAGAGGGTTTTGAGGGCCGTATCGTACAATCCCCCGCTCTCCTCGGGCAGTCCGTGCTCGCGGTAAAGAACGGCGATATCCTGCATCGTAGAAATATCCTCGGGATTTTCCTTTATCAGCCTATCGAATAGGATCCTGGCCCTTTCCACGCCGCCTTCGTTCAACTGCCTGCATGCCTCGTTGAAACGCGGATCCTTAAGCACACCTTCGCTGATCTGTTTCTTCTGCACCATCGGGTTTATCCATTTCTTCTCGAGCCCCGTCGCCTTCACACTCAACGCGGCGACGATCCCGGCCAAATACCCTGCGATGTGCGCCATGTAGGCTACTCCGCCCCCCGCCGCCCCCGCCATATCGGCGAAGGATTTCATCGCGATCTGCTGGAAAAACCAGAAAGGCAGAAAAACGAACGCGGGCAGGTGAAAGGTTCCCCAGACCGGCCTGAACAGGAAGAGGAAAAAGTAGAAAAACTTGATCTTTGTCATGAAGTGCCTGATCGTGAAGGCTCCCATCGCGGCGGCTATTGCCCCGGAAGCGCCGATAAGAGGCACGTTCGAGCCGGTATCCTGAAGGCAGTGGGCCAGCCCGGCGAAAACACCTCCGAGGATGAAGAAGCCGAGGAAAGGCATTCTACCCCAGCTGTCCTCCAGCAGGCAGCCGACGACCCAAAGAAACAGCATGTTTCCGAGCAGGTGCCAGATATCTCCGTGGAGAAAGATGTGCGTGATGAAGGTATAGAAACGGCTCATCTTGCTGGGAACCAGCCCCAGGGCGTATGTGACGTGGGAATTGAGAATGTCGTCTTCGCGATTCTTCAGCCTATTCCATTCGTTTAATTCATCCCTCGCGATACCATCCGGATAATAATCCTCGTTCCTTTCTACAAGCACCTTCTCATATTCCTGTATCGTCTCGATCGCCGTGCAGGACATATTCATCGCTTCCATTATCCCGATCTGCATATCTGAATAATCGTCGGCACGCTCGATCATCTCGATGCCGGCCTCACCTTGCGGATCGAGATAAGGACCCTTCCCACTGTCCGCCGATCTGTCGTAGAGGTAAAGGCGGACCTGGCTGGCGTATAGCTTCCTGTGCAGCTTGAACAGTTCTTCCCCGGTCTGTCCCCCCTGGAGGAACGAAAATATATATATCAGCGTACAGGCGGCTATCAGGGAGATTGTCACTTTCGGTTTGAGCGCCAGGGTCGATTTGGTGCCGATCGGAATGATCATGTTCTTTTCCTCGTTCCTGCACGCTTACCGAAAGTATTGCATAATGAGACGTCTTCCCGGGCGCCTCGACGAAAGATTGCACGGCCATGCGGCCAACTAACTTATATTCAGCGTGTTATGCCATAGCCCGGACCGCTGTTGATCGATTTGGAAGGGGTAATTGCAAGAAGGATTCCAGCGCCGGGCCGAGGGGATCAGGCTGAATATTCTCCCGCGAGCCTGTGCGCCGCGCGAAGGGGGGACGGTATCCTGTAGCGGGGAGTGCAGGCGATCGTGATGCCTACCGCCCTGCGGAGATCTATCATGTGCCCGATCGATACGTAGACGGGCCGGACGTTGTCTCTCGTTCTCAGAACGGTTCCGATTATCCTGCCGGTCCTGTCCCTCACCGGGGAGCGGTCTCCTTTTGAAGGGCCCGGGTCCTCGAACGATCCGTAAAGGTGGGACTTGGCGCAACCGATCGTGGGTATATCGAGCAGAAGGCCGAGATGGCTGGCCATGCCCAATCCCCTCGGATGGGCAGTTCCGTGGCTGTCGCAAAGGGCTATCGAGGGAGCCGAGTCAAGGTTCTTCCAGGCTTCCAGTATGGGAGGGATCTCCCTAAACGATAGAAGACCTGGTATGTAAGGCATTTCGCAGGGGCACTCGACGGCGAATGATTCGATCGGCTCGAGCTCGGGGAAGGAGAGAACGACGATAGCTGCTCTGGCCGTCTTTCGGGACGGAAAATGTACATCGATACCGGCTACCGATTCGATCCTTCTCCCGTCCCATCTTCTGCTGACCATCCCGCGTAGGGCTTTCTGCACCCGTATGCCCTCGGCCGGAGCGATCGCACTCGTTAAAGGTGGTATCTCTCTTTTCATCGGCCGTCAGGGGATCTCCATCTCCTCCTCCGGCTGAGGCAGGTGCACCGGGAATCCCTCTTTGAGAAGAAGGTCGTAGAGTTTCTCCGACTGTTCTTCCTCGCCGTGGACTATGAATATCTTCTTGACCGTCTCCTTCAGCGGCTTTACGTATTCCAGCAGGTCGTTCCTGTCCGCGTGCGCGCTGAAGGTATTCAATATTTCTACTTGGGCCCTCAGGGGTATTTCCTCGCCGAAGATCTTGACCTTCTCGTGCCTCTCCACGATCCGGCGGCCCAGGGTGTTTTTTGCCATATATCCGACGACCAGGACGGTGTTTTTCGGGTCGGCGATATTATTCTTCAGGTGGTGGACTATGCGACCCGCCTCGCACATCCCCGAAGCAGAGATAATTATCATCGGCCTGTGATCGTCGTTGAGACTCTTAGATTTTTCCACGTCTGTGATATATTCGATCCGGCCCGTTCCGAGGGGATCGGATCCGGAGCGGAAAGCCTGGTACATCTCCTCGTCGTAGCATTCGGGATGTTGTATGAATATCTCCGTGATGTTGACGGCCAGAGGGCTGTCCACGTAGATCGGTATCCGGGGGATTCGTTTCTCTATGAGAAGCTGGTTCAGGTAATAGGCGATCTCCTGCGTGCGTTCTAGGGCGAAGGAGGGTATTATTATCTTGCCTCCGCGCTTTTCGGTCGAGTTGATGATCCCGGCCAGCCTGTCCTTCGCTTTCTCGACCGGATCGTGGAGCCTGCCGCCGTATGTGCTTTCGAGAAAGAGGTAATCGATGTCGGGAGGGGTTTCCGGATCGTTGAGGATCGGAATATTCTTTCTGCCGAGGTCGACGGCGTAAGCGATCCGAAGATCGCCGCCGGCTCCTTTTATCCTGAGAAGAGGTGTCGCCGATCCGAGCACGTGACCGGCATCGAAGAAGGTGACCGAGATATCTTCGGTGACCGCCACCTCCTGACGGTAGGGGTGACCGGAGAAGTACTTGAGGGAATCCTCCGCATCCTTCCTCGTGTAGAGGGGGGTCACCGGGGGGAGGCCCTTTCTCCCGTGGATCTTGTTAACGTACTTGATGTCTTCTTCCTGGATATGTCCGCTGTCCGGGAGCAGGGCCGCGCAAAGATCCCGCGTGGCATCGGTTGTCAGTATTCTCGATCTGAAACCCTGCTTCACCAGGTTCGGTATATTGCCGCTGTGATCGATATGAGCGTGCGACAGTATCATGGCGTCGAGAGTGGCCGGGTCGAAAGAAAAAGTCGAGTTCCGCTTGTAAAACTCTTCCCTGTGTCCCTGAAAAAGCCCGCAGTCTATAATGACGCTGGATTTGCCGGTGGAGATGAGATGGTTCGATCCCGTCACGGTCCTGACCCCGCCCATGAATTTGATGCTGAGACTCATGTCTATCCTTTCGCAATTATGAACCCGGCGGTCGACGGACGCGCGCCGGAAGATCACGCAGTTATCTAAATGTATCTTTTTAAGATTACCAGCGCACTCTTTTTCTCGCCGCCGCGCTCGAAGCAGATCTTCAGCGGGACTCCTTCATCCCCAGAGAACAGTTCGAGAACCTCCTCCAGGTCGGTGCAACCGCCGATGTCGGCGCCGTCGATTCCGGTTATGACGTCCCCCGGCTCGAAACGGGCGCTTGAGGCCGGAGAGTCCGGGATCACCATGTGCACGGTTATCGATCCGCCCGGGCCGCATGTCAGAACGAGACCGCACCTGTCGTCGAAGAAAGGCCTGCCGAATTGTTCGTTCTTTTCGAGGTAGACCCTCTGGTCCGCGTAATCGAGAATGACGGTGAATCTTTCCAGGATATCGTTTCCGATAACGCCGCCGACTCCCTCGAACGCCCCGATGCCGGTCCGTCCCGATGTGACGGTCAGAACGGGGTCCTCGATAACGAAATCGCCGAAGGCTATCGAGGCGAACCTCGACATATACGCCCTGTCCTCTCCCCCGGCGCCCACGACGGCTATCTCTATCGGCCTCTTGCCCTCGAGCAGGCCGTGCTCTTCGGCGAACGAGCGCTGTATTACCGAGCTGCTCGCTCCGGTGTCCAGTAGAAACCTGCCTGTGTACAGACCGTCGATCGATGCATCGAGGGAAAAAATCTTGTGAAAGAGAGGGGCTTCGACAGCCGTTACTCCCTCGGGCGGGATAAAGGAGGACGGATCGAAGAAGGAAATATCGAGATCCGCGTAATCTATCCTGGTCGTGAAACGGCTCAGGAAATCGTACCCCAGCACTCCCGAGACATCCATACCGGAGAAGCGGCGGACAAGCTCTTCGATCGGATAAGCGATTAGAGTCTGTCCCGAGAACTCTATTCCCTCCACGGAGAATCCGGGGATTCGGGTGAGATGGAAATCGGCCATTCCTCCCGCGCCGGCGCCGGGCAGCCTGTCCTTCAGCTCGAGACCCATCCGCGCCGCCGCCGATGAATCGATAACGGTCATCCCGGCGCCCGAATCGAGAAGAAATGTCTTTTCCTCCTCTTCGCCGGCCAGCCTGACCGGTATGAAGATATGCCGGTTCTTATATACGAACGGCACGTTCTCGGAAGATTCTTCTCCCCCGGTGAACCGGTAGTCGATGACATCCTCGCGAGGCGGAAAGAAGATGGCGGGATCGATCTCGACATTCACCTCGACCGAGACCGTTATCGTCACTATCACCTGGCCGGTCTCTACCTGCCTGGTAACTGTCCTGAACGGGAATTGAACGCCGCCGACAGGCCTGTAGTCCCCGAAAACCTGCTCGATCGTCCCTTCGGGGTCGCTGATAAGAAGTTTCCTCACCAGGCGCGAGTTCGAATCGAAGCAGACCAGGCACCTGCTGCCTCCTTCCGGAACGAGCTCGAGAGCGTCGCAGGGAGAGCCGTCCACGGTGTCCCTTCCCGCCGGCTCGAAGATGAAGTCTCCCTTCTTAAGGTAGCCGAAGCTTTCGAGAAGGCAGGTTGTGACCTGGTTCCTAAGAGAGCCTTCATCCCGCCGGTACTGGAGCTTGCCGTTCGGGCCGACCATCCATGCCGATTCCCCGTCGTATCCCTGATCGACGGTGAATAGGCCCAGGGTGATCTCAGTGTATGAGAAACAGGGCCTGGCCGACCATGTCTTCATCCTGCCCTTCAGCCCTGTGGATACCATTTCGATTTCAGAGGATGTGACGGTCGAGCGGATAGCTTCGATCGCCTCGATGCCTCCCATCGCTTCCGCGTGTTTTTCGAGAAGTTCGTCGATTTCGGATAGAGGGTCCGCCTGGAGAAGGGATGGCAGCGCCAGAAGCGCCGCCGCGATGCAGATAGGAGTGAATCTCGAAGTCATTTATATTCCGCTCTCTCCTTCCATCGCGCAAAGGGCCATCGGGGACCCGTCAGGTCCCGCTTATCGTCATGCCGTCGATCTTGAACGGCGGGGAGGCCAGTGAGGACCTCCAGTCTAGAATGTCTCCGACCATCGAAATGCCCGAAAGCATCCGCGGAAAGGTGCCGGCTATCGTGAATTCGGTGACCGGATATGTCAGCTCGCCGTTATTTATCCAGATCCCCTGGCCTCCCTGGGAGAAATCGCCGTTGGACCAGTTGGCCCCCGGCCCCGAGATCGATGTCAGATAGAGGCCCTTGTCGACGCTCGCGATAATATCCGCCTCCGTTGTATCCCCCGGCACGAGGTACAGGTTGGAGAAACCACCGGCGTTACCGGTCGTGACCGATCCCAGCTTTCTGGCCTGGTAGCTGCTCATAAGGTAGCTTTTCAGCGTGCCGTTCTCGAAGACCACGTTCCTTCTCGGCTTTACTCCCTCCCCGTCGAAAGGCCTGCTGCCCAGTTTCCCCGCAAGCAGAGGGTCGTCCACAACGGTCAGGAGATCGGACCCGACCTTGCCGTCTATCATATCGACGAGAAAGGAGGATTTCCTGTAGATGTTGCCGCCGTTCACCGCGGAAGCCATCCATCCCAGGAAGGAACGGGCCGTAACGGGGTCGAATATCACGGGAAGCTCGCATGTTTCAGGCTTGACCGCTCCGAGCTTCCGGATCGTCCTTTCAACCGCTTTAGAGGCGATTTCCCCGACATCTTCCAGGCCGGAGAAGGATGGGGAAGCGGAATACCAGTACGAGGATTGCTTCTTTCCCGTATTCTCTCCCTTGGTGGGGGTATCCTGGACCGCGCAGGAAATCACGATCGAGTTGTAGCTTTTTCTGTACGCTCCGATGAACCCGAGGGAATTGGCGAACGCCACGGCCTGTTCGCCGCATGAAGCCGATGCTCCGTCGCTTATGATCCTGCCGTCGAGCGCGCAGGCCGTTCTTTCGAGATCGTTGACCAGCGCTATCATCCTGTCGGCGGGCATACGGGCCGTGAGCGGGTCATAGATGCCGAGATCGGCCTCGTGTATCCCGAGTTGATCGGCTTCCGGCAGCCCGAAGAATTCGTCCGAGTCCATCACCCGTGAAAGTTCCACTCCCTCGATTATCAACTGCCTGATGCTGTCCTCGGACAGGTCGGTCGATGTGATCGATGCTTTTCGCTTCTCAGTGGAGACCGTTATCCCTATGCGGCTCGATACCGATTCGTTCAGGTTCTCGATCCCGCCGTTTCTCACCGTTACCGAGAACTCCTTCGATCCGGTGACCGCCACCTCCGCGGTGTCGGCCCCGTTGGAGACCGCCGTCTCGACGGTCCATTCGGCAAGCTTCTTCATCTCTTCATTCGTCATCCGCCGGCCCCCGGTTTTTGCTGCAGATCGCTGCCGCCGATAGTGATTTCCGATATCTTCACCGTCGGCAGCCCTACGCCCACGGGCACCTGTTGACCCTTGCCGCAGGTCCACCGTCCGTCGCTGAAAGCGAAATCGTTTCCCACCATCGTGACCTTCGAGAGAACGTCCGGGCCGTTCCCTATGAGGGTGAGATTCTTCACCGGGGATCCGATCCGCCCGTTTTCGACCATGTACGCTTCGATCGGTACGAAAACGAAATCCCCGTTCGAGATATCGACCTGCCCGCCCTTGAAGGATTTGCAATAAATCCCTTTCTTCGTCGAGCGGAATATCTCTTCCGGCTCGCTTTCGCCGTTGGCCAGGTAGGTGACGGTCATTCTCGGTATCGGGTTGTACTTGTATGATTCCCTTCTTCCGTTACCGGTCGGATCGACGCCGAATAATTCGGCGCTTATGCGATCGTGCATGTATCCCTTGAGGATTCCCTTCTCTATTAGAACGGTCGGCGAGGGCACCGTTCCCTCGTCGTCGAAGTTGATGGCGCCGCGGTCGTTCCTGACGGTGCCGTCATCTATCACCGTTACGAGCTCGCTGGCGACCCGGTCGCCGAGGCGGCCCGTGTAGGCCGATGTCTTTTTCCTGATAAAATCGGCTTCGAGGGGATGGCCGATCGACTCGTGCAGAAGGATACCCGATTCGGCGGGGGCCAGGATCAACTCCATCGGGCCCGCCGGGGCGTCTATGGCGTCGAGAAGCAGAATCGCCTGGCGCGCCGACTCACGGCCGTGGAACGAGGGGGATTTTCGCTCGCTGAAATAATCTTTTCCGATTCTTCCGCCCCCGCTCGAGATCCCGATTTGTCTCGAACCGTTCATCTCGGCCACGGTCGAGACCGAGAACCTCAACATCGGTCTCGTATCGCTGAGAAGATTTCCCTCGGAGGTCGCGACCTGTATATAACTTATACTGTCGGCGATCGAGACAGTCGCTTTGATTACCCGGGGGTCGTATCCCCTGGCGGAAGCGTCAGCCTCCTCGATCCACCCGATCTTTTCCTTGAGCGCGGTTCCGGTTATAGGCTCTATTATAGGGTAGAAATCGGGTACACTCTTGTTCCTGATCACGGCCGGTCCCGTCGTCCCGGTGGAGTCGGCCAGCGCCGCCGCCGCCCTAGCGGCCAGCTCCATCTTCTCGAGGGAAATATCCTCCGTGTAGGCGTACCCGGCACCCTCACCCTTTACCGCCCTGATCCCGACCCCGTGCGAGATCCATTTCACACCTTCCTTGACGATGCCTTCCTCCATCGTGATCTGGTTCTCTATCGTATGCTGGAAAAAAAGGTCGCTGAATGTGCAGCCGCGCGAAAGGGCTGTCGACAACACTTTCTTTATCACACTGTCGCTTATATGGAAATGGTCGATATACGAGAGCAATTCCTGACCCCTCCAGATCGATATTTCGGCGCGTTACATGTCAGATGAGCCGAAAAGATATTAGCAATTTCAATACCGCCAATGTTGCTAGAATATATTATAATTTGTATATTGAACCGTAACAAGAAGTTTGCAAAAAATAATGGGTGCAGCCCGTCCGGCCTGGTCCCGAGCACTGGTCTACAGGCATGCGCACCGTTGTAGTTCTTAAGGCGGGCAGGATTTACAAAAGGATCCCGGATTGAAAGAAAAATGCAGGCGGATGCCACTCGCAGCGTCGGCCTTACTTCTTGCTAGTATGTTTCTTATGGTTGTCTACCCGCGCATGGGAACCGCTCTCGCTCAGGATGCGCCGTGCTATCTCTGCGAGCTGGTGGGAGGGTTCGACCGTTCGAGGCTGGAGGAGGATATCAGGAAGCTCAGCGGGGCCGATACGGTGCTTATCGGCGGCCTTCCCTACGTGATAGCGACGAGGTATGCCGCGTCCCCGCAGAAGCTTCTCGCAATGGAATACCTCCTCGAAAGGATCAGGAGCGAGGGTTACGATCCCCGCGTGCAGACCTTTCCTTTGACCGTCAACTACCCCGATCTTCTCGGTATAGCGGTCACGTCCGCCGGCGATACGGTCTGGACCGCCTCGAGCGAGGGGGAGATATTCCGCCGCGTCTCTTCCGTGAACTCAGGTCCTTTCGAGCTATGCACGATGATCGACGCGAGGGTCTGGGATCTCGGGCTGGATCCGAGGGGAAGGCTGTGGGCCGCGGGAAAGAAGAAGGGCAGCTCCTACGGAATGCTCTTCTATTCGGATGACGCGGGGGATTCATGGAACCTGTTCAAGGAGGGGAACTCGGATAACCTGATCTACTCCCTGATGGACATAGAGTTCTGGGACGGAGAGTTCGCGGTTGCGGCGGGCTCCTACGGGACGCTCTTCCTGATGCGGTACATTGTGAATGAGTGGTGGATCATCCACGTGGACAGGGCGAAACTCAATTACCTGGGCTGCAACGGCGTTGCGATGACCGGCCCGGATCATGTCTGGGTCGTCACCGACGGAGGGTATCTCTTCGAGACCAAGGACAGCGGATTCAGCTGGAGCTCGACCTCCCTCACATCGGCGGTACTGTCGGGTATCGATTTCGCCGATCCGAATCACGGGGTCATCGTAGGCGATAACAGTGTCTTCTACACCAGCAACGGTGGGGCGGACTGGGGCGAAGTCGTAATCGGCGACGAGCTGAGAAGCGTCGAGATGATCGACTCGTCCCTTGTCTACTCGGCGGGAGAGGGGGGGAACGTCTGGAAAAGCGAGAACGGGGGCGCATCGTGGGACAGCATCGGGACCGCCTGTACCGGCACGACCGATATCTGGCGGTTGACCTCCGACGAGAACCTGTCCGTCTGGGCGGCCGGGGGTAACGAGGTGCTTAAAATCGATACCGACGGGGGCGAGCCTCCCGAATGCTCGATAACGGTATTCGCCGACACGCTGCTCGGCAAGAATATTATTTTCAGCCTCGAGGGAAGGGATGAGCCGGACCACAGGATCGTCCTGTGCGGTCACTATGATTCACAGAACTGGCACGATCCTCTGGTAAGCGCGCCGGGCGCCGACGACAACGGCTCGGGAACCGCCTGCGTTCTGGAGTGCGCCAGGCTTCTTCAGGGTGCGTGGGTGAGCAAGACCGTAGAATTTTTCCTTTTCGACGGCGAGGAGCTCGGGTTGAAGGGAAGCCAGTACTACGTGGGACACAGGGACACCAATATCACCTACGACGCGGTAATCAACATAGACATGGTCGGCAACGATTACGGCGGGAGGGGCGAGATCGATATCTCGGGAAGGATCGACGGTATCGACACATTGCTGGTGGTTGACGTGGCCGCCTCTTTCGCCTATTTCGGGCTCCAGAATCTCCCGAACCGTCTGGCCAGGCCGTACCCGGCGAGCGATCACATGGCCTTCTGGGAGATCGAGGGGGTTCCGGCGGTCCTCCTGATCGAGAGCGGCTACAGGGATAACCCTCATTATCACAGCAGCTCCGACGTGGTCGAGTACGTAGATTTCGATTATGTCGCCGAAGCCGGCAAGGCGGCACTGGGGACGGCGGCGATCCTGGCCGGGTACCTGCCATCGGCCCCCGATACGAACATCGCGGAAGTCGTTCTCCATCAGAATTACCCGAACCCCCTTTTCAACCACACCAGGATCAGGTTCGAGCTCCCCGGGGCTATGCCCATCAAGCTTTCACTTTACGATGTGACGGGAAGAAGGGTCGCCCTGTTGATAGACGATGTGGTAGGTCCGGGAAAGATCGAATTCGCCTGGAACGGCAAGGGCGATTCGGGAGAGGATCTCGCGAGCGGGATATATTTTCTCCGTCTTGATGCGGGGGGCTGTACGCGGTCGCGCAAGGTCGTTATCCTGCGCTGATGGATCCGAGTTCGTGCAGGGGCGTAACGCCGTGCCGATGGGTATGAGATGGCGCAGGCGTGTCATGCTCGGCCGGCAGATCTCTCTTTAGAGGAACGATGCCGCGCCTATTGTATCAGTTCGATATCCCCGAAAACCTGAGATACGCGGATCTTCAGCCTGTGGTCCGTATCCTCGAAGCCTGGAGTACTGTACTGCCTCTCGCCGAGCTTGTTGCCGTCCGGTCCGACGATCGAACCGAAAGAGGAACAGCTGGAAAGTTCCACCGCGACGTTCCGCGGAAGACGGATCGTGATATCTCCGAATACCGAGTGCAGATCGAGCTGCCCGTATCCCGTGACCGACTCTATCGAGCCGAGATCGATCGACACCTTCCCGAATACGGTGCTGGCGTTTCCCCCGGCGAACTCGGTGGCGTTGATCTTGATCCTTATATCGCCGAAAGCGCTCGAGTGTCTGATATAAGGCGATGTCGTCTCCGTGACCGTATCTCCGAAAACCTGGAAGTTGCCGTCGGATGTCGTTCTTGTTCCTCTCCTCCTCAGCATCCTGTATCCCAACCAGATCAGCAGAATCGGCCAGAGTTTCCATATAAAATCTCCGAATTCGAAAACCCCGAAGTTGTTCAATACGAAGATAAGACCTACAAAGATTATTATAAGGCCTATCTTCGCGTCTTTCGATTCAAGATTCATTTTTACCTCCAGTAGATCTTCATCCCGTCAATCGATATCATGCGGATTTTCCTTCCTGGGCCTGATAAGGAGAAGCATCCCGACCGCTATCATGGCGATCGGCCAAATGTACTTTATATAACGGTAGCTCTGCATGAGAAAGACCAGTCCCACTAAGGTCAGTATCCCCGCCGGGATGAGCAGTCCCCTTTCCCGTTTGCCGAATATGTACATCGCGTAGAATCCGAAGGCCGGTGCCAGAATGAAGAAGGGCCACAGGTGATCCATCTCGGTCCAGCCGAACCTGGCGCTGACATTGAAGATTATCCCGACGGTGAGCAGTATCGTCCCGGGCATGATGAGTCCTTCCTTGCTCCGGTCGAAGATGAAGCCGATCCAGAATATCACGCCGAGAATGATAATTATGTAGGTCCATAGCACCTCCCAGTCCAGATCGAGGGCCTCGAAGTTGCTTAAAAGGATAATCAAACCGATGAAAATCAGAAGAAGCCCTGGTACTATCGAAGGTCTTTTGCCTTTCCCCATTATTTCACCTCCGGGTGAAGGGTTCGTTCTTGAAGGCCGGGGTTTTCATGCAACAACTGCAAATAAAACCCAATCGGCACCTTTCACTTCTATGCATCGATGATTTCAAGGAACCTTCCTATCTCCTCGTCGTTATTGTACATGTGAGGGCTCAACCTGACATTTCCCGAGCGAAGGCTGCAGACGACCCCGGCGCCGTTCAACTTGTCGAAGATCGTCTCGGTATCTGTCTCGGGATGACGGAAGCAGATGATGCCGGAACGCTCTCCGGCGCCCCGCGGGCTCGATATTAGGAAGCCCCGCTCCTCGAGCCCGTCCGATAGGGCGGCGGTAAGCTCCAGGATGCGCTCTTCGACGATGCCGGGACCGATTTCGAGAAAGCGGTCGATCGAGGCGCCGAGACCGTAGATGCCGTGGAAGTTGAGGCAGCCCTCTTCGAACCGGGTTCCCTCTTCCCTGTACGTGAAGTTGAAGTCCAGGAAGTCCCTGGGATTCTCGACCCCCGTCCACCCCGGATTCGGTACGCCGAGCTCCCCGAAGAGATCTTTTCTGCAGTAGAAGATACCGTTGCCGGGAACTGCGAGGAGCCATTTATGCCCGCCCGCAGAGAGGAAATCGATCTTCATCTTTACTACGTCGATCTCGAGTGCACCCAGCGCCTGGATGGCATCGACGAACAGGTATATGCCTCTTTCACGGCAGAACGAGCCTAGCTCCTCGAGATCGATCCTGTACCCGGTCGAGAACTGGACGAGGCTTACCGCCACGACACGCGTTCTCTCGTTGCATACGTCCGCCAGCATCGAGGCCGTCACCCTTCCCTCGTCCGGTTCGACCATTCTCAGCTCGACCCCCCTGGAGCAGAGCGATATCCATGGGTAGACGTTTGCAGGGAACTCTATCTCCGGCAGAACAACGTTGTCCCCCTTGTTCCACGCGATGCTGTATGCCGCGTGTAGAACGCCCTGGGTAGTGTTCCTCACGAAAGCGATCTCGTCGGTGGAACCCCCAATGAACCTTGCTGCGGCGGATCTGATCTGCGCCACCCTGGCGAACAGCTCCTCTTCGCCGAGAAAGCCTTTTTCGAGAAAGAGGTCGGATACCTCATTCACCGCCTCGCGGACCCTCGTCGACATCGGACTTATCGCGGCATTGTTGAAATAGATATAATTGTCCGTTATTGGGAATTCCGCCCGGTAGATCTTCCAGTCCGTTTTTGCAAAATCGGATAGCATCCTCATCTCCCCGACGATTTCGTGATTTTGCCCGATGATTGCCGTCATTACAAGCATAAATAACGACCCGGCCCCGGCGGCCGCTCCCGTAACATATGCACTAGATACGCGATTGGAAGGATTCTTGTTTCAACTCTTGCCGTCCCAGAAACCGTCGGAGAGCTTTATCTTTCTCCCGTTCCAGGAAAGGACCTTTCGACGCTTCAATCCGGCGAGAAGCCTCGACAGTGTCTCGGGGATCGTTCCGATCGCCGCCGCGATCTCCTTCTTCGACATATCCATCTCATACTCGCCGCGGCGACCGAACCTCTCTTCGAGAAACTTGAAGAACCTCTGCTCCACGTCGTACGCCGTCAGGTAAAGAATCCTGTCGGCGAGGTATCGCTGCTTTTTCATCAGGACGGTTATGAATTCGTCCCTGAACCCCCTGGTCTCTAGGAGCTGAAGGAAGGCCGGCCTGGAAAGGGCGAAAACGGTGGAATCCTCTATCGCCTTGGCGGTAACGGGGTAGCTGTCGTTCTCGAAGAGCACAGTTTCGGCGAATGTTTCCCTGGGGGACAGGATCTTCACAGTCATCTCGGCTCCGCCGGGGGTCGTTTTTAGGAGCTTGACCGTTCCCTCTATCAGGGTGAAAAAGCTGCTACCGGAGGATCCCTCGAGGAATATTATTCCGCCCGATATTATCTTGCGCACGTTTCCCGCGAGCACCACGCTACGCAGCGAGGAGGCGCCTATCCCGTTGAAGAGATCAGACTCTTGTAGAACCTTCACCACCGAATCGGTACCTGGCAATCTTATTCACCCGCCTCTCGGGCCGCCGCGCCGGCCGGGAAATCCGAAAAAAGCCATAGCAATTGACCCAGGTCAAGGACATAATCCAGAATACAGGTATAATTCATTCGAAACAGTAAAAATCTTCGCATTGAACGGTATAGAAAGGAGCCGGAGATGAGTATGTTCTGTTTTCAATGCCAGGAGACGGCCAAGGGAACCGGCTGCACGGTAAAGGGAGTGTGCGGCAAGAGCGGCGATACGGCGAGACTGCAGGATCTTCTGATCCATACGCTGAAGGGGATATCTATCTGGGGTGAAGAACGGATCGCCGGGGGCGGGTCGGTGACGAAAGAGGGACGGTTCATAGCCGGAGCCCTTTTCGCCACTATCACCAACGCGAATTTCGACGACGCAAGGTTCGAATCCCTTATCCGGGAGGCTCTTGAGATGAGGGACGGTCTGCGCGACGAGTTCCACGGGAAGGTTACCGGAAAGATGCACGATGCGGCGGTTTGGATTCCAGGCGACGGGGAGGACTTGGCCGCGAAAGGCGGCGAGGTGGGAGTGTTGTCCACGGAGAACGAGGACGCTCGGTCCCTCAGGGAACTTCTTATTTACGGTCTCAAAGGGATCGCCGCCTATGCGCATCACGCCTGGGTGCTGGGATACGAGGACGAAAAGATATATTCCTTCATGATCGAGGCTCTTGCATCGACGACGAAGGACCTTTCCGTCGATGAGATGACCTCAATGGTCCTGAGGGCCGGAGAGATGGCCGTCGAGACTATGGCCCTTCTCGACAGGGCCAATACTACGAGCTATGGAGCCCCCGAGATAACCAAGGTAAGCACCGGGGTCGGTTCGAACGCCGGGATCCTCGTCTCCGGCCATGATCTCAAGGATATGGACGAGCTGCTTAAGCAGACGGCCGGCACCGGGATCGACGTTTACACACACTCGGAGATGCTCCCGGCGAACTACTACCCCGCTTTCAAGAAGTATCCCCATCTGGCTGGCAACTACGGATCGTCTTGGTGGAAACAGGGCGAGGAGTTCGAATCGTTCAACGGACCTATACTGATGACGACCAACTGCATAATTCCCGTGAAGGATTCCTACCGAGACAGGATCTTCACGACCGGCGAAGCCGGTTACCCGGGGATAAGCCATATACCGGACAGGGAAAACGGGGGGGAGAAGGATTTCTCCGCTTTGATCGAACTTGCGAAAAAGTGCAATCCTCCGACCGAGATCGAAAATGGTGAGATAACGGGCGGGTTCGCGCATAACCAGGTCATCGCCCTCGCCGACAAAGTTGTCGAGGCGGTAAAGAGCGGGGCGATAAGGAGGTTTATCGTCATGGCGGGATGCGACGGAAGGCAGAAGGGAAGGAGCTATTTCACCGGTGTTGCCGAAGAGCTCCCCGCCGACACGGTCATCCTGACGGCGGGATGCGCCAAGTACCGTTACAACAAGCTCGATCTCGGCGATATAGGCGGCATTCCGAGGGTTCTCGACGCGGGTCAGTGCAACGACAGCTATTCACTAGCCGTGATCGCCCTGAAGCTGAAGGAGGTCTTCGGCCTCAGCGATATTAACGAGCTTCCGATATCGTTCGATATCGCCTGGTACGAGCAGAAGGCGGTGGCGGTCCTCCTCGCCCTCTTATCGCTCGGCGTGAAAGGGATACGGCTCGGACCGACCCTCCCGGCATTCCTCTCGCCCAATGTAGCGAAGGTTCTCGTGCAGAAGTTCGATATCAAACCGACCGGGGAAGTGAAAGCGGACGTCGAGGCGATGATGAAGGGGTTGTAATACCACGGGCAGGATTGAATTCCTCCGTATCGCAAGCCTATGAAGAACGATCCGGCCCGGGGGCGATTGACGAGGGTCATCCCCGGGTCGGGTTCTGTCCGGGACCGTTCGATGCGCCCCAGGGTGCGCTAATATTGATGGAGCGGCGTATAATGGCATTTACAGTAGGCGGTGAAACAGCTAAATTGCATTGAGTAATGATTTCATCCGGGCGGATGTGACGCCGAGAAAGAAAGAATGCAGATACGCAACTTCAGCATAACGGCCCATATCGATCATGGCAAGTCGACATTGGCGGACAGGTTGATCCAGTACTCGGGCCTCGTAGAAGAGCGCGATTTCAAGGATCAGATACTCGACAACATGGATATAGAGAGGGAGAGAGGGATCACGATCAAGAGCCAGACGATCTGCCTTCCCTATACGAGCAAGTCTGGCGGGAATTTCATACTCAATCTGATCGATACTCCGGGCCATGTCGATTTCTCGTACGAGGTCTCGCGGGCCCTCGCCTCATGCGAGGGGATTCTCCTTCTGGTCGACGCCAGCCAGGGGGTCGAGGCCCAGACGGTGGCCAATCTCTACCTGGCGATGGAGCACGATCTCGCCGTCATCCCTGTAATCAATAAAATCGACCTGCCATCGGCCGATATCGAGAGAACCAAGGAGATGATCGAGGTGGAGCTGGGGCTCGATTCCGACCACGCGATTCTCTGCTCGGCCCGTGAGGGAACCGGTATCGAGGACATCCTCGAAGCTATAACGGAGCGGATTCCCGCTCCGTCGGGAAAAGCCGACAAGCCTTTGCGGGCGCTGATATTCGATGCCCAGTACGACGCTTTCCGCGGGGCGATCATAACATGCCGGATCATCGACGGCGAGGTGAAGGCGGGAGACATGATCAAGCTCATGTCCCTCGGAACGGTCCACAAGGTCGAAGAGGTGGGCATATTCAGGCTCAAGCGCGAAAAACGCAGAACGCTCGGCGCGGGAGAGGTCGGTTATATCGTTGCCGGAATAAAGACCGTCAGCGACACGCGGATTGGTGACACGATCGTCCTGGAGAGCGATCCATCGCCGGAGGCCCTGCCCGGTTTCAGGGAAGTGAAGCCGGTTGTCTTCTCGTCGATTTACCCGATCGATTCGGACGACACCGCGTCCCTGGCCGACGCCCTCGAGAGATACAAGCTCAACGATGCCTCGCTGACCTACCAGAAGGATTCATCGGTGGCCCTGGGGCACGGATTCAGGTGCGGATTCCTTGGGCTCCTCCACCTGGAGGTTTTCCAGGAAAGGCTGGAACGTGAATTCAACCAGGCGATCATCATGACCGCCCCGAGCGTGATGTACAAGTTCGTGCTCGAAAGCGGTGAGGAGCTGGCAGTCGATAATCCCGAGTACTATCCCGATCCCGCTTCGATAAGCCAATCGTTGGAGCCTTATATCAGGGCCAGTATCCTGACCCCCGAAAGATACATGGGAGCCGTGATGAAGCTTTGCCTCGCACGCCGGGGGGAAAAATCCCGCTTCAGCTATATCACGGAGGGGCGCATGGAGATAATATTCGAGATGCCCCTCGCCGAGATTATCCATGATTTCTACGACAAGCTCAAAACCGTTACCCAGGGGTACGGCTCCTTCGATTACGAGCTGCTCGATTACAGGAAGAACGACCTGGTGAAGGTCGATATCCTCGTCAACGGGGAGAAGGTCGATGCTCTATCGACGATCGTGCACAGCGACCGGGCCCGCGCCCGCGCCAAACAGGTCTGCGACCGCTTGAGGGACGAGATCCCGCGGCACATGTTCAAGATCGCAATCCAGGGGGCGATCGGGGGGAAGATAATCGCCCGATCGACGATATCGGCTTTTCGAAAGGATGTTCTGGCCAAGTGCTACGGCGGGGATATTACGAGGAAGAGGAAGCTCCTAGAGAAACAGGCTAAGGGGAAGAAGAGGATGAAAACGGTCGGCAAGGTGATGATTCCTCAGAACGCCTTCGTCGCCGTCCTAAGAACCAATGAGGAGTAGGGGAAAGGGGACCTGTAGGTAACAGGCGGCGGGGGCTTGATGACGGACAAAAGCGAAGCGGGACTCTATATCCATATTCCCTTCTGCAGGACGAAATGTTCATACTGCGATTTCTACTCGGTAACATCAAGCGGGCAGACCGACGATCTCCTCGGAGCCGTGACCCTGGAGGGCTCGCTCCGGGGCGGCGACTTCCCGTCATTTTCCACCCTATATATCGGCGGGGGAACACCGTCGGCGGTCCCCGCGGCATCGATCGCCCGTCTGGTTGATGATCTTCGCGGCATACTGGATTTCATTGAATCGCCGGAGTTCACCGTCGAGGTCAATCCCGACGATCTTTCGCCCTCCATCCTTTCATCGTATATGGAGATCGGCGTCAACCGTCTGAGCGTCGGGGCCCAGTCATTCGACGACGGCGAGCTTCATCTTCTCGGCCGAAGGCACGGGGCCGCCGCTGCGTTCCGGGCGGTGGAGATTGCGAGGGATTCGGGCTTCGCGAATATCGGGATCGATCTGATCTTTGGATTCGAAGGTCATACGAAGGAGCGGTGGAGAGAGACCCTGAAAAAGGCGCTGGAACTCTCCCCCGAGCATATCTCCTGTTACCAATTGACCCTCGAGAGTTCCGAGAAAAGCGCTGGCGCGGTCCAAGGGGAAAGGCTGTCGGTGGCATCGGAGGATCTTCAGAGCGAGCTTTTCCTCGAATCCTCCCGTTTCCTGGCCGATAACGGGTATACGCACTATGAGGTCTCCAATTTCGCCCGTGGATTGAAGCACAGGTCGAGACATAACTGCCTGTACTGGAGTCACGATCCCTATCTCGGGCTCGGACCGTCGGCCCATTCGTTCAGAGGCGTGCGCAGGTGGTGGAATGACAGGACGGTCGGCGGATATATCCTCGAGCTGGCTGAAGGCAGGAAGCCGCCGGGAGGTTTCGAGGAGCTTACGGTCGGGCAGCTCGAGCTGGAAAAGCTTCTCTTCGGGTTCAGGACCTCGAATGGAGTGGACCTGAGAACCCTGTACGCCTGCCACGGGGGCGGGGAGACTGTGGACAGGCTGGTAGATGAGGGCCTGATTGTGATAGATGGAGACAGAGCGGTGCCGACGAGAGAGGGCATGCTGGTCGCCGATCATCTTCCCCTTCTCTTTTCCCCTTCCCTCTTCCCAAGCGATTGATCATCATCAATGCCGCGCTTATCATCGAACCCGGGTAACCATAAGTGGCAAGTTTCCGACCGCCACCGGTGGCGGTCGATAATCTTGCAGTGTATCTGTAACGCTCACAATATAAGCTAGTTACATAACACGCTTTGTCAAGGTTTTACATTATGTTAACCAATTCCAACCGATCGGGTAATCACCTGAGCAGAATCATTTTCCTTGTGAAGGTGCCCCGTGGCGTTTCGAGCCTATAGAAATAGATACCCGAAGAAACGGGGCGGCCCGATTCTCCGGTTCCGTTCCAGACGGTTTCGTGCGTTCCAACGCCGCGGAATCCATTATAAAGTCTCCTGACCAGCGCTCCCCGGATGTCGTAAACGCTGATCTTCACATCACCGGCGATTGCGAGGCCGTACCTGATCGTCGTCACGGGGTTGAAGGGGTTCGGGTAGTTCTGCGAGAGGAAATCGGCGGAGGGGACAGTTTCTTCGCCTGTAACCTGCATGTTGACATCGCACAGTATCCAATGATCGGGATCGAATTCCACGCCCGTGATCGAATCGGGCATGGGCAGGTGAAACGACTCGTGCCTGCCCGAGACCCATAGAACCGTATCGATCTGTCTTCCCGCCGTCGCGATCCTGAAATCGACGGGCATCGTGTAGAGCTCGGCCTGCTTCTGATTCACGTTCAGCGAGAGGTTCCACTGCCCGCTGATATCGTAAGCGGTATATGACCAATCGTATGTCAGCCGGTCATCCCTCGTCAGCCATTGGTCGAAGAACCAGTCGAGGGGATACCCGTAGAACGATTCGAAAATCGTCCTGAAATCTTCCGTTCGGGCGGTTGCGTATTTCAGCGCCGGGTCGTCCAGGTAGGCCCGCGTCGCATCGAAGAAGGTTCCGTTGCCAACGAGGTGCCTCAGCATATGCAGGAACCAGGCCGCCTTGTCGTAGACGACCATGTTGAAATAGTACCAGCCGTAGTCGACGTCGGGGTCCCGGATGATAGGTCCGCTCCAGTAGGAATATGTGTCCTGGCTTTCCATGTACGATCTCAACCCGCTCTCACCCTCGAGGTGCTCGAACCAGAGGGCCTCGCAGTAGCTCGCCCATCCCTCGTTGAGCCATATCTGTGTCCAATCGTCGCATGTGACCATATCCCCGAACCACTGGTGCGACAGCTCGTGCGCGTATAGCCAGTCATAGGCATGGTTCCCGATTACGAATTGGTACCCGTAGCTGCACAGGGTTTGGTGCTCCATCCCTCCCCCCACGTTGCACATGGCTATCCCGTACTTCTCCTCGACGAATGGGTAGGTGCCGAAGAGCTCCGAAAAATGCGTCAGAAGCGGTACCTGGATATTCAGGTCCTCCCCGGCGGCGTCGACCTTCGAGGGATATATGTAGTTGGTCACCTGCATCGTTTCGCCGGGAGCATAGACGAATGCGTCCGAGAGGCAGACATACTGGGAGGCTGCTATCGAGAACAGGTAAGTCGCCATAGGGTAGTTTTCATGCCACCTGTATGTTCTGAAGGCGGATCCCCAGTGCGTCGTGTCGCTGTACCC
>CAZPAH010000031.1:0-25325 GCA_964584495.1 uncultured bacterium | reverse complement strand
TTTCCTTCCTTGAATATCGATTCCCTAGGAAATACGATATGTACCCTCGCCTTCTCGACGGCGGTCAGGCTGCTGATGGTCCTCGACAGCTCGCCTTCGAGGGCGCGCTTCAAATTGAGCTTCTGGACGAAATCGGTAACCCCGATCTCGTTGTTGTCGAAAATCTCGTATCCCACTCCGCCAGTATGTATGACCCCGGCCGAAGCGAGACTTATCCTCAACTCGGCGACCCTATCGGCCGCGACAAGGATCGTCGTCCCCCCCCTGCTGACTTTATAAGTCTCACCCATCTGTTCCAATTCCTGTGTGACTTCCCCGGCGTTGGCAAGATCCATGTCGGTAAAAAGGACCGCGTAACTGGGTTTTTTCAGCCACAGGGAGAAGATTATGAGACTAACTATGACGGCCAGAACGATCCCGGAGAGGATTACCTTCTGACTGAAGCTCAAGCCGGTCCAAGCTCCCTGGAACCTGTTTAAAGTCTCATCCATTCCCGCCACCTATCTGCTCCCTTCGATTTATAGCATCCGTAACGGTGCGTCCCTTGACGATCTCTCCCTATGGACCGGCACCCTGTGCCGGTTACATCCTCATCTGCATGAGCTGGCTGTAAGCGTCCACCAGTTTATTTCTGATTTCCAGCATGAGGTCGAAAGCCAGCCTCGACTCCTCCATGGCGATCATCACATCGTGCACTTCGACGTTCTGACCGTTTACGGCCGCCTGTGCCGCATTAGAGGCCCTCGTTTGGAGCGCATCGACATCCCCCACCATCTCTTTCAGCATTTTTCCGAATCCGCTTTCGGGGACCCGGCTGCGGTCGGAGTATGTCTTCTGTATGAGCGAACTGCCCGCCGGTCCGATTTTCATTCGGGCACCTTCCCTTCATTAGATCTCCAGGGCCTTCAGAAACATATCCTTGGCGCTCTGGATAGCATTGATATTCGCCTCGTAAGCTCTGGTCGCCGTGATCATATCCACCATTTCATCGATTACGTTCACATTCGGCATTGAAACGACTCCATTCTCATTGGCGTCCGGGTGGCCCGGATCGTATCTGAGCGTGAACGGTGTTTTTTCATCAGATTCAATCTGCCCTTGGGGTATCTCGGCCGGCGGTGCAGAGTTCGCTGTGGAAACGTTGCCCGCGAACCGGTCGACAGGGAACTGTTTCAAATAGCCGGAAAAGGGAACCGCAGCGCTCCGGGTTTCGGGCGAAGTCGATATCGAGACCTGCTTACGCTTGTAAGGTCCGCCCTGAGCCGTACGCGTCGTTTCGACATTCGCCAGATTTTCAGCTATGACATCGAGCTTCATCCTCTGGATCGAAAGGCCGGCCGCACTTATTCCGAGAGTCCTGAATATTCCTGTTCCTTTCATACCGTTACCTCCGGGTCGAACCAGGCTCGGCTCAACCCACCTTGCCGGCGATTGCCGAGCGCAGTTTATCTATCGTGCCCTTTGTCATTCTGGCCACCATGTTGTAAGCCATATTCGTTCTGGCGATATCGATCATTTCCGTTTCCATGTTAACGTCGTTGACGCCGTTGAAATAACCGGAGCCCTCATTCTCGACACGCAGCGGCGTCATGGCAGTTGGAGCTACGGGGAAACCGCGGGGCGGCACGGGAACCGGTGTCATCCGAAGGCGCCTCGAGCACGCATCCTTCAGGTTCTCCTCAAAGAGAACCTTTTTTGAGCTATAGCCGGGCGTCTGAACATTGGCAATATTCTCGGCGGTAACCCTCTGGCGTAACGAGTAGGCATCCAGCGCCTGCCGCAGCTTTCCGATCCCCGTTCTCGGAAGAAAATGTTTTCCTATCATCTCCGCTCTCCCGTTATACTGTTTGCATAAACGGACAAAACAAAATCGGGGGATATATCTTGCCGCCTGTTGAGATTCAAAGATTGACCGGCAGTGCTGAAAAGAATCTCGTTCTCCCTCTCGACGGCCAGAATCCTTTCAACGATCACCGAAAGCTGATCTATGATCTGAGCTACATCACCCGTTTTCTTTCCGCTCCAGCGGTAATCTTTCTTCTCTTCTTCCATCGACTGTTCTATTGACTCTATCTCTTTCATAATCATGTTCTTCCGATTGAGAATCGATATGATCTCGGGCATCGTCCTTCCGTCTTTCAACGCGTCCCTGAGGCTGTTGGCAAGCTCGAGGATCTTCAGGTAGCGGATCTTTTCCTTCCTGTAGCAACCGAGCAACCCTGGTTCATTGAACATAGCCGATTATCTCCCCATAGCTTTCCAGGTAGTCCTTCCAGAAGCAATAACCCGTGGCATCGGGCCGTTCGGCGCATATCTGTGAATACTGGTGCAGCGCCGTCTCCATCTTCCCCATCATCATCGACAGCCCCGGTTCCCACGATTCGGCCCTTGAAAAGAGAGGCTCGCTGCCGTAGGTCTTTATCTGATCGATAATATTTTCCGCTGCTTCGTACCTTCCACTGAGCACCGATGTTCTGTATAACTCCTCGAGAAGCCGTTTCGCCCCGGAAGGGCTCAGTTCCCTGGGATATATCCTATCGATCATCTCACCGCAGATATTCACCGCGCCCGAGTAATCGCCCAGCGTCAAAAGGAGCTGAATATGGAACAGGTCGGATTCGAACGGCGGCAAGAATCTTCTTACCCTTTGGAATCTTTTGTATAGCCAGGAGAGATCTGTATCTTTCTCCAAAAGCAGCTTCATCGCATCCAGAAGCTCCTTTCCCATCTCTTCTTTGATTGATGAGTCCCACAGGTCCACGTCATCGATTAGATCCGATATCGCCGAGGCGTCGAAAAGCTCTACACCGGTCTTCAGTAGTCCCCTGTAATTTTCCATCCTGTAGAATCCCCTCTGATCCACCCTGTCGAGAAGTTGCCACCATGACTGGGCCTCTTGGAACATCCCCACGTCGGTGTAGGCCTGGGCGATCTTCCAGATCCTCTCGTGCCCTATCCAGCCGCTGAGCGTATCGAGCGGCATATAAATCACAAGAAGAGAATCAAGCATGTCGCAGCCTTTCTCGAATCTTTCGACATACTCGCTTGTTCCATCGGGCACGTCGGTAACGTACCATTCGGAAGCCCTGATAATCAGATCGACAGTCTTGGGGGTCGTTCCCATAGCCGGCCCGGTAGCGAGGATTATGGCCAGCGTGATAACCATTATTCTCAATGAGGAGCCCACACTATTCCTCTCGATCAAAATCATTCCATCCGTTCATGTACACCCGCATCCCAGCGCAACGAATATGCCATGAAGCTTAGCCCCTTTTATAACGGAACATTTTTCCCGGCCCGGGAAATTTCGTCGCCCAACCGGCGGTCCCGCTTGTTTTTCAAGGATTCCACCTGACCGATAAACCGTTGCTTCCGGAAAAAACAACCGATGCCGCGGGGCCGGAAAACCCGGGAAATCGTGAGGGGTGGAAGATTTGCCCCGGTGACAGAAAAATAACCATATAAAGGATATGGCTACCTAAATGCGGGGTTGTGTTTATAGGGGGGGCTGTATTTAAAGAAGATCTTGGGAGTACGGTATGGTACGGGAATCCGTTTTCGGCGGGAAAAATGTTTCTCAGTCTTGTATACGTTTCAGGTGATCGGTTATTCTGGCGGCAAGTTCGTCCTGAACCTCGGGAGAATCATAATATCCATCGGCGAGCCTGCGTTTTACATCTTCCACCCTGTCTTCACGAATATCGCTGATCTTGCCGGCGGCAACCTTCGCCATGGAGATAAGCTGACTGGTCCTGCTGAGACCGTTGGCACTCACCCTTGTCTCAACGACGCCGCTCTTTCCGGAATCGGTCCGCCGTTTTTCCTCGACCGCCCGGTCGTTTACGGAACCGCCGATCTTGTTCTGTTGAATGTTGTTGATCTTCATGCTCATCACCGCTTGTCTGATTTTAATCTTCCGTGCGCGGAGACGTCAACCGGATTCAGATATTTCTGGCGTATTTCCGTTCCACGTCCCGCCGCCGCCTCGAATCCTCGATCTTCCTTCCGATACCGGAGCGGGCAAGTGACAGCCTCGCCCTCACCACGGCGTCACTTTCCCTCGTATTTCTCAATATATCCAACAATTCCTTCTTGTCGATACCGGAGTCGATCAAAACTCGTAAAAGATCGTTTCTGCTTCTGACCACTTCGGACAGCAATTTAAGGTCCAAATTCCCCGCAGCCCTTTCTATTACATCGGTTCCGGCGGCGATTTCTTCTCTTAACTTATTCAAAAACAATATATTACGCGACATTTCACGTACTCCCGTCCTTCTTCAGTTCCGCCCACGCCGATCGCAGCTTTGCCGCGACCGGCAAAATACCTTCTAGCCTCGTGGAAGATTTTTCCATGTCGGCCAGAACGATTTCCCTGTACATGTAGAAACAGAGAGATACAAGGTTTTTCGCCATTTCGCTGCCATCATCCACCGTCGAACTCATCAGATGGTGGGCTATATCACGGGCCCGGATGCAATCTTCGTGCGCGTTCTCGCCTTTTTTCATCTTTTCCAGGGCGCTGGTGAGGAACCTAACCAGCCCGTCGTAAAGAAGCCTTAGAAGAGTCAACGGATCGGAGGTCTCGATCTTGACCCTGTTGTATTTCTTGGTAACCTCAGCCGCCAGTTCAGGACATTTTCCCATGACTGTTTCCATAGATCTCCTCTCCCGCGATTACGAATTCTTCTTAACCTTGTAATTGGTCTGCTGCTGTAGCTGTGTAATCATGCTCGTCAGGAACGATTCTTCCGCCTGAAGCTCTCCTATTTTCGTCTCCAGATTTACAAAATCGTTGAAAAGCTTCTGCTCTTTTTTCGATATCGAAGCTTCGAGGATATCGATCTGGTCGTTCATCGATTTTTCCATGTCCTCCAGGGTCTTTTTCTTTACTGTGAGGGCGCCGTCCTCAAGATCCGTGATTTCATTTATATACTCGGTGATCCTGGCCCCGACTCCCTTTGCCACGGTGATCTTTCCCTGGTCTTCTCCCTGAATCGCAAGCTGCTCCGGCGTTATCGAAACCAACAGCTGGAGACCCTCCGTATACTCATTCCCGGTGGCCCCTGTAAGGTACTTTCCGCTCCCTAAAGCCTCCTCGCCGTTTATCGTTCCGGCCACGTCGGTCCCGCGTCTGAGCTCGTCCTGGTTGACACCGATGCTTGAATAGATCGACGAGGAGGAAACCTCCAGCAGCTTGACTGTCGAGTTCGATCCATAATCGGTAGATAGGATACGGAAATGTCCGCTTCCTCCGCCATCATCCACGTATTCCACCTCGACACCGGTCGATCCCAGCGAATCGTCGGCGTTTATCGCCGTCTGGATCACTGTCGCCAGCGCATCCCCCGACGTGTACGACCCTTCGCTGATAACGATCTCTTCGCTCTCATTCCCGTTGACCGCAATCTTCAGTCGGTTGTTCGTCGAATCGATGACAAGCGGCGTGCTCCCCGATAAACCCGTCATCGAGGTCCCCGTGAGAGTTCCCCTGCTCGCGGCGACGGTGATCCTGATATCGTATCCCTCTTCGTCGTGCAGGTACGAAGGTATCGTATTAGAGGAGGCAAGGAGGAACTCTATATCGGCATCGCTCGATTCTCCCGTCGTTGAAAAGAGCCTGACGACGGATTCGGGGTCGTTCTCGATGGCCGCTCTCAAGGTTGCGCTGTCGATCATCATATTACCCGTCTGGGACGATCTTATCCCCAGCTCTGCAAGGTTATTCAAATCCTGCCCCAGGCCTTTAACCATGTCCGTGATCTGCGACCGTACAGCCATGCTCAGGCGTATCGCGTACTGGTCTCCGAACAGCTCCCCACCCTCTCCCAGATCCGGATCGTATTTGAAATGGTTATTGAAGAAGCTGATGATATCGTTGTACCGGTTGAAGAAGGATTCCACCGATTCCACCATTTTATCGGAATCTACGCCGATATCGATCGTAAGAGGAGAACCGGGATCCGCAGAGTGAAGATCCAGCGTCACTCCTTCGACGAGATCGGTAATCACATTCGTGGAGCTCTCGATCGTGACGGGGTTCGCTCCTCCCGCGCCGCTACCCATCATGAAACTGGCGTTCACGGCGGCCTGTATCGTCGATGAAACGGCGCTCACCGAAAAGCTGTCACCCTCGACGACCGTACCGGCATCGAGGGAAAGCTTCATCCCCCCGTAGATTTCGATCTCATCTCCGGCCGCATAGGAGGCCGGGATAGTTACGTTTCCGGAGATTTCGCCTCCATCGGTATATTCCAGCGTGATCACATCGCTTCCCACGGTCCCGCCCCCGCCGGCTGCGACGGTAAAGGTGAAGGTGGCGTCGGAGTTTCCGGTGTAATTTCCCGATGAGCCGACCGAGGATGTTCCCGACCAGGAAATATCGGTAACATCTTGGATTTCACCGAGCTGCAATCCCGTTCCACCCGAGAGATTCTCGTCGATTACCATCATCTGCGAAGAACCGGTTTCATTCCCCGATACTATCAATTTGTAGGACGGAACATCGCCGCCGACATTTATTACTGTTGCATGGACGCCGGCCGCCGAATCGTTTATCGCCTTGGCCACCTTCTCCAGCGTGTTGTTGCTGGAATTAACGGCTATCTCCACCGGCGCATCCGTCCCCGTGGTGATCGTCAGGGTGCCTGTCCCTACAGCCGTCTCATCCTTATCGGAGAATGTTCCGCTTGCGATCTGGTGACTCTGCGCCAGCTGCGAAACGGTCAACGAATATCTTCCCGGCACGGCAAGGTTGCCGGCCGAAGCCGTCAGGATATCCTCGTTGGAAGATAGGGCGCTGACCGACAGGAACCTGCTGCGCCTGTAAAGATTCCCCGCATCGATCTTGAGAGCAATAAGATTTGCCTCGAGTGTTTCCCACGCGTTCATTACCTTACTGTTACGCGCGATTCTATCCTGGAGGTTGTAGATCGGCCGCCTTTCGATCTCGAGCATCTTGTCGATCAGGTCGACCGTGTCCAATCCGGTTACGAGTCCTTCAATTCCGCCTACACCAGCCATGATATGCACCTATCCTTTCAGACGTTATTCACTCTTCCATATATCCTGTTATCGGAGAAAAGACCGGTTTCTTTATCGATATTTGCGGAAAAATGAGAAAAAAGTCCTACCAGGCGGCAGGCTGGAGATAACGGGGGGGGCTCTCCGGGGATCCCGTTGAACCCCCCCGTTCTAATTCAGATCCTCTTACTGCAGCAACTGGAGTACTACCTGGGGGATCTGATTGGCCTGGACAAGCATGGCCGTGCCGGACTGAAGAAGAATCTGGTTCTTCGTCAATTCGGCCATTTCACTCGCGAAATCGACATCACGGATAACCGATTCCGCAGCTATGAGGTTCTCCTCGGCGATCTGGAGGTTCGCGGCGGAGCTTTCCAGAGTGTTTTTCTGGAATACACCGAGTTCTCCACGTTTCGCCGAAACCTGCTGGATAGCCTTGTCGATGATGTCGATGGCATCCTGCGCGCCCGTCGATGTCAGGACGTTGAGCTCGCTCAGGTTGTTGAACATGTTACCGCTAACGTTCGTACCGAGGTTGGTCGACGCCATGGCGTTGATTGCGATCGTAACCGTCTGGTTTTTGTTCGCTCCAACCTGGAAAACGAGGGAATTGTTGCTAACGGTAATGCTTCCTGCGGCTCCGGCGGCCAGTTCCGTAGAAATGGCAAGGCCTTCGACCGCTGTGCCGGCATCGCCTGTCAGAACGGTACCGCGACCCGTCGCGGCCAGCCCGCCTATCGTTCCGGCGATATCGACACCGACTTCGGTCAGCGCCGTCGTGCCTATTCCTGTCGTATCGGCCGCGGCTGCGACGTTCGATACGGCGGAAAGGCTGACGTTAGATCCGAAAGCGTCGGTTGTGAGAACGAGGTTGTTCGAACCGTCATCCGAGGCTGTCACTCCTGTGGATGCGTTGTATGAGTTGATCTGGTCGATAACCTGGTTCTGCGTAAGACCGGCGCTGAGAGCAATATCCACACCGTTTATCGTGAGCGTTTCCGCCTGACCGAGAACGGCGGTCTGGGCGGTCCCACCGGTCGTCACGGCCTGCGCAGCCGCCGTGGTGACCGTAATGGCGTACGTACCGGCGACGGTATCTTCGGTCGCGTCCATGAAGGACACGGTCGTAAGTGAAGTCGTTCCGGACACACCGCTCGATCCGTCGAGCAGCTTGTTGACGCCGAACTGCGCCTGCGCGGATATCCTGTTGATCGTCGAGATCGCGTTATCGATCTCGTCCTGATCCGCGGCAAGCATCACGGAGTCGTTCGCACCCGAGTTAGCGGCATGAATTACCAGCTCACGTACGCTGTTGAGCAGGTTATGAATTTCGTTCATAGCCCCCTCGGCCGTCTGAACCATCGCGGTCGCGGTCTCTGCGTTCTCTATCGCCTGCTGGATACCGCCAATCTGTGCCCTCATGTTCTGGGAGATCACGAGACCGGCGGGATCATCGGCGCCCCTATTGACGCGGAGTCCGGAGCTCAGACGCTCAAGAGACTTGGCGACCACCGATTCGGTCTGACCCAGGTTTCTCAGCGCGTTTATCGAGCTGATATTGTGGTTGATCCTGAAGCTCATAAAAGCTCCTCCTTCCTTGGTTATGGATCAATTCTGCACCCCCCCGTTTCCTATATGCTGCCATCCGGTACTAATCTCCTTTCCAGAATCTGGCACCTGCGAGAGGGTAATTCTCTCTTGATAGGGTTTTCGGACCCGCATGGAAAAACTTGAGGGGAAAATACAGTGGAATATTCAAAAGGGTCCGGCGGACGGCCGCCCGGCCCGCCGAAACCGAAAGTGCCTTCACGGCACTATGACCGTGAAGGCACCCATACTATCGCAGGACGGAATGTCCGAATCCTGCGGGGCTACTGCAGAAGCTGTAGAACTACCTGTGGGATCTGGTTGGCCTGGACAAGCATCGCCGTTCCCGACTGGAGAAGAATCTGGTTCTTCGTCAACTCGGCCATTTCCTGAGCGAAATCCGTGTCGCGAATAATCGATTCGGCGGCGACAAGGTTCTCCTCGGTGATCGCCAGGTTCGCCGTGCTGCTCTCCAACGTGTTCTTCTGGAACACACCCAACTCTCCACGCTTAGCCGACACCTGCTGGATGGCCTTGTCGATTATCTCGATCGAATCCTGAGCATCGTCGGAGTTTGTTACGTTGATCTCGGCAAGGTTGTTGAACGCATTGCCCGCAACGCCGGTTCCAACCCTGGAGGTGCTCATGGCATTCAGGGCGATCGTGACGGTCTGATTCTTGTTGGCGCCTACCTGGAAAACGAGCGAGTTGTTGGCGATCGTTACGCTTCCCGCCGCTCCCGCCGCCAGAGTCGAGGAGATCGCAAGCCCTTCTGTGGCCTGGCCGGAATCCCCGGTAAGAACGGTTCCCCTTCCCGTGGCGGCCAGTCCGCCGATCGTCCCGGCTATATCCACGCCTGTCTGGTTAAGGGCCGTCGTTCCTATGCCGGTCGAATCGGCCGCCGCCGCGACGTTCGAGACTACCGAGATAGCGATATTCGAGCCGTATGCGTCGGAACTGAGAACCAGGTTGTTCGAACCGTCCGTCGAAGCGGTCACTCCGGTCGACGTGTTGTAGGTGTTGATTACATCGATCACCTGATCCTGCGTTAAGCCGGCCGCGAGCGCGACGGTAACTCCGTTGATCGTCAACGTTTCCGACTGTCCCAGCGGGGCGGTCTGAGCCGTACCGCCGGTGGTGATCGCCTGCGCGGCCTGGGTCGTGATCGTAATCGCGTACGATCCGGCGACGGTCGATTCTGTCGCATCGACGAACTCGACACCGGCACCGGCCAGGCTGGAGACACCCGTCACACCGCTAGATCCGTCGAGAAGCTTTTTGACACCGAATTGAGTCTGAAGGGCTATACGGTCGATGGTCGCGATGGCGTTATCGATCTCGTCCTGGTCGGCTGCGAGCATTACCGCGTCATTCGCACCGGTGTTCGCCGCATGTATCGCCAACTCCCGGATGCTGTTGAGAAGGGTGTGAATCTCGTTCATCGCTCCCTCTGCAGTCTGAATCATCGCCGTAGCCGTCTCGGCGTTCTCGATCGCCTGCTGTACACCCGACAACTGGGATCTCATACTCTCGGAGATAACTAGTCCCGCCGGATCGTCCGCTCCCCTGTTCACCCTCAAACCCGAACTCAGCCGTTCGAGGGATTTGGAAACCGACGATTCGGTCTTGCTCAGATTTCTCAGCGCATTGATGCTACTGATATTGTGGTTGATCCTGAAACTCATATCAACCTCCTCCTTCCCTGGTTACCGATTGATTCCAATCTCACAGCTTCCTTGCTCCGGACGGAAACCTCGATCCTCACGCCTCGGCTCCGACCGGATCGCGAGATCATTCTTAGATTGCTCGCTGTTTAAGCGGTTCCACTTCTTTTCTGTTTTATGCCTTCACACGATCTTAAAGCCTCCTGCTTTTCAACCTGCCGTTTACGATAGATAGGTAAGTGTCGTTCTTATCCTCTGTCTGCAGGAGGGCATCGCGGTTCGACTTCTGGATCTCTTCAAAGATCTCCTGCCGGTGAACGCTGACATCTCTTGGCGCCTCGATTCCGAGTTTCACCTGATCACCGTCCACGTTCAAAACGGTGACTATGATATCCGTAGATATGACGATCTTTTCCTTGATCTTTCTTGTAAGAACGAGCATCCACCACCTACGCCGTGCATTCAGCCGTTACTTTTTCGGATTCATCCATGGTCTCTACCTGTCTCAGCGGAGCAATTGTGCTGTAGATCGCTGGGTCGAGAACCATCTGCGTACCGATCCGCTTGTTAGCGTTAATGACGATCGGTCCCAGCAAATTACCAGTTATCGAGTTGCCCTTGTCCTTGATGGTCACTATCGCCATGACTACGATATCATCGTCCTTTTCGATTTTCAGAAGCTCTTTCGCCTTGGCATCGACGATGAAAGTGTAGTTTTCGTCGAAAAAGATCGGCTCGGTCACAATGAATCCCATATCGGGATCATCGACCGACTGCAGCCAGTGGAATGCGGATTCATCGGCGAACTCCATGAGTACGAATCTCTTCATGTCCGCCATACCGATCATTCCCTGCTCGAGAACGATGATATCCTTGTCATCGAATTCGATTTCATCGAAGAAGGATGACTTGATCTTCATTTCATTGACCTCCTTGTCCTCGCTCAATCAATATAATTGAGTAGGCTCAGGTTGTAGATTGAAGACGCTGTTTGAAGCGCCGCTTGATAGGCGAGTTGAGCTTCGGCCAGTTCCGTTAGCACCTCACTGAGATCGATGTCCTCGACCATGGACAGATTTTCATCAAGGTGCACCTTGCTGTCGGACAACTGGCTCTGGATCAACTCCACTTTTTCGCCACGAGAACCGGCGACCATTTCAATCGCCAGAATGTGGTCGATAACAAACTCCAGCTCGCCGATAATGCCGTCCAGGGCACCGGCATCATCATTCTCCAGGGCCTCTCTGAAATTCTCGAGCGTCTCGAAAAGGCTGTAAGGCTCATAGGTGCTCGAGTTGCCCAGCAGGCCCAGATCGGCGGCGGTAGTCCCCCCCCCGATCTCGTTAACGGTAAAGGGATAATCGGAAATCAGGATGATCCCATCCCCCGAATCGTTTATCTCGGCGGTCAAGCCCGGAACCGAGGAAGAAATCCTGTCGAGCAGTTCCCCGACCGTAGACGGATATGCCGGCGAGGTGAAATCGATGTCGTAGCTGTTACCGTTGATGGTCACTTCCATCATCGTCAAAAGAAGCGGACCGATGGAATCTATTCCGTTGACAAGACTTCCCCTGGTAAGGAATGGATCGAGAGCCGTTCCTTCGAGAATCCCCGTGTCGCTCGTACCGAGAATTCCAAGATCGGCCGCTGTGGTACCGCCGTCGATTTCTTCCACCGTTACGGTCCCCCCGCTCATATCGAACAGGGTTATGCCGTTATAGGCGTTTATACCCGCCGTGATCCCGAGACCGGAAGCGTTTATAAGATTGATGACATCGTTTATCGTGGAGCATGAGCTCGTATCGATTTCCACCGTGCTCCCGAGACTGTTCGTGACACGGAACTCCCCCTGCCTGATGCCTCCTCCGTCGTTAAGGTCCTCGAGCAGCGTGTTTCCCTGTATCGTTGCGTTCATTGTCACAGAGGCCGTACGCTGGTCTTCCCCGAGAACCAGGAATCTCGATCCGGGTATGTTGACATCCAGCATCGTTGACGGCCCGACCCTCGCTTGTATTACATTATCATCCCCCATGTACTCTACATGGCCGTCTATCTCGATGAAGGGCTGGGTGCCGGTCCTATAACCAGCGAAAATGTACTTGTCATGAAATTTCGTGTTCAGAAGGGACTTTACCTCATCTATGATCGAATCAACCTCGATAGCCGCTGTAGGCCTCACGTTTGCCGTATCGGCGGTCGATGAGCGCATCTCCAGGGCTAGTGACCTGGCCTCATCGATCCTCTCCTTGAGCGATAGCAGCGTCGAATCGGTAATATCGATCAAATTCCCGGCGCTCTCAGCGTTGGCGCTATATATCTCGTTCTGGCTGATCAAGGTTTTAAAGCCCATCGCCTTCCGAAGACCGAGGGGATCGTCGGATGGTTTCTGGAAGTTTTTCATCGAGCCGGCCTTGATGTTGAGGTTGGTATAACGCTCCAGGCTTGTCTGTATATTCCTCATCGGCCCCTTGCTCAGCATCTGGAATGTAATTCTCATTTTTCCTGCTTTCAGGTCATATCGAGGATCGTCTGAATTAATTCCTCGACAACACCCATCACTTTCGCGGCGGCTTCGTAAGATTGCTGAAATTTCGACACATTCATCAGTTCCTCATCCAGGTTCACGCCGGTTATGCTCTCTTTCCGCATTTCAAGGTTGGAAAGAATCAAATCCTGGTTTTCCACCATGTTATTGGCATTCATCCCGTGGATCCCTACGGCGGCCACTATCGATTCGTACAACTCACTGATCGTCAAGGGCTCTTCGGCCGATATTTGAGTTGTGGAGAGGTTGAAGATATCGTTGGCCAGCGAATTGTCGCCGATCTCGCCGCTGTACGAGGCGGCCACGAGATCCGGATTTCCGGTAATCGCATAGCTCACGTTTATACTGCCCGCGTCGATGCCTTCGAAGAAGTCGAATCCGCTCCCGGAAGGAGCCCAGCCCATATTGTGGATTTCGTTAACCTTGTCGACGAAGACGCAGGCCAACCTGTCTAGAGAGCTTTGAGCATCGAGCAGATAGCCGTCTCTGGAATCGATTAACCCCTTCAGCTCCCCCCCCGCCATCAGAAGAGGAGATTTCTGACCCTTTAGACCTACCTGCAGGTCCGAAATATTTCCCTCGGTATTGAGATAGACTTCCAGATGCGAGGCCTCCGATCGATGAACTACATTGACCCCCTCTATATGCAGATCAACCGCGCCGTACTCGTCTTCCTTTACCGAAACCGCAATTATCCTCGATAGATCCTGTATCAGTCTGTCCCGCTCATCCCTGAAATCGGCCGCAGTGACGTTGGAGGTTTCTGATTCGACGATCTTCTTGTTAAGATCGGCGATAGCATCTAGAAGATCGTTGACTCCGGAGACCTTTTCCTCAATCTGGTCATTCAGGTTTTCCCTAAGCTCCTCTAACGAACCGTTCATCGAGTGAAAGGTTTTACAAAGTGTCGAGGCCGATTCGACCACCGCGACCCTCGACGAACTGCTCTGCGGTTCTATCGAAAGATCGTTCCATGCCTCGAAGAATTTGTCGATTGCGCTGGACATTCCAGTATCACTCGGTTCATTGAATATCATCTCCATGTGGGAAAGGGTAGAGCTCCTGATATCCCACCCGCCGAAAGAAGCGGTTTCATCTCTCATCTGACTGGTATAGAAATCCGCCGTCGCCCTTCTCACGGTCGATACCGAGACACCGTTGCCCAGAATTCCCTGAGGGCTCCTCGTCGGCATGTTAGTTCTGAATAGAACTTCCTGCCTGGAATATCCGGGGTTGTTTATATTCGAGATATTATGATTGGAGGTCTGCAGGGAATACTGCGACGCAAACAGGCTTCGCTTGTTCAGTTCCAGCATCCCGAAAAGAGTAGGCATCTTATTCTCCCTTAATCCTCGTTCAGACCTTTTTCTCTATCAACAGGGGATGAATGGCGATCGGGGTTCTTCTGCTCTCGACCCCGTAACCTTCATCCTTTTCCGACACGATCTCGGCCCACAGCCTGTTCTGCTGCTCCAGAAGATCGAGCGAGAAATCTATCAGATATATGGTATTGTGGTTTGCCCGGTAAAGCCTTTCGCCGATCTTTACCAAGTCCACGCTTATCTTTTTCAGCTTGTGCGAGAGACCTGCGGGAACCCTCTCGCCGATCGTGCTGATCGTCACGTTTTCGCCTCTGATCCCCATTTCCCGTCCGAGATCCCTCATAAAATCACGTCTGACGACCTGGTTCTTCTTAAGTATGTCGATAATCTCCTTCATCCGGTCGGTATTGCCGTATAGCTTCTCGACGTCGTTTTTCATCAGGTACTTCTGCTCCGATTTCGATAGCTCGAGAAGTTCCCTGCAGACCTCGGTTTCCTCTTTCATCAGTTCACAGAGGGTTTCCACCCTTTCCTCGAACTCCATGCTATTTTCGATTCGAACCACCATGTCAGTTATCCTCGCTTTCATCGCCGGCCCGGCCCGGTTTCCCCGTCATCTGTAACTTTGCATATTCTCCGTTCTCATGATTTTTCACGACCTTGTCATCGACGCATCTCTTGAATTTGTCGACCAGAACCTTCTGGAGCCCGAATCCGCCCTGCTCGCAGAACGCTCCGGCGAACTCATTTTGGATCATCTCCTCATAGATCTTCCTGGAAAAAGACCGGTCGATAACACCCTCGTCTCCAACTGTCGAATGCATTATCCTGAAAAACTGGCTCATCAAAATCGCCTCGAAATCCTTGGCCGCCTTCTCCAGCTTCTTCATGTTTCCGTTGCCCGCGGCCGGCATCTTCATTATGTTATTGATCTTAATTTCCATAACGACTTCTCTCGCTACATGATCACCAGTTCGGCCTTCAATGCCCCCGCCTTCTTCAGTGCCTGGAATATCGCGACCATGTCCCTCGGAGTTATTCCGAGCTCGTTGAGGGCCGAAGCGATGTCTCTAACCGTGTTGGACTGTTTTATTGCAAATAGCCTGGCTTCCTTATCCTCAATTTTTGTCTCTATCTCGGGAACTACAATCGATTCTCCTTCACCGAATGAAACCGGCTGGCTCACGCCATAATTCGCCCTGATCTCCACCTGGAGATTTCCATGGGCTATAGCCACTTCCTCCAGTGTAACCTCGCCTCCGATTACGACCGTCCCCGTTCTCTCGTTGATTACCACCCTGGCCCTATTGTCCAGCGTAACTTCCCTATTGCCTATATCAGCTATGAACGCCACCGGGTTGGCCAGGTAGCTGGGATGAACCTTGACCTCGATCGCGCGGGAATTAAGTGCCGAAGCGAGCTTCATCCTGTAGAGCATATTGATCTCGTTGGCTATATTAGTAGTCGATTGAAAATCGGGTTCGTCGAGTGTCAGAACGAACCTGTCGTTCGCCGCGACCTCTCCCTCGGGCTGCTTGCTCGTTATGGCGCCGCCGGGCACCCTTCCCACGGTGGAATGGTTCCTGCGAAATACGTTTCCCGCACCGGCATCAATATTGAATCCGCCTATCGATACCGGTCCTTGAGCCACGGCATAGGTGGCACCGTCAAGCCCGCGAAGCGGCGTTAATAGAAGCTGTCCTCCCTCGAGACTCGAGGCGTCGCCCAGGGAAGATACCGTAACGTCCATCTTCGTGCCGACCGGCGTAAACGGCGGCAGCTCCGCAGTCACAACGACGGCCGCTACATTCTTTACCTTTACCTCGCCGGAGGACACCGTTATTCCCAGCTTCTCAAGCATGCTCACGATGGAATTGACGGTGAATGAGCTCTTGCTTCCATCTCCGGTTCCATTCAATCCCACTATCAGTCCGTAGCCGATCAGCTGCTTATCGTTCATCCCCGCGACCGAGGTGACATCCTTAATCCTGGTCGAGCCGTATACCCTCACCGGGACGTGTAGAACAATCAACGACAGGACGAATAGAGCCACCATTAAGATCCAGCGATTTATCCTAATTTTTTCCGGCAACCCGTTCCTCCTATAAGATCCAGTTTAGTATTTTCGTAAAGATTCCGGGCTCGTGTCCGGAATCTACGATTCCTTTACCATCGTACATTATCCGGGCGTTGGCGACATAAGTGGACATTATCGTATTGTCGGGACTGATATCTCTCGAACGGATAATGCCGCTCAAGGTGATCATCTCCCTCTCCCCGTTGATATTGACCTCTCTGCTTCCCTCGACCAGATAATCTCCATTCTCGAGTATCTCGGAAATCCTTACGGTTATCTTGGCCTGTAACTGCCCGGAACGCTCCGTTTTCGCGTCACCCTTGTATTTGTTCTCGCTCGTCAATCCCCAGAGAGAAATAAAATCCAAAGTCCCCATTCCCGGACCGCCGGAGGCTTCGCTCTTGACCTTCGTGTCGGTTTTTGCATTGCTCGAGGCTATCGACTGCTCCTCTATGATCACAGTCACGACATCCCCCACTCTGTAGGCCTTTAGATTGGAATAAAGGGATCCCTGGTCGGCCTCCCAGAGCCTCTGCTGCGCCGATGCCGGCGCAAAGACGGTCAACAGCGATATAACAACCGTAATAAGTATCATCTTCATCAATCTTTCTCCTCGCGTCCTGGGGATACCTTACCCTTGTCGACAACGGTGTACTTGTCTATCTTCCCGCTGGCCTCGTTTCTGACCAGTATCCTGTCGCCCGTATGGCCGTTCTCGAGAGCCTTGCCGACTGTTTTCACCGTGAGATTCCCTCTGGCCAGCTCGACGACGATCTCCTCGCCTTTGCGTACGTCGGGAATCCTTTCCAAAGATTTCAAGGCCAGAATGTCGCCCTTCCTGATGTATCGCCGTGTAATCATCCCCTCGATATCTTCACGCGCGATAACCGGCATTTCGTAGCATCCGGAAATATCCTTCTCCACCCATTCGAAATCGTCCGGCATGACGGGGGCGCCCCTGCCGATATTCTTAAGTGCAACAGCGCACTCGGTTAAGAGATGAAATCTGCAGCCGGTCGTGAAGCGCCTCTCGAAGGATCCGTCGGCGGCTCTTACCGTGAAGGAGACCGTTCTGTAGCCGGCTATGCTGAGGGGGAATCTGAACGACAGGTCCAGATCGCCCGACGGAAGTTCCAGAAGATCTGGAAATCCGGGCAACTCGAGCTCGAGAGAACTCCCTTCGCATTGATATCCGGATTCCGCGAACCTCTCTATGAGCTTTTTCTCAAGGATGCGTCTGAGTTCGACGCTCCTGTCGGATACAGCCCTGAAAACTCTGATATCGCCGAGGCCGTCGATTTCAATCCCGGCCTTCCTTATCCGCCCCTTTATGAAAGCCCCGGTCAGAAGCTTCTCCGATCCCCATGGAGGGCTTTCGATGATGAAAATATCCTCAAACCCATCCAGCGGCTCCTGGACCAGGTCGGAAAGGAATATCTTCGCTTTTTCCGTATCTATCGACTCCCGGGCGGTGAATCTTTCACCGCAAATACCCCCCGCGGTAAATAGAAGGGAGCATGCGAGACCCATCGAGACGGCTATTATCACCTTGTTCATAATACGGTTCCCGCCTAGCTCTTCAGGTTTGCTGCGATGCCGAGCATTTCCTCGGAAGTCTTTACAGCTTTGGAGTTGATCTCGTACGCCCTCTGAGCGGTGATCATCCCTATCATTTCCTCTATGACATTTACGTTGCTCATCTCCAGGAATCCCATCTGTATCATTCCTATGCCCTCCTCGCCGGGGTTGCCGAGGATCGGATCGCCACTCGACATGGTCGGAGCGTACAGGTTGTGCCCTATATTTTTCAGGCCCGCTGGATTCTGGAACCTCACGAGCTCGAACCTTCCGAGATCGGACGGTTCATCGTCTCCCTGGAGTAGAACGGATATAAGCCCGTCTCCCGAAACGAGAAGCTCCGAAGTTTCACGCGGAAGGGTCAGCGCGGGCTCGACCTGAAATCCGGCGGAGGTTACAAGATTACCCTCGGAATCGAGTTTCAGAGATCCATCTCGCGTATACGCGTAGGTCCCGTCGGGCAGAAGGATCTGGAAGAATCCGTCTCCATCGATCATCATGTCGAGCGGATTCTCGGTGCTTTGGGACGAACCCTGGCTGTAAATCCTGGTGGTAGCGGCCAGCCTGACCCCATGTCCTATCTGGCTGAAAGAAGGCTCCGCAGACCCGGTCATGCGGGAAGCCCCCACCGGCCCCAGTTTTTCGTAGAGAAGATCCTGGAACTCTATTCTCGATTTCTTGAAGCCTGCCGTATTAACATTGGCCAGGTTATTTGCGATATTATCTATGAATATCTGTTGTGACTGCATCCCCGAGGAGGCGGTCGATAGAGCTCTAATCATGATTTCAACTCCCTGCCGGATCGGCCCGGTCCGGCCGACCCGATGACGGCGAAAGATCCGTCGTAAAGTGTCACTATCCCGGTCGGTCGGTGAAAAGTATTCATTTACCCCGTCCTGCCGACCGTTTCTATTAATTTACCCAAAACTTGGTCTTCCGATTTGAGAGCCTTCTGTGAAATTTCGTAGGCCTTCAGCGCCGAAATCATCTCCGTCATCTGAGTTATGACTTCGACATTGCTGCTCTCGAGAAAACCCGAAAGAAGCTCTGTTTCCTCTTCGGCCAGATCGCCGGGCGAAAGATCGTCCGGGGCCTTCCAGAGCGACGATCCGATCTTTTCCAGCTTCGAGCAATCCTCGAAGTTGACAACTCTTATTCTTCCCGCATCGGCGCCGTTCACCCTCACCTGACCCTCGCGGGATATATCAATCTCTCCAGGCGGGATTTGTATCGATCCCGAGGAGGAGGCGACAATATCTCCTTCCACCGTCGTCAGAACCCCTTCGGAATTGACGGCGAATGACCCGGCCCGTGTATAGCGATCGCCTTCATCAGTTTCGACAACGAAAAAGCCGTCTCCCTGGATCGCAACATCGAGCGGGCGGTCGGTTCTTGTAACCGGCCCCTGCTCGAATGAGGCCGCCAGAATTATCGAGGAGCCGGAATCCTCTGCGGCACCGTTATCCTGCTGGAATACGGCTATATCCTTCTTGAATCCGGCGGTATTGGTGTTGGCCAGATTGTTGGCGATCATATCGTTTCGGGCTACCTGGTTTTTCATGGCCAATGCGGCCATCGATATACCTTTCAGCATGACTATCCTCCTGCGGCTATTCCAGACGGCAAGAGATATGCCTGTAGGACCTTAGTCCCAAAGCCCGCGTTTTCACACGCATAACATGCTACAAATAATTTCGTTATGGATTTTCGAAGGGTGACATTCCCGCGGCACATTGAATTCGAGTCACGGCATGAAGGGAAATATTTTCAGCGCCCCGGAGGAAATTACTGCTTCACAATGTCAGGCTCCAGGCCCGCGACGTCCGCTTCGCCGGGGGCTGTATCGGTGGAAGCCGCATCTTCCCCTCCCGGTATCCAGATCCGGAACTTGCTACCGACGCCATCCTCGCTCTCGACTTCAATGGATCCTTCATGGGCATCCACTATCTCCTTGACTATCGCCAGCCCGAGCCCCGTGCCCTTGATCTTCTTCCTCTCGGCTTTCCCCAGACGTTTGAACCTGTCAAAAATGTATTCGATCTCCTCGCTGGACATCCCGATCCCCGTATCGGCAACAAGTATTTCAACCCCGTCGTCCCTGCGGCTGCATGAAACGGAGATAGCTCCTCCCTCCTCCGTATATTTGATGGCGTTCTCGACGACATTGATCATCACGTGTTCGAGCTTGTCCCTGTCGGCATAGACCGTCAGCACCTCTTCCCCGCTCGTAGACTTGAGGGATATATTCTTGTTATCCGCCAGTAGTTTGATGCCGTTAATCGTCTTGATTACGAGTCCGGCGATATCGAACTTCGATTTCTCGAGCTTTATGAATTTATTCTCCAGCCTCGAGACTTCAAGGAAATCGTCAACGAGGGTCATCAGGACTTTACCCTTCTCCTCGATTCCCTTGAGAAACTCCCTCTGCAGTTCGGAGACCTCCCCCGCCTTGTCATCGAGTATCAACTGGGAGTACCCCAGGACTACGCTGATCGGCGTCCTCATCTCGTGGGCCATCATCGAGTAAAACTCCGTTTTAAGACGCTCCGCTTCCTTTTCGGCGGTAATATCCTTTAGTATCAGAGCGCACCCTACATCCTCGCTGAGGTTGATGAATACCCTGCTGATATCGACGAGATATGTCCTCTTCCCGGTGTCACGCTCCACTTCGATCTCGAAAGCTTCCTGTTCGGTTCTGTTATCGATGAGCGAGTACATCTCCACGATCTCTTCCGTCTCGGGAAGAATATCCCTTATTGACTTTTCCATTATCAACTCGGGGATAAGGTTGAACCTCTGCGCCGCCGCCCTGTTGAAGAAAATCAGCTTCCCCGAATCGTCGCAGATGATAACCGAATCGCTCAAATTGTCGAGGAGCGTGCTGAGCTTATCTTTTTCCAGGATTATTCCGTCACGGTTCTTCTTCCACCTCAGCAGCCCGCTGACCCTTGCAATGACCTCGGCCTCATCGGCATCCTTGACGATGAAATCCTCCACACCGACATCGAAAAACTTTATCTTCTGCACGATATCCCTGTTGTCGGTGAATACGGCGATCGGGATCATTCTGGTCTGTTGATACTTTTTAAGGGTACGGCTCGCCTGGAAACCGTCCATTTGGGGCATGTTGAAATCCATTATGATGAGATCGGGATAATATTCAAGGGCCGCCAGCACTCCATCCTCGCCGTTCTCCCTCAAAATCACATCATACCCGTTGCGGATGAGTGTATCTTTCATCCTCTCCCGGATAACCCTGGAATCGTCTACCACCAGTATCAGTTCTCTCTCGGACATTAATTGCACCTCCGCTTCCCTCTCTACACATTTTCGCTCGATGTTTAAGGAACTTTAGCGAAGGAGAGAGTGACGGTATCGAATTTAATCATACAACATGAATCGAGCTGCGAAGATTGTCCAGCCTGTCGCGTACGATCGATATTGAGGAGGCATCTATGAGCGCCACCTTCTCGTATATCTCGGCGGCCTTCGCCGGCAGATTCATCTTCTCGCAGACCAGGCCGAGATTCATATAGGGACGAATATCTCCGGGACGGGCCTCTATCGCCCTGGTAAAAAGAGGGATCGCCTCGGCGAACCTCATCCGCTTGGAGAGAAAACAGCCGAGGCCGTTGAGGGCGAAACTGTTATCGGAGTCTCTAGCGATCGCCCTCCTGAAATGTTCCTCCGCCTCAGAATCCCTGTTGAGACGTTCAAGGACAATGGCCAGGTTGACCTCGATCTGGCAATCGAGTGGATTTAACCTGAACGCCTCGCCGAAATACCGTAGTGCTTGCTCGAGGTTTCCACTCCTCTCGTCGATACATCCAAGGCTGTTGAGAACCTCCCAGTTTTCGGGATTATCCTGCAGCATCTTCCTGTAAATCGCCGCCGCGCCGCCGGCATCTCCGAGCAGTTCCTTTACCTTTCCCGATAGAAGCATCAGGCCTTCATGCCCGGGATAATCCAAGAGCGCCCTCTCTACGATCTCACCCGCCTCACGCGCCATATGCATCCTGATGTAAAGTTGAACCGACTTGAGATATACCTTGAGGTTGGTGCCTGGGATAAATCTTATCCTTCCCAGGGAATCCGCAGCCCCGTCGAATTCTTTCGACATGACCATCGTTTCGGCTAAGATCACGTGCGCTTGAGGCATGAAGGGATCGAGCTCCAGCGCCCTGGCTATCCTCTTTCGCGCTTCGTCGGCCCGACCGAGGAGCAATAGCGAGGAAGCACTGTTGCGAAGCAGATTAGCGTTGTCACCGTGCAGATCCAGCCCCCTGGAAAGCACGGCTAGGGCTTCCTCCGGTTTTCCGTTCTCTATCAGCGCCACTCCGAGATTATTGTACAGGTCCGCCTTGCCCTTCTCCCCCTCCAGCGCTTCCCTCAGCAGCTGCTCCGCCTCCGCGCTCTTTCCAGAGCCGAGGCAGGCAAGTCCTTTAAGATAGAGGAGCTTCCAGCTTCCCGGATCCAATTCGAGACCCCTGTCAATATGAGTCAACGCTTCGTCATTTCGGCCCAGCGTCATGAGCTGCGAGGATAATTCGTATATGCTCTGGATATTATCCGGCTCTATTTGAAGTTTCATCTCGCCCAGATGAAGGTAATTGTGATACTTGCGCCGCACCCTATTGGAGTCTTTCATCCTCCCATAGTGATGAACGACGACATCCTCGACGCTGTAAAGCTCGTTTCCCGCCTTTAGAAGCGATTCTTCCACATTCTCGTGCACGAACCCCTTATAGCGGACCGAGGGGCTGTTCCGAAACAACCGAACCTGTTCGCTCACGAAGAAACCCAGCTTGCCCCTGTTGAAAGGGCTTATTTCCTCGGCCGGCTCCCAGCCGAAGGTGTCCGAGTCATCAGTGTAGGTCCGCTGTTTGAAGAGGAAAGCTCCGCCTGGATGGGTTTCAATGATTTCCCTTATTCTGGAATGGCTTACCGCGTCAATTATCTCGTCGGCGTCGATAATCAGTATCCATTCGCCTGAAGCTTTTGATATCGACAGGTTCCTGGCCTTGCTGAAGTCATTCTCCCATAATGTGCTGAACACCTTAGCGCCGCATTCTTCAGCCTTTTCCGCCGTGCCGTCGGCCGATCCCGTATCTACCACTATCACCTCGTCCGCCAGCTCCGAAACACTTCCTATCGCATCCGCGATATATTCTTCCTCGTCACGGGCGATTATGCAGCAGCTTATCGAGACCCTCCTCGATTTCCTGAATTTATCAAGATCGACTATTCCTTCTCTTATTCCTTCTCTCGGCCTGTCGGGCATCCGGCAACCTTCCTTGAGCTGATCTCCCCTTCATAAAGCTTCAGAACAAGAGGTATGCCACAAGGCTTTCGCCGGGAGCCTTCTTGACTCGATCGACATTCGTAAAACAGTAACTGTCTATTTGACTGATGGTTTTATCTCATATGCGCTTCACGATATCCGCGATGAAGAGCGCCGGCTGATGCGGGGGGCGCCCCTCGAGCAAGAATATGGAGCACCGGACCGGGCAAATAGTTCCCACCACCGGTGGATGGCCTGCCAGCGGGTCCCCGAAGGGATCGCCGCCGAGCCTTCCGGATAAAAATCGTGGTGACATAAATCGGCCTCGTTGGTAACCTCTATAAGGATCCGGCCATAATTCCGGCGGTGTTGATATTGTAGTCTCTCCGGTGTTTCGAAGGCTCCGGGAATTGAAATGGAGGAATCTAAAATTGAAGATCGCCGTAATGAGTGATTCGCACGATCATCTCGGCAACCTGGAAAAGGCCGTCGAACTCGCCGGCGAAAAAGGGGTCGACGCCTTGATTCACTGTGGAGACCTCTGCTCGCCGTTCGTTATCGACAGATTGGCGGCCTTTACAGGCCCCGTTCATATTGTTTTCGGAAATAACGACGGGGACCGTTACACGATCGCAGTGATAGCCCGGAAATATCCCAATATTTCGATCCACGGGATCCTGGGCACGATCGAGACGGGTGAGGGAAAAATCGCCTTCACGCACAGGCCCCAGTTCGCCGAGGGACTCGCTTATACGGGAGAATACACCGCAGTATTTCACGGTCACACGCACATCGGCCGTAACGAACGGATCGGGAATTGCTCTTTGGTGAATCCCGGGGAGATCATGGGCCTTATAAACGAGCCGGGGTTCGTTATATTCGACCTTTCACGAGGGTCCGCCGAATATATCACGCTATGAAACGGTCCGGTCTTTCCCGGCCCAGGAATTCCATCGTCTCGGACAGCGTGGGAATACCGGCCCTTCCACCGGGCCGGCGGCATTTCATCGCCGCCACCGCATTGGAAAAGATGCATATTTTCTCGAGATCCCATCCCTGCAGCATGGCGAAGATAAAGGCTCCGTGAAAGACGTCACCGGCCCCTGTAGTATCCACCGCATCGACTCTGAAACCTTCGACCTCGATCATCCCTTCGGCGGACAGCGCGGCGCATCCCCTTTCCCCCAGCGTGACAACAGCGGCGGAAGGCCCGAATGAGTAGATCTCACGAAGGGCTTTCTCGATACCTCTTCCTTTCGATATCTGGCCGGCGAATGTTTCACTGGCGACAATATAATCGCAGTATGGAAGGATCTCGCGCACTCCCTCTCTCAGCGTTCCCGCATCGATAACGACGGGTATCCCGCACTCCCCGGCTACCTTCACTGCCTCCAGGGCGGCAACCGGTTCGAGGCTGTCGACCAGGAGCCCCCTGCAGGAAGAGATCATATCCCGATCGACCGCACCCCGCTCGAGCGGGCCGATCGATCCACGCGTCCACAAGATCGTTCTCGCGGCCGTTACCGCGTCGACCATGATAAAAGCGAACTGGGATCTACCTCCCTTCTCGACCGACACGGAAGAGATGTCGATCCCCTCTTCCTTGAGCCTATCGAGCATAGAGGAGCCTGCCGGATCATCACCGACCTTGCCGATAAAGGATACCGACAATCCCAGCCGGCCGGCCGTTACCGCCGCCGTAGCGGCGGGACCGCCTCCCTCTATTTCAAGATTGAGAAGCTCCAGCTTCAGGTTTTCCACGGGGAAACGGGGGATGATCCCGAGATAATCGATTGCGGTGTAACCCATGGCTATAACGTCGAATTTTTTCTCCACAGTTCACTATTTCCCCGCCACGCGGCGGCCGGCATAGCGTCTGAAACCGAGAACCGACTCGACAACGAGCCACAGGACCAGAATCAGAATGATCCCGCCTACGATGGCCAGTGGGTATTGATCGCCCGACAGGTCGCTTTTCAACTTCATCACCATCGCGGTAACCGTCATAATCATCATTCCGATCATCGGAATGACCGTATATATCACCGGCTTCCCAAGTTTGTACAGAAAAAGGGAAACGGTGAGCAAGGCCAGCGAGGCGAGCACCTGGTTTGTCGTGCCGAACAACGCCCAAAGCGCCAGCCCCACCGGTTTTCCGTTGACCGTCATCAAGCTGAAATACCCGATCCCGGCAATCGCGGCCATTGCGGCGACGAACCTGTTCTTGAGCACATTTATCTTGAGACCTTCG
>CAZPAH010000030.1:0-25408 GCA_964584495.1 uncultured bacterium | reverse complement strand
CACGTCGTTCAGGTATGAGATCCCGAGAATTGCTATCCGCTTCCCCTTAAGACCGCCCAGCGCCTCTTTCAACAGATCGAACGTGTGCCGGGGCATGAGGTCGTTGATCCTTACCGCGTTGAGGGCCATATCGAGATGCCGCGAACCGTTGAAGAGCTCGCTGAAGGACCAGTCGGCGAGAAGCGAATCCTTTGTAAGGCAGTAACCTCCCACGCCGAATCCGGGATACATGAGGTTCCTGTGGGTAGGCCTTACCCTTATCGCCTCGATCACCTCGAAAAGGTCGACTCCCGCCGCCTCGGCATATTCGGTCCATTCCTGGAGAAACGCTATATTCAACGCCCTGAAAGAATTCTCCAGGACCTTCGCCATCTCGGACGCGTTGGTCGAGCGCAGCTCGCTAAGAGGAAAGTCCCGCGTATTTATGAACGATTCGAGGAAGGCCCTCGCGCGCCTCTTCGCCTCGTCGCCGATTCCGGAATAGACCCTGTAGAAATCCGTCACCGACTCGAGATATCCGGGACCGGGCATAACCCTCTCGTAAGAATGCGCCAGGTAGATCTTGCCCGGATCGAGGCCCCTTGACACGAAGACCTCCATGAAAAACGGGCGGATCACCTTCTCGGTCGTTCCCGGAGGGACCGTCGATTCTATCATCACGAGGGTCCCTTCCCCGATATTCCTCGCGATCGCATCCATAGCCTTCATATACGAATCGTAGGTGAAATAGTAATCGAACGGCTCGCCAAAAGTCTTCTTGTGGATATCGAGGTTTATGTCTATTACGACGATGTCGGCCGACGAATAGGCGTAGTCCGAAAACGTCGCCATTATATTGCCGTTTTCGCGCCCTCTTTCGAAGGCGGCATCGATGCTGCAATCCGACGACACGATGGGAGGTCTTCCCTCGTTGGTCATCGCTATCTTCCAGTAATTCGCCTCGTCCGGAAGGTCCACGCCGATCACGTTGTAGATTATCTCCCCGCCTGCGGTCCTGGCGTTCGCCAGGGCGGCTATCATCGCCGAGCCGACGAATCCCAGTCCCTGGACGATCACCGTCTCTCTATCCTTGGATATAAAGGAATCGATCGAGGATCTTTCCTTCTCCTCGTCGACACTGTAGTGGAAAAGCTCGTTGAATGGGGACCTGGAACTCTTTTCAGTCACCGGCCGTCACTCCCGTCATTCCTTTAAAACAGACAACTTGAATTAAAAAGTATATCATAGCAATAACCGTTTGGCAATATTACATGAAACGGGCCGCCGGGAACATGAAAGGGCGGCCCGATCGAGTGCCGCCGCCCGCAAAACGGGGGGTCCCCGGCGCCTTCTGAGGCGCCGCATATGCGTTTTACCCTTGTCACTGGCATGGAGGGTGCTTAGATTAGACTGAAATCGGGTATTCAAATGCGGCTTTTTCCGCCGTAAAGAGGATAAACCGGATGTATGGCCGGTAGAAGGAACAGCATGAAATGGAAACTCCTGCTCGGTATTGTCATCAGCGCCGTATTCCTCTACTTCGCCTTCCGCAGCGTCGACCCCGGTGATATGGCGGAAGCATTCAGAAAAGCCGATTACAGATACGCGATTCCCGCCGCCTGCCTGAGCCTGCTCAGCGCCCTCTTCAGGGCGATGAGGTGGAAATACCTTCTGAGACCCGTGAAGAATATCGGCCTGTCCAGCCTTTTCTCGGCGACGGCGATAGGCCTCATGGCCAACGGCGTTCTTCCGGCGAGGCTCGGTGAATTCATAAGGGCGTACGTGATAGGACGCAGGGAAAATATCAGCAAGAGCTCTGCATTCGCAACGGTGGTGGTGGAACGTATATTCGACGGGATGACGGTGCTGCTATTCTTCGTGATCATTCTTGTTAAGCCGTCCTTCCATTTTTCTGATTGGCTGCAGAGGGTAATATATATGGCCTTCGCCTTTTACTTCCTCGCCCTCGGATTCATAATATTCCTCAGGCTGCGGACCGGACCGACTTCCCGCTTCGTCGCCTTCCTTCTAAAACCGTTCCCTGAAAAAGCGAAAGAGCTTGTTACGAGGCTGATGCATTCTTTCATCGACGGGCTGGCGATCGTCAAGAGCGGAAGGAACGTGTTAATGGCCTCTCTATTCTCCTTCCTGGTATGGTTGCCGAACGTCGTGATAATCTATATTCTCTCCCATTCCTTCGGGATCGCTCTGCCCGTGAGCGGCGCTTTTCTGATGCTCGCCATCTATACCTTCGGGATGATGATCCCGTCCGCCCCGGGCTTCGTCGGCACGATACAATATTTCAGCGTTCTCGGACTGTCGATATTCGGGGTGGTAAGGGCCAGCGCCCTCAGCTTCTCCGTCGTCTACCACCTTTGCACTTTCATCCCTATCATAATAGCCGGATTCATATGTCTGTTCGTCGACGGGTACTCGCTGGTGGAATTAAGACAATCGGCGGGAGGAAAGAGGGCCGGATAAGACCGGCCGGCGCTACCAGTCGTGCTCCCGTACATCCCCTATGATCTTCGCGGGATTACCCCCAGCTATCGCATAATCTGGCACATCCTTGACTACCACCGACCCCGCCGCTATTATCGCCATTTCTCCCACGGTGACGCCGGCGTTGATTATCGAGTTCAGCCCGATAAAAGCGCCTTTTTTAATCAGCGTATCCTTTATGATCGAATCTTTCCCGATAAATTTTTTCATCGGATCGGTTGGATTGAAATGAGCCAGAACTATGGTGCCCCTTGCAAGGTAGACCTCCTCCTCGATCGTGACATGCTCCGGGTATATCGTATCGATTAGAACGTTCGGGCCTATGTATACCTTCGTGACCTTCCCTATCTTCACCCCCCGGATCTTGTGCAGGAGAGGGGGCAGCCATAACGGCCAGATAGAATGAAAGGCCAGGTAACCCGGGATCCCCCTTGCAAGGTAATGAAGAGAGCTGAAATATCTACTTTTCATCTTTTTCTTTGATTTCTTTTTCGAGAATAGCCGTATAGCTTATCAATTCCTGAATCTGATCGTTCATCCTACTGATCTTGATCGTCAGATAGAAGATGAAGACAAGCAGAAACCCTATCAGAACGACATATATTATATGCCGCGCGTCGCTTATTCCTATCACGTTCGTCGCGAACCACTTGTAGAGTTTTTCAAGGGCAGGGATTGATATGAGGAAAAGGGAAATAAGGATCCACATAAAAGCATATGTCGGGCGGAAGGCGTTCCTCTTGACGAACCTGAACACGAAGAAGAAGAAAATAAGCCCTATTGCCAGGGATATGATCTGTATCTTGATTCCCATACTCTAGCTCGATTCCTTTTTGATATTTGACCTCTGCAACCATGTGCCTATTATATTGATCAGGCAGACCGCGGGAAAGGCTAGGGAAGTGAAAAAATTGAATTCGGAGGTGCCATGCAGCCTCTCCCTCATCAGTACGGGCACCTCCTTGATACGTGCCCCGGAATAATGACTGATTAAAAGCAGCTGGTTTGTATCATACACCTCGTGGTGGTATTTTCTGGCGAAAAATTCTATGACATTTTTATTGTATGCCCTCGCGCCCGAGGTGATATCGGTAACTTTCTGGCGCAGTATCAGCGAGTCGATTATCGAGAACAACCTTATGCCCATCCGCCTGAAGGCGTACGATTGGAAGCCCTCTTTCGTGAGAAATCTCGATCCGATAACGTAGTCGGCCTCGCCGTTTATGATCGGCTCCACTATCTTGGGCAGCTCGGAAGCGATGTGCTGTCCGTCTCCATCGAACTGGCACAGTATATCGTAGCCGTACCGGTAGGCGTAGTTGAAATAGGTCATGAGAGTTCCCGAGGAACCGCCGCTGTTGATGAAATGGGAAACGCAGGGGATACCCATCTCCCGGGCTATCGCGACGGTGTCATCCATCGATCCGTTATCGACGAGCACTAAATCATAGCCCAGGTCGCAGTCGATCAGATCCTGTATCGTACTCCTGATACTCTCTTCTTCGTTATAGGCTATGATCGCGACAAGGACCCTGTGACTCATCGATTCATCTTTCCCGCCGGCCGGAGCGATCCGTTCATTCTTCCTTCTCGTCGTAGATGTTGTTGTATATCTCCTGGACATCCTTGTAATCATCGATGACCCCGATATCCAGCCAGTACTCGTTTATCTGGTATTTCGCGATCGGCTTCCCCTCCGCCAGCATCTTCTTGATCAGCTGGTCCATGCCGTACGGCTTGTTGTACGGGATATACTGGAATATGCTGGGGTTCATTATATAGATTCCGGCCAGAACGTTCGTTTCGATATCGGGTTTCTCCTCGATGTTCGTCACGTAATCGCCTTCGCTCTCGATATTCCCGAATCGGAAGGGAGTGATCATATGTTTCACTCCGATCGTCAGCTCGGCCCCCTTCTTCAGGGCGAATTCGTACATGTTCGAAAAATTAAGCTTGGTCAGAATATCGCCGTTCATCACGAGGAACGGCCTGTCCAGCTCGTTTTTCAGAAGGGACAACGGCCCGACCGTGCCGAGAGGCTCGTTCTCCTTGCTGATTTTCAGGTTAACGCCGTACTGCGAGCCGTCGCCGAAAAAATTCTGTATGTATCGGGATTTGTAATTCGTCGCGAGATATATCTCGTTGAACCCGTATTCCTCCAGATGCTCGATCTGGATCTCGAGAACCGCCTTTTCTCCTATAGGGAGGAGGGGCTTGGGTATCACCTCGGTAAACGGCTTGAGCCTCGTTCCCAGGCCGCCCGCCAGTATAATCGCCTTCATAATATCCGCCTGCAGGGGGCTAAATTAACTTCCACCGGCTCCAATTTGAAGCCGTAGCAGAAAACGCTAACATATTACATACCATTTTTGCCAAATTATCGAAATTTTTCCCGCCGGGCCCGCTACCTCTTCAGCGCGTAGAGGGAGCAGCAGGGGGAGCTGTACACTTTCTCGAAACAGCCGGGCTTCGTATCGAACCTCCCGGCCAGCCAGGGGCTCGACTCGATATCGCCTTTCCATACGGCGACATACAGGTTCATACCTAGCTTTCTCATGCTGTCGACCAGCTCCGGCGTTATCGCCTCTTTACCGAACAGCGAGGTTTGAATCTCCTTGTAATGCTCGAGTTTCTCCCCTCCATAACCCAGCCCGGTCACTATCGAGTTCCACGAATAGAAATTCTTCCTTTGAGCGTATACCGGCGTAAGGTGATCACTGTTATTCTCAATAATGATCGAATCCTTAGACGTATTGTCCCTGATCCATTCGTAGAAGCGCTTCTCCTCGTCATCCAGGTAATAACGTCTTGATTGCATCGGATCCGCCGGCCTGTCCATCATGAATCCACGGAATGTAAGGACCGGCGGAACGATAAAGAGCAGCCCGGTCGCTGCCACCAGCAACACGCGCTTCGCCCCGGAGGTGGCGCGTATCTTCTCCACGATCTCTATGAAAATAACGGGTCCGCTGATCATGAAGAGGAAGTAGACCAGCTTCTTTTCCCCCACGGTGCCTATATTTATAAAGACGCACATCACGAGCAGGCAGAAGATCCAGTAGAGGAGGGTCCTCGAAACGTGGTCTTTCCGCGAAAAAAGCTTCTTGAAGGCCGACTTAACCGGGGAGAAAAGCACGATCAGGGGAAATAGGATCGTAAGTATGCTGGTAAAGGCTATCTGGAAAAGATGGTGCATAACCTCATGTTCCCCCTCGCCGCCGCTGCCCGTGACGAGCGAGTAAAAGTAGGGCAGGGCTATCGATGTCGCCACGATCGCCGATATCAGAAGGAGGCCCAAACCGGCGATCGGGGGATTACCTTTATATATATAGCGGGATGCCAGCCACATGAGGACGGTGTAGCTGAATATGATGAACAGGAGCGTAATTCCCGTTACCACATGAAAGAGAAACGTTCCGGCGATGATCGTAACCAGCACGACACCCGACTTGAACCTCGAGCTCGAAAGGAATCTCTCGCTGAGGACGAAATAGAGGCATGCGAGAAGGAGGTTCAGCGAATAGTTGAAAACCGTCACGGTGAGGAACTTGTCGCTCACGTTCACGTGCCAGGTCCCGGCCGGACTAAGGAAGTAAACGACCTGCGAACCGTTTATCGACGTAGAGGCCAGTATCCTTTTTACCTCGGCCATGCCGGTAACCTCTCCGAAGAAGCAGCGTATCAGGCCCACGGGCCAGAAAATCCATGAGGCCGAATCGAGGCCGGCGATTGCGAAAAGCGCCGCGAAAACGATAAGATACCTTTTTCCGGTAAAGTAGGTCGTGTATTTCGCTATCATGTATGGAAAAAGGAACGCGTTTACGACGTTGAACATACCCATCGCCTTGAAGATGGATAGGCCCGACAGCTTTATCCAGGCGGCGAGGAAGACATGGTAGAACCACATATACTTGATGGAGAAATCGGCCAAGAGAGGCTCTTTCGGCGGAATCCCGCGGGTCATTACCTCTCTTACGATCGTGGCATGGTACCAGGAGTCCGACCGGATAAGCAGATAGTTGTTCACAAGGTACGAGATCAGTATCAGCCCCGCGTAGAAGAATGAAACGATGAATATGAGACGTGGAACGGCCGGGCCGCTTTCGTCGGTATCGCTTGGCCTGCCGAGAATAATTGCCGCAATGAAAAGAAGATAGCAGGCCGCCAGCATGATCTTGATCGAAAAAAAGAGATCTCCGGCGAACAGGTTCACGGCCGTCACGAGAACCGCCACCAGGATCGGTGATAGCAGGACCGAAAAGAGAACCTGGTCCGAGCGGGAGACCTGGCCGTTGAGGAAAAAGAAGGAAAAAACCAGGCCCGGCAGCAAAAAGACCTGCAGAAAGCCCGACAGGAACTGAAGGGGCTGTGGAAGAGCGAAAAAGAGCGAGACGGAACTCAGAAGAACCGCGGCCGCAACTGTTTTTTTTATCATCGATAACTCCGGGCGGTTACTTACAATCGATCGAATCTCGTAAAGGATATGTAACGCGGATTTCTTTGTCAACAACAAGCGGATCGTTTGAAGGGCCGCCGTTACCCGAGCTTCTTCGCCGGCATGCCGACATATGTGCCGGCTTCCACGATATCCTTCGTGACAACGGCTCCCGCGCCGATGACCGCATCATCGGCTATCTTTATGCCTTGAAGGATCTGGGCGCCGGTGCCCAGGAGAACCCTGTTTCCTATGCTCACAGTGCCTGAGATGTTGAAGGTCGGGTTCAGAACGTTGCAATCGCCGATTACCGTGTCATGCCCCACGGTTCCGTTCAGATTGAATATGTTGAACGATCCTATCGTGATATCGGTGGTGAAAGTATTTCCGGCGCAGACCAGATTCCCCTCCCCTATCGTTATACGGTCCCAGTCGCCGACCACATTGGGATGGACGAGGTTCGGGAATACAAGGGAAGAGGCCGTTTTAAGGGTATCGAGTATCTTGCTGTTCGTTGCCGGGTTGCCCGTGCCGATCACCACATTCACCCGGTCCCTCGTGCTTACCAGCCAATCATCGTCATTGTAGATCGGGTACTTGCCGATCTTTTGACCGATCCCGCTTCCGTCTCCGCTTATAAATCCCAACAGGTTCCATGAAGGTCTGCTTCTATTGATATCCTCGATCAGAAAGGCGATCTCCCTGGCAAGTCCCCCAGCTCCAACTATGACTAGATCTTCCATTATTCATTCTCCCCGATCATTCTGGCGCCCCGTCGAGATACGACTAGTACGATATGCCGGACAAGGTCTCTTTATATTGAATACGGCGCCGAATGTCAACGGGAGACTGTCCAGCCGGCGGGAAGTAAAAAGAGATGCGGAACCTACAGGTCCCGCATCCCAGGCGCTCCGGATCGGACCGGTACCGCCGAAGCGGCCCGGTACCGCAATGTAGTTTATTACTTCTTTAATTCGACTCTGCCCGACGATGTAGTCATGTATATCTCGGGCGATTTCCCCTTCCTTGAAAATGACTTGCGGACATATGTCCTCCCATCCTCCTCGTACTCTTCCTCGTCGTCGAAATCGAACGGGCATCTTATGCTTCCACCGCGTTTCCTTGCCTCGAACTCGAAGTATCCCTCGACATCGTTACCGTTGTAATCGAGGCTTATATCCCCCGATGCCGCCGATAATTCGAGATCGTACTGGCAGCTCCGTGCCAAAACGACCGAAACGTCTCCCGACGCGGTGGAAAAGCTGCTCGCCCCCTCTATCGTGACGCCGGTCGCGGTTATCTCCCCGCTCGCGCAGCCCATCTCGAAGGTCCCGCTGCAATCCGTCATCTTGATCTCACCGCTCGCCGTGCTGAGGTCGAACTCACCCTTGCAGTCTCTCACTTCAATCTCGCCGGAGGCGGTGCTAAGCTCCAGGTCGCCTTCGACACCCGAGGCCTCGATATCTCCGCTGGCGGTCGATACATCGCAATCACCACCACCGTTTACTATCGTCACGTCACCGCTCGCCGTCGACAGCTCGATCTCGCCACCGACATCGATCAGCTCGATCTCGCCCGAGGCCGTGCTTGCCTGAACGTCTCCAACCGCTCCCTCCACCGAAAGATCGCCTGAAGCGGTCGAAAACTCTATCTCGGTTCCTTTAGGCACGGTAAGGGTCCAGACGACCTCTCCGCTTGTAGAACGACCGTGCCACCGTTCCTTTATGACAAGCTTCCCCCTTCTCTCGTCCATCTTGTAGGATAGAGCGTCCTCGGGGTCGGTGTCATAATAGAGGTCGACGACAACCTCGTTGGAATTGTGCGTTCTCACAATGCAGTCACCGCTCACCGTGCTGATATCGATCGCCTTGATCCCGTCGAACTCCTTGTGGACTTCCTCTCCGGGGTAGGCGAACGCTCCGCCGGCGGCGAGGGCCAGGATCATGCCGCAGATGACTGCAAACATTCCCTTTTTCATTCGGTTCCTCCCTTCCTTGCATCCAAGCCGGTTTGGGCCGGCCGCGAATTGAAACTTACCCTTATATTACGTAGACAGGGCACAGCCGGTCGTCCGGAATTGAAATGTAGAACGAATTTTCCGATCTAAATTGCCATTTCGAACCGATTGTCTAACCGAGATGTCTTTTCCGGTAGGCCGAGGGGCTGCAACCGGCCGTTTTCTTGAACGCCGTATTGAAGGTCGATTTCGAGTAGAAACCGCTTTCGTACATGATCTCGAGGATATTCTTATCCCTCATTTCCGGATCGGCCAGCTTCTCTATCGCTTCCTCGACCCTGAACCGGTTGATATAGTTATTGAAGCTGACATTGTAGTTCTCATTGATGATCCGGGAAAGATGGTTGTAATGGATATTGAGACGCCGCGCAAGCTTCTTGAGGGTAAGATCCGGGTCGAGGAAAACCTTTTCTTCCTCGACAAGGATCCTCAGACCCTCCAGAGCTTCATCCATCCGCTCCCCGCTTATGGTTGAAGTGCTGTATTTCATCTTCCGCTTGAGTATCTTCCTGCGTTTCACCACCCCGGCCGCCAGGCCGCCTGAAGCCGAGATAACAGCCAGAAGCGTTAAAAAGAACCGGATCCCCGTGTAAAACGGACCTTCCACCGAGAAGGGAAGGATGGCGGCGGAGCTCCACGCCCCGGCGTTGCTTATGGCTCTGACGGTGAATCCGTATTCCCCGGGGGGCAGGTTATTATAGACGGCGGTCCTCTCACGGCCCGGATGGAGCGCCACCGGCGCCGAATCGTATCCGTCGAGCGAAAAGAGAAACCTTATCTTCTCCGGCGCCGAGTAATCGAAGGCGGTGAAACGGATTTCCACAAGTCCCGTTCCGTGCGGGATCGATATATCCTCGTCCCGATCTAAGCATATACCGTCAACCGTTATCGATTCTATCAGCACCCTGGGGACGACTGCCTTCATTTGAGCGGTTTCCCCGCCGAAGACGGCCACGCCCGCCGCCGTCGGGAAGTACAGCAGGCCCGTTTCGGATCTGCAGACAGAGGGGTTACACAAACCACTGCAGCGCCGCGAGGGCATCCCCTCCCGGTCGTCGTACCAACGTGGAGCGAGGATCTCCGGTCCTCCCCGTCCGAAGGTCAGAAGAGAATCGCGACTTACATGAAAAACACCCACTTCACAGCCGATCCAGAGGAACCCGGCCTCCCCTTCCGTGATGCTGCATATGAAATTCCCGGGTATACCGTCCTCCGTCGAAAAGGAGATCATCCCCCGATCGGAAATATACAGCAGCCCCGAGCCGTTTGTTCCAATCCAGATACCTCCGCCGGCCTCGTCGTACATCGAGATCACGTCGGGTCCATCCTCCCCGCCACCGGGGCTCACCCTCTCCCATACCGACCCGGTCAGTCTCCACAGTCCTCCGCGTGTGCCGGCATAGAGATCCCCGCTTCGGGTCTCGTGGATAGTCCGGATCATTCGCCCCTCCAGGGAATCGACACCTTCGAAACGGTCCATCTTAACCGTGCCGCTGTAAAGTCCTCCCTCCGTGCCGATCCAGGCCATTCCATCCCGGGCATGGAGAATCGCCGTGACCCGGGACGAGGCCGGGTCGTCCCCGATCTTTATATTTTCAATATCTTCACCATCGACGACGCTAAGGCCACCGTCGATCGTTCCGATCCACATCCGCCCCGAGCGATCCTCGGCCAGGGCCCGCACCATCCTCCCCGCCAGACGATCCTGAAACCGACAACGGCCTTCCACGATCCCGCCGCTGAGCCTGCACAAGCCACCGCTCCCCGTTCCCATCCAGAGGGATCCCTTCGAATCCTCGTAAAGCGCAGTGATCGGCCCTTCGGGCAATCCCTCCGCCGCTGTGATCGAGCCCACCTGGCGGGTCATTGCCCTGAATAGCCCCTTCGACTCGGTTCCTATCCAAGTATTTCCCCGGCGGTCGGTGAGCAGCGAGTGGATATGGCAGCTTTCCGTTTCGTCGCCGAGGGAGAAGGGCATTACCACTCCGCCGTCTATCAGCTTCAATCCCTCTACCATCGTGCCGACAAGTAGGCCACCGTTAGGCCCCGAATCGATCGCGGTGACCGGAAGATCGGCCATTCGATCGACGGCGTCGATCTTCTTCCCGCCGGGACCCAGGCTGTACAATCCCTTCATCGTTCCTATCCAGATCTTCCCGTCCCGGTCGGCGAAGAGGGAAAGGACCCTCACATCGCCCAGACCGTCATCGTTATCGTATATCTGCACGAGCCCGTTCTCGAACCTCGCCAGTCCACCCCACATCGTGCCGGCCCACAGGCGGCCGAAAGGGTCGATGACGAGAGAATTGACAATATCGTCGGCCAGCCCCTGATCGAGACCGTATGCCTTCGCCACGCCGCGATTGAACCCGCAGAGCCCGAACTCCGTGCCCGCCCAGAGAAGACCGTCCCGACCTCCGGCGAGCGATCTGACATGCCTGTCGGGCAGACCCTCCGGCTCCCGCAGAAAGTACCATTCACCCCTATCGTAGGAGCAGAGCCCCCCGCCGTCGGTACCTATCCAGAGGATCCCCTCGCTATCTTCATAGAGGGAAAGTATGCTGCTCTCCTCGAGGACGGGCGTATTCCACCGGTCGAAAAGGTCGAACCGCAAGCCGTCGAACCTCACCAGCCCCGCCGGTGTTCCCAGCCAGAGGTATCCGTCCCTCGTCCTTGCAATCGCCAGGACGCTGCTTGAAGGAAGACCGTGGATTTCGCTCCAGCGATGCACGATCAAATCCTTCCCGTCGAACCGGTGTGCGGTGGAGCCTTCCGACGTGCCGGCCGCGCGGGCGGACCCACCCGATAGGAAGGGAACAAGAACGAAAACAACTGCAAGGAATCTAAAAATAGTCATACCGCCTTTTTATGAAATCATACACCTGAGGATACGGATCATTAGTGCGGCCGGTTGCACGGGTGCCGGCCGCCGGACGAAATTTATTCTACAGGCCGCTGGACAAACTATCTTCGACGGGGTATCCTTTTCCACGTGCGGCCGCGCCCGCGCGCGCCTGGTTATTTAATCGGTCACCTAAGAAAGGACAGATCGTTGAAATATCAAGCCAAGAGGTTTCTGACGGTTCTATCGATCGCCTCCGTCTGCATACCGATAATCTACGGGCCCACCCGGGCTGATTCTAACGAACGAACCGGGACCGGCGGAGGAAGGATCAGGCTGCAGGGGATATTCATCCGGCCCCTCGGGGACAACCATATCGAGCTGTGGAACGATTGCGGCTCGGGGTGGTTCGACCTCCTCAATTTCAACAGCTCGATCGACGTAAATACCACCGGCGGCATACTGGCCAGCTTCGAATATGTCTTCGGGACGAGATACGGGATCGAGGCAGGCTTCGCCTATTGGCACGAATTCGTCGATCTGAATTTTGAAGCTACCGGGTTGACGATACATGGAAGCCCCAATTTTATCATGCCCACGATTGGAGCCAACTACCATTTCCTGACGGACGAGAAGAAGGATCTATACGCGGGAGGCCTGTGCTGTCTAGGTGTAATCGCAACCGGAATGGGGACCGATATCGAGATAAGCAAAGATATAGCCCTGGGGCTGAATCTCGGAGCAGATTATTACGTTCATGATCCGTGGAGCGTGGGGCTCGCCCTCAAGTATCTCGATTTCGGGGAGCTGGATTTCTCCCTGCTGCCCCCGGGACTCGAAGGGATTATCTGCAATAACGGCCTCTTCGGAATCGGTCATCTGAATTGCATCTCGGTCACCGCCGGGATCGGCTACAGATTCTAGCTTCGTTACCGGGCCGTTGGCTGAATATTTTCGTTAGTTGGAATATATATAGAATGAAGGAGACCTAATGAAAAAACTGCCGCTTCTCATAGCTGTTTTCGCTCTCACGGGATTGATCGGCACTGACGCCTTTGCGGGTAGAACGTCCTTCGGAGCGAAGACCGGAATGATTCTTTCCAATATCACCCAGACCCCGGTGGAATGGGAAAACGACAAGTCGTTCAAGGCCGGGTTCACCGGTGGAGTGTTTCTGAACTATGCATTGAACGACAGGTTCAGCCTTCAGCCCGAGATACTCTACACGATGAAGGGCGTGAAGGCGAACCTCTACGATGGCTGGATCCTTGTCGATGTCACGGCGAGCTTCGATTATATAGAGCTGCCGCTTCTGGCCGTCTACAGCTTCGGCGGGGGCGGGAAATTCGAACCGTTTCTATACGGGGGACCGGCGGTCGCCTTCACGCTTTCTTCCGAATTGGAGCTGTCCGCGTCGATATTTTCCGCCTCGACCGATTTTTCGAGCCTTACCCACACGACGGATTTCTGCTTGTTCGGAGGCGGCGGATTCAACTACTCGATCGGCGGAAGGACATTCCTGGTGGATGCGCGGTTCCAGATGGGGCTCACCAACGTAATAATGAGCGGCGATTTTGAAATCAACGGTTCGACGCAAACGATAGACGAGGACGATTTCAAGAATTATGGATTCGCTTTAATGCTCGGTTATGTCTTCTAGGATCTTTAAAGCCCTCGGTAAAGTTTCAACTTTCAACAGGGAACGGGAGGTCGCCTTGAAAGCTTTTAGAGGCAGGGAATTTCGCCCCCTCATGATGGTCCTATTCTCCCTTATACTTATTTTATTTTTCAGCGGCGCCCGGGCCGACGAGACCGGCCTGCCGCCCGGGGACCGTCCGCCGCCGGATGTCTTCTCCCGCGTCGCCGGCGCAGGAACGGCTGCCGACCACGATGGGGCCGGCCACGTCGTCGTCTACGATTACTCGATGAACACCGTCAAGCCCAGCGGCGTGACATATGTGGATATCTACAACATCTACAAGGTACTTACTCCCGCCGGTGCAAGAGAGATGTCGGTTCTCAGGTGGAATTTCGACCCGCAGAGCAGCTATATCGAGGTCCGTGAGGTGAATATCGTCCGCGACGGGGTAAAGATACCCGTCGATGTCTCGCTGGTTCGAGAGCTCCCGGCGCCGCAGTCGTGGATCTACTGGAACGACCGCATAAAAACCCTTCAGCTGCCGAGGCTGCATGTGAACGACGGGATAGAGATAACCTTGTTCAGGAAAGGATTCACCTACGCCCTGCTTGAAGGCGGGGGCGAGCCGGAAGATGCACGGTATATTCCGCCGATGCCGGGGGAATACTTCGACATAGTGCTCTTCGCCGGACCGGCTCCGATTATCGAGAAACGCTATGTTCTCAGCCTTCCGGCCGACAAAAGGCTGCATTCTGAGGTTTACAACGGCCCCTTATATTCGGCGACGACCTACACGGCCGACAGGACAGAGTACTCCTGGTGGGGAACCGACCTGCCGCCTCGGGTGAGGGAACCCTACCAGAGCGATCAGAGCGACTATGTTACGAAGGTCGTCATGGCGACCGTAGAATCGTGGGAGGCGAAGAGCCGCTGGTTCTTCGACGTCAACCGAAATCAGTTCGAGGTCACCGATGCGATCAAGAAGAAGGTCGATCTTATACTCCGCGATGCAGGCGTCGAGAAAGGCACCGAAGAGGATAAGGCCGAGGTCCTGCTCCACTGGGTCGCCCAGAATATACGTTACAGCGGCCAGACGATGGGAAAGGGGGAGGGGTTCACGCTGCACCCCGGCTCGATGATCTTCGAGCAGCGCAGCGGCGTGTGCAAGGATATCGCCGGCATGCTCATTACGATGATGCGCGCCGCCGGGATGAACAGCTACGCGGCGATGACGATGGCGGGGTCGAGGATCGAGGATCTGCCGGCCGACCAGTTCAACCACTGCGTCTGCGCCCTTCTCAAGGATGACGGCTCGTTCGAGATGTACGATCCCACCTGGGTTCCTTTCAACAACAACATCTGGTCTCTCCTCGAGGCGGAGCAGCACTACATCGTCGGCACCCCCAAAGGGGAGGACCTGTCGAGGATACCTTACAGCCCGCCGCGGGAATCGACGCTTCGTATCGTGCACGACGCGAAGATCCTGGACGACGGCACCCTGGAAGGAAAATTCGAGCTTAAGGGCACCGGGGCTCTCGACAGCCGTCTTCGCGGGATCGTGACGCGCGCCCGCCTGCGCGAAATGACCGACACCTTCGCCGAGCTCCTCTCGCACATCAGCGACAGGGTCGAGTCGATACGCTACGATTACACGAGGCCCGACGACTTCAGCCGGGATATCTCGGTGACGATCGGCTACAGCATCCCACGGTTCGTCGAGCCGGGCGCCGGCCGGTTCGAGTTCAAGAGCCCGATGATGCAGGTTGTTCTCAACAACGGGCGTCTCCTTCGCGCGGCCGGCGCCGCGGGGGAGGAAAAGCGCAAGACCGACGTCTTCCTCTACTATACCGAGGAAGTCGACGGGGAGGAGACTATACGCCTGCCGGGCGGCTACGGCGCGGCCGATCTTCCCTCCTCCGACGAGGTGGATGAAACATACGCCTACTTCAAGGGAACGAGCCGGATGAAGGGGAAAAGCCTCGTGATCACGCAGCATGTCGAGATAAGGAGGAGGCAGATCCCGCCTGAAGGATACGGAGGCTTCAAGAGGGCCATCGACGAAGCGGAGGATTGGGGAGACAGATATTTCGTTTTCAAGAAGGGAGGCAAGTAATGAACAACACGACACGAATCGCCGCGGCAACCTGTCTGTGCGCTGTTCTGCTGGCCCTTTCGACTCCCCTGTCGGCCGGTTCCATGGGAAGTTCGGACGGGTACGATCTCGAAGAGCTCCGGTCGTTGGCCGCAAGCAATTTCGATCTTTCGGGAAACGACGCCGTCCTCCTCCTCGAGAGCAGGCGGATATCTGTACGGGTTGAAGGAGGACTCGTTACACGCGTTCACAGGGTCGCCTGGATCGGGACCGAGACAGGGATCGATCATTACGCGGATCTCCGCATCCCCTGGAATTCATCCAGTTCGAGCTTGAGGGTGATCAAGCTGCGTACCTGGCGCGATGGAAAATGGTGGCCCGACGAGTCCAAGGTCAGCGAAACGGCCGTTGTCGAGACCACTCCCTTCGCCCTGGCCCTCGCCGCCGATTATTCCACGATGCGGGAAACGATGCTCCTCCATGACGGGATCGAGCTTCCATGTATCGTCGAAACGGTTTACGAGATCGAGGAGAAGGATACGGCAGATAGAGGGCAAGACGGAACATGGGTCTTTCCGCAGGATGATCCCGCCGTTTTCGTCGAGCTATTCGTTGAGGTGCCGGCGGGACTACAAATGCGTTTCATATCGGGAAACGGCGCGCCCGAGCCGGTGATCGCCGGCGGCGGATATAAATGGATAATGAAAAATATCGACAGGTTGGGTCCTCCGAGAATATCCTGCCCCACTGCCTTTGCGCCGTACGTGACCTGGTCGACATGGAAGGATTGGAGAACGGCGGGAGAAATCTTGCAGTCCCGATTCGACCAGTCCGCCGCGCTCGACGAGGAGCTTGCGGACAGCCTCGCCGCGCGTTTGGCGTACGAGCCTACCGACGCGGCGAAGGGCCGTGCGGTCGCAGGGCTGGTAAACGAGTGGGTCCGCGGCGTAGACTACGATCCGGCCTTCTGGTTTCTTTCCCCCAGGCCGGCTTCGAGGGTATGGGAGACGGCTTACGGCCACACCCTCGACCGAGCGGTCCTGGCCGCCGCCCTCCTAAGGGAGGCGGGCCTCGATGCCAGGCTCCTGCTGCGTGGCCGGCGGGAGGCGGACGGCGAGGATCTTCCTCCCGGCTTTTCGTGTTTCGACGGAATCGGCCTCCTAGTGAAAGGCGAAGGCTTCGAGGCCTTCTTCGATCCCGTCGATTGCACCCTCGGAAGGGTGAAACCCGCCGACTGCAACACGATTCAGTGGAGCCCCGGGGCATCCGGACCCCCCGTGACCGGGGATATTCCCGACGGTCCCACGAATCCCTGCGGATTCGAGCTTGCCGTAACCATTGAACCCGACGGCGAAGGCGGCTGGAAAGGCACGGGTTCTCTTGCCGCAGGCGGCATCTTCAGCCCTTACTGGGAGATGACGGGGCTCGGCAGCGAAACGCTCGATCGTCTGGGCACAATAGTCGGTTCTACCATTCAGGGGATGAAAGCGGGGTCTTACAACCCCGAACGATTCGATGAGGACCGCGTAGTCCTCGGTTTTCCCGTGCATGTCGGTCGATCGGAACCGGACGACACGGGGTTAATGCGCCTTTCGATCGGGGAACCGGAGGGCGGCATCATTAGCCGGATCCCGGAGGATGTCCACCTATACAACGAGGACAGAAAGTCGCCGGTGCTGATCCCCAGCGGAATGAGGCAGTCGATAGTGATCCGATTGAAAACCGCCGGCCTCGAGATAGCCGGGCTTCCCACGGACCGGAAGATCGAGAACGATACGGGCAGTTTCGTCCTGCAGGTGAGCGAAGAGAACGGCTGGGTGACGATCGTCCGAGAGCTTGAACTGAACGGCCCCACGAAGGAGAATCCTTTTGTAAGATGCACCGACTGGCCGGCCCTCAGGGCGCTTCTTCTCGAGGAAACCGATCACGCCAACACGACCGTGATGACTAGGTGATCGGGAAAGTAAGGGAGATATTCCGATGTTCTCAAGGGCACTCAAGGTCTTCGTGGTCGCGATAGGTGTCATAGTCGCGATTGTGACGATCCTGCGCTACACGCAGGGAGGATTTCGCCTCGACCAGTGGAGGAGGAACGGCGAGCTGGCCAGCTCGGTAGTGACTCAGGACTCTCTTTTAATATTCCAGAATGTCAAAAAGTCCGATTTCATATCCGACGAGATACCGGATCCAGGCGATTTTATAGTAACGCTCAACCAACGCCCCGGCACCCTCAATACCCTTCTCGAGGAAATAACCAAGAACCCGGCCGGAACCGAAATGGAGATGACATACCGTAACGCCTCTGGTGACACCATCTCTTCCAGAATAAGGACGATCAAGCCGAGACCCGAGCTGGTCGGGTTCATCTCGATCCTCTACGTTCTGAGGCTCCTTATAAGCGCCGCTTTCCTTTTTACGGGATTCTGGGCCTTCTCGAAGCAGCCAAGCTCCGGGGCGGTACGATCGCTGGCGCTCTTCTGCTTCGCCATGGGGGCGCTTGTAGTGTCTGTCTTCAAGTTCGGCTACGAGGAGATCGATGTATTCACCATTCCGGGGTTTGATCGGTTCATGGAATATTTCCAAACGCTTATACTGTTCATCGGGGCATTTTGGCTCAACCTGCAGCTTCTGTTTCCGAGACCCAAAAGATTCATCACGAGACATCCCGTCCTCGCTTACTGCCTGATCTACCTGCCTATCGCTCTTCCCGTGATCGGCAGCATTTGGATTCACAACCGGATGCCCGGGATAATCGCGCTGGTGATTCTTCTTATACAGATAGTCTACGGCTTCGTGATACTGATAGTCTACAATATCAGGACGAAGGACAATCTCGAGAAAAGACAGACGAGGCTCGTTCTCTGGGGCACCGGTTCGGGGATATTCGGGCTTCTGGCCGTAATCGGCACGATCGCCCTTTTTCGAAGATGGTTCATGTCCCATTCCGAATACATGATCATAGCCATATTCATCCTTGTGTTCATCGGTCTGCTCCTGTCACCCCTCTCGTTCATCTACGCCTTCGGCAGGTACAGGCTTCTCGAGGTGGAAGGAAGGATCAAGAGGGGAACGAGATACTTCGCCATAACGGCGGTGCTCGTCGCGCTCTTCTTCGTAGCCCTATACCTGTTGAGCGGCCTGCTTCTCCACCGGATCGGCGATAAGAGCAGGGCCATTTTGCCCGCCCTCTCGCTGGCCCTCGCCGTCGGATTCACACCGGCCCACAGAAAGGCCCAGTCGATACTGGAGAAGAGGATCTACCCGGAAAGGGCCAGGCTGAAGCAGATGCTGCGCGATTTTCTCGCTGGGGCCCTCACCGTGTCCGACCGGCGTGTATTCTGGTCGGGTCTCGAGAGGCGGCTGTGCGAGGTGCTCAAGGTCGATAAGGTCGATACGGTGCTGTATGCGGGAGCCGAAAGGCCCATGATCACCAATGAAGGGGTCGAAACCCCATTCCTGCCGTCGGGGCAGTTCGTTCAGGCACTCTCGAGGCTCGAGAGCCGGCCGATCATGATGGACGAGGTCGTGGCGAGCGGAGCGATCCCCTTCTCCGGTGATGAGCGTTCCTGGCTCGAATCGAACGGCATCGCGATGACCCTCCCGCTGGTCAGCCACAAGTCGATCATAGGATTCCTAGCCATAGGACTCAAGAGCGACCGGGAAGATTTCGAGCCTTCCGATATCGAGATGCTGCAGTCGCTCGCGTCCCAGGCGGCCATGGCCGGGGAGAATCTGCGTCTCCTCGAGGAGAACCTCGAAAAACAGAGGCTCGAGGATGAGCTGTCGATGGCCCGCAAGGTTCAGGAGGGACTTCTGCCCCGTACGATGCCCGAGACCCCGGGGCTCGAGGTCGCGGGCCGGAGCCTTTCCTGCCTCGAGGTGGCGGGGGATTACTTCGACGTGATAAACCTCGACGAGAACCGGACTGTGCTTGCCATAGGAGATGTGTCCGGCAAGGGCGCCGGCGCCGCATTGCTTATGTCGAACCTGCAGGCGTCGATCAGAACGGCTGTGAGGATCGGTTCGAACCTGCAGGAGATCATCGGGCAGATAAACGACCTCATCTTCGCCAATACGCAGGCCAATCAGTTTATAACCTTCTTCGCGGGGATATACGACCGGAGCTCCTCGACATTCCGGTACGTTAACGCGGGCCATAATCCACCTCTGCTGGCAAGGGCGGACGGCGGTATGCTCGATCTGAAGCGCGGCGGACTTATACTCGGCGCCGTCGCCGAGATGAAATACGAGCAGGAATCGGTGAAGCTCGAGCCGGGCGATGTGATTTTTCTCTACACCGACGGCCTGAGCGAGGCCGAGAATCCTCTGGGAGAGATGTTCGATGAGGAAAGGGTAAAGGAACTGGTCCTTCGAAACTTCGATCTGCCGGTGAATGAGCTCCTCGACCGCGTTGGCGAGGAAGTCGACTCCTTCACCGACGGAGCACCGTCGAAGGATGACCTTACGCTTCTAGTGGCGCGCGTCAAGCCTTGAGCCTCGGGCGGGCGTAAGAAGGGATTCCACCTATCGAAGACCGGCGTGGAACGGTCCTAATCGTTCTCCCCGGCGGACTCTATCTCCGCCTCGACCTTTGCACGGACGGCATCCTCGGCATTCGAGAGATGTTGCTGCATAATGACCCATTTTCCATCGATCTTTTCTAGAACTCCGGTCCAACGGATATCCTTCCACATCCAGGGCTCTCCGTTATATTCGCCCCAGTCGTCGAGGAGACATGAAAACCAGGCTACCTCTCCCGATTTCGAAAAGATGATTCTGAGCCCGCGTATCTCAGATCCCTTCGGCTTGCAGGCATCGGTCATGAATGCCCGTTCGCTGAATTCCCGGAACGATTCGAAACCGTTGATGGTGGATCTCGAATCGGGTTGAAACATGAAGAAGGTAGAATCGTTCACCACCGAGCCGTAAAGCCGCTGTCGACTTTTATCGGGAAAGCACCACTTTATGCTCTGGTGTATCACCTTGGTTACCTCGGTTTCCTCCTTTTCCCTGTCGAACGGTTCCTGGGTAAAGGCGGGGCAGGCGAATAGAATCGAAACGATCGCAACGCCCAATATTCGTCTATACATGATACCTCCCGGATCGAATGGAATTCTGGAATCCTCAGCTGCTCGTCCAGGTACGAGCCGCTGCCGATTTTCCACGTTGTATACGCATTTATTCTACACCTTATGTCCAGAACGGTACAATAAGGATCGAATCGGGGTGCCGGGAATGAACCGGACTCCGGTATTGGAATTATTTGCTTTTTACGAAAATCGTCTCATACCGAGAAAAATGTCGATTTGAGAGTTCTACTGTTGTAAAATTATGGTCCGTATACACGTGGAACGAAGATCGAGAAAACGTGAATGGAGATGTCTTTATGGTACTGCCCCTGTCACCTTCGCTCGTAAGAAACATTATCTACCCCGTTTACAGGGGGATCAAGGGAGACAGTCTTCTCTCCGCCCTCGGTGAGCTGGAAAAGAACCAATGGCTGTCCCTGCCCGAGATCGAGGAGATCCAGTGGCGCCGGATGAGCAGCTTTCTCGAGGAAATATCGGTGCACGTCCCCTACTACAGGGATCTCTTCAATGAACTCGGCATCAAGGCGGAAGATATCCAGAACCGCACCGATTTCATGCAAATTCCGCGTCTCGACAAGTTCATCATCAGGCGCGAAGGCGTCCGAATGGTGACGCAGGATCCTCTAAGAAAGGGCTACAAGGCGAGCACGGGAGGTTCCACCGGAGAGCCGCTCTATTTCTCGAACGATCTCGCCGCAGCGCCGATCCGTAGGGCGAACACCGCGCGAGGGCACAGGATGGCCGGCATCGATATAGGCGACAAGCAGGCCTTCGTCTGGGGTTTCCCGTTCGATATACCTCTCAAGGAGCGCATGGCGAGCGCGATAAGGAACTATTTCGCCAATATCACCTACCTCTCCTCGTTCAACCTGTCGGAGAAAGCGATGCGTGACTTCGCGAACCGGCTCAAGAGATACAAGCCCGATCTCGTGATCGGCTACCCTTCCGCCGTCACGTTTTTCGCCGAATTCCTCAGGGAGAATAAAATATCGGATATCCGGCCTAAGGCGGTAATCTCGAGCGGCGAGAAGATCTACCCCCAGCAGAGGGAGACGCTCGAGAACATCTTCGGCTGCCGCGTCTTCGACAGGTACGGCAGCAACGAGGTTGGAAACGTGGCCCACGAGTGCGACCGACATAAGGGGCTTCATATATTTTCCGACCTGATCTATCTCGAGGTCCTCAGAGAGAACGGACGCCCCGCCGAGCAGGGAGAGGTCGGAGAAATCGTGATCACGGATCTGCTGAACCATTACATGCCGTTCGTCAGGTACCGCACAGGCGACATGGCGATTCCGACCGGGAGAACCTGCGAATGCGGAAGGGGCCTGCCGCTTCTCGAGAGGATCGAGGGAAGGACATTCGACAATATACTCACCCCTGACGGTCGATCGATAGGAGGCTATTTCTGGACCTATCTGTCGAGGATCGTTCCCGGGATAAAGAAATTCCAGGTCGAGCAGAAGCAGAGAAACAGCGTTACCTTCAGGATAGTCCCCGGGCCGAATTGGGATGACTCCTATAGCGAGAGGATAAGAAAGGAAATCAGCGATAATATGGGGGAAGCGGTGAAGGTCAGGGTCGACAAGGTGGACGAGATACCCCTATCCCCCGCCGGCAAGTTCAAATTCATCATCTCGAAGGTGGAGGAGAGGATGGTCGTTAAATCCAAGATCCACAAGGCGAATGTCACGAAAACGGATCCCGACAGGATCGATTGCGTGATTGTGGATGAGGATATAATGGAATTGAGCAATATCGCCCCGTGCGAAAGGGTTCTCATTGTGGATAACACTAACGGAGCGAGGGTGGAGACGTTCGCCGTCAAGGGGCCCAGGGGGAGCGGGGAACTTATAGCATGCGGTGCCGTGGCCGATCATATCCACGAGGGGGACGAAGTGATACTGATGGCCTTTACATGGTCCGAGGAAACTCACGATCAGTTCACTAATATCCTGGTCGACTCGGACAACAGGTTCGTCCGTTACCTGACCGAGAAGGAGGGAGACCGGATATAGGCCCGTTTCGCCCCTTAGCGATCTTTGATCGATGAATGGAGGGCTGCTGCGGACCAGTTACCACGGACTCAGAGGGATTCTCGCAATCAGGCGGAGCAGGGCGCTCGGCGGTGTCCACCTTTCCAGCAACCTTTCCAGCCTTTTTCTGGTCAAGTCACGTATCCCTATCCTGAGGCGCTGAGAGAGGGATCGCCGTTTCGAGGCGCGAATCGAAACGTTTTCTATCTTGCGGCTCAGGGAAGGCCAGTCGATCGACCGCCTGACGGCATCCACCCCGACCGACTCGAGGCCGATCGCCCCGGCGGAGCTTTCGAGAAGCTCGCGCCCCCTGCCGGTATGGACCACGATGAGGGACAATCCTCCGCCTGAATCGGCCGCCCGGACGATATTCCACGGATCCGCGACCGTTATATCGGCCCTCTCCCCCATCGCGTTCGCGCAGTATCTGCAGGCGGGCAGCGTCCAGAGCCCCCTGCCGAACGGGAGGGCCGCCGCATCGGCCCATTCGATGCTTCGACCGCGGGCGGTCATCTTCCCCGGCCAACCGTCGCCGCGGTAGGATACCCTGTCCTTTCCGTCGGGGGAAAGGCCGAGACGCCTCCTGATGAACCTTGTGAACCGCAAATCCTTCTGCTGCTTGCAAAGAATCCCTATCCTGAGGAGCTCGAGATCTACGCCGCTGTAGAACTTCTCGACGGCCATCAACTGGCAGTTCGTTCCCGCAACGACCAGCTTTCCCCCGCTCCTTCTGAGCTCTTCGAGATTTTCGAGGAAGGGTACCGGGCGGTAGGTTGAATTGGCAAGGCGGGAGACGGGGAACCCCGCCGGCAGGTAGCCCCCTCTAACCCATGGGCTCTCATCGTCTTCGAGCAGGCAGTACGCTTCATGCACGAGACCGCTTTCAACCGCCGACTCGATCAGCGTCCGGATTACGCCCCCGGAGGAGGATTCGATCCTGCGCTCACCGTCGACGGAATGACCGAGCCAGCAGGACTCGACGGCTCCCCAGGAATTCTCCGTCCACCGGCGCAGGGGAAGGTCCGGGGCGGGGCATACCGAGGCGCAGCGGCCGCAGTTTATGCACATTTCCCCATTCCATACTATATCGAAGCGGCCGTCGAGAGCATCTCTGCGGGCCAGGGCGCCGGTCGGGCACGCTGCGAGGCAGGCGCCGCACTGGCAGCATCGTGCCGGATCGAAACAAAGAACCTGCTCGTCATCGAACCAAATCATTTAGGTGTTTCATCGCCCTTCGAATGTTTTTCTTCTTCCCCTCGATTTCGCGTGAAATATGATCGCGCCAGCGCTCCCTATCGGGCCACATCCTGCCGAAGGCATCCAGCGCCCAGTCCGCGTTGAACTCCTCGATATCGATCGAGAACTCTTCCAGGCCGAGGGACGTCATATATTCCCGCACCTTGAAAAGGTAGTTGACCGATATCGTCGGGACACCGGCGCCGGTCGAGAGTATGCAGGCATGCATCCTGGTAGTGATATTGAGCTCGGAGCAGGCGAGCATCCCCTTGAGCCGCGCCGGTGGCGGCAGCTCCTCTATGACGGTGACTTCCCCTCCATGCTTCATCCGGCTGCGGATCTCGATCGCCGTCGAAAGATCGTCCTCGCGGCAGCCGTGGACGGGATAGTTCGTCGGGTAGAGAACCACCTTCACCCCGTACTCGGATACCAAGCGGTCCGCGAGAACCGCCATTTCATGCAGGTAGGATTGGTAGTTGCTGAACTCGGTTTCGATTTTATTTTTAAAATAGCTCCATCGCATCGCGGAGATACCGACTATCTTATCGTTGCCGTCCACACCGATGAAACGGAGCGCATCGCTTCTGGGAATCCACTCCTGGAGGACCGCCATGTCGGTCGTCTCAACGAGGTTGGCGGCTTTATTGCGGGTTAGGCTTCTCGTGATACGGGCCGAGAGCTCGTCCCTTGTAAATATCAGATCGACGCGCCGGAGCACCCGCTTCGCCAGCCACTTCGACCAGCCGAACATGAAGGGTCCGATCGTCGAGGGAAATATGACCATCTTTCTGCCGAGTTTCCGTACGAGGTCGTAGGTGTAGAGCGAAAATATCACATTTTTAAAGAACTTGTCGTTTATCCTCTCGGCTCCCACGCTTACAACAAGATCGGCGGAAAGGAAAGGCTCGAGCTTGCCGGCGAACGGCATCCTTCCGCTGTCGATCCAGCTTCTTGGTAAAATTGAGGCGGCCGTACCGCATACGAACATCCAGAATGAGGTCCTGCCGAGCCACGCAACCTGCTTGAGGCGCGGCTGGAGGAAAGGATACTCGAATATATCCTTTGCCGTCTCTATTCCGTACAGATCCGCGAAAACCTGCGGCTCGTGAGCCATCACCCTAATTTCCGCTCCAGGGAAAGCCTTCCCGAGAAGGGCAATGGCATTCTCGACAAGCGCGCAGGAGCCGACATTCGCGTCGGTGTATGCCTCTATTATCAGTATCCTCAAATGCCTTATCCCGCCAATCTCCAGATCTGCGCCCCGCCCACCCACCGGTGGGGCGTCAGCGATCGATCCGGCCCGGCTCCTCGAAAAGCCTCTCGTAGAGAGGGACGACTTTGCCGATATCGAACCTGTCCCGCGCCGCGGCCGCTATCTCCCGGCGGTCGAACCGGAAAGTTGCGATCCTATCTAGCGCCGAGGCAAGAGCGTCTATATCCCCAAGGGGCACGGCATGTCCGTTTCGTCCCTCCTCGACGAGCTCGTTGATCCCTCCGGGACAGTTGAAGGCGACGACCGGGCATCCGAGTATCAGGGCCT
>CAZPAH010000029.1:0-25854 GCA_964584495.1 uncultured bacterium | reverse complement strand
CTCAGCTGGTAGAGCCCTGGATTGTGGATCCAGTTGTCACGGGTTCGAGCCCCGTTGTCCACCCCATTTTTATATCCGGTTCAAAGCGATAGAGTCCCGTGACCCCGTTGTCCACCCCATTTTTATATCCCACCCAAATCAACGCTGTATCATGGCTCCCGCCAGCGTGTCCACCGCGTCGAAGATGTCGTCGGCCCCGCACTGAGCGCAGTGTACCTGCCTCGTTCCGAGGATCTCTCCTGTCGCGACATCTATCACTCTTGACGAGACGACCAGGTCGGCCCCGACCCGGTCGATATTACCGGTAACGATAATCGCGGCGCCGAGAAGCCTTCCCGCCTCCACCGCAGAGCTCCTGTCCACGAAACCGCTTCCCTGGAGCTTCAGCTCCTTGAGGATCTCGTCGACGCGCGAGCGCTCGATGAGCGTCAGCCCCGGACTGCCAGCGAGGGCGCTTTCCAGAAAATGAGCCGCGGCGCGGCCCAGGTCTTCATCCGCCCCCGAGACCGAGAACGGCACGACGGCCGCTATCCTGGCGGCCCCTCCTTTCAGCAGGGGAGCGCTCTCCGATGTGAGCCTTATCCTCCCGGAGAAGCATCCCGATGCCGGCATCTCGTAATCGACGCTCCACAGGTTCAGGGCCGCGTCCTTTTCGCCGTCGGCCGGCCCGGCAGCCTCGGCGAGCCAGTGTCCGTCCGGGGAAAATTCCAGGAGGCTGCACCGCGAGTCCAACGGATAAGAGAGGTCCAGGTTTCCCGACTCGATGTTGCGAAGCGCCAGCGAGTGGGTCTGAAGGGTCGAGTTGTTGAAGGCGACGAAGCAATTACCCGGATAAAGGGCGAACCCTTCTATCTTCCGTTCGTTATCTTCGAGCACTTTCAGCAGGACTCCCTTTGAGATATCGAAGAAGGCCAGATGATATTTGAACACCATCCCACGGCCTCCCTTTTTCAGTATATGTTCCTCGATGGCGGCCGCGAGGAAAAGCCCGTCCGCACTCACCCGGGCGGCGGTGATGTCTATGCCCGAGCCATCCATCGTCCTCGCCTCGAGTTCGTACTGTCGGAGCGGTTTCATCGACGACGCGTCCCAGACTATCATCATCCCGCCGCGGCCCGCCGAGACTATGCTTCTTGCGTCCTTTTCGAACGCCACCGCGAGCACGTCGTCTTTATGGCCCTTGAGGGTGGAACGCATATTTCCCGATGGGACTTCCCAGACGAAGATATCCTTCTTGTCGCCCCCGGCGGCGAGGTACCTGCCGTCGTCGCTGAAGGCGAGCACGTCGATCCTGCCCGCCGCGCCTTTGAGCTCGACCAGGAGAGCCCTTCCTCCGAGCCCCGCAAGCCATACCGCCTTCTTTTCCACGGCGACGGCCATATAGGTCCCGTCAGGGCTGAACGCGACGGCGGTGATCTTTTTTCCACCCGAGTCGAACAGCGATTCGCCTTCCTTTCCCGCACCTGTGGCGGGATAGAAGACAAAAACAGTCCCGTTCACCGTTCCGCAGGCCACCATGACGCTTCCCGGATCGAACGCTACCGCGGCGATCTCTTTCGATGCGACGGTCACCCTGTGTTCGAGGTAGAGCTCCACCGCAAGACTTTTAGCCGGAATAAGGACGGCAGACGCAGCGAGCGCTGCCACGCAGACCGCTATACCGTTCGCACACCTGTCTCGCATGTTACCCACTCCTAGAAGAACGCCGACAGCCCGGCTACCGCAAGGAAACTCACGTCTCCTCCGCCGAGGCTGAACCCGAGGTTACCCGAGACGTCGTAGGCGATGTACTCGTTGAGAAAATACTTGAACCCGCCGCCGCACTGGAGGAAAGAGTAGTCGGCAAACCCCATCGGTTCCTCGGGAGAGATGTCGTACTGGTAGAGCTGCCCGCTGATGTAGGGGACGATCTTGTCGCGGGCCGTGAAGCTGTACCTCGCGAAACCGGTCAGCCCGATCGTAGTGTTACTGCCGATCCCGAAATCGATGCGGCTGATCGATGGGCCGCATCCTATCTCGAGCCTCTCGGTCTTGTAATATCCCAGGGTGCCGCTGAGGTTGAGTATCGATATGCCCGAAACGGCAAAGAAAAACGCGTTTACCTGCACCTCCCTGTCGCCTTTCTCCACCTGCTGGGCGGAGACTGAACCGATCGATACGAGAAGTACAAGGATCACAATAAACAAGTGTCTCAAGATTTCCTCCTCGGATGATTATAGATTTGACCTGGAAACGCCCTGCCGCAGAACGGGGTGTCCCGACCCTCCCGGCCGCGCCGTCCGCACGGGTTTCCGCGAGGCGTACAGACTCCGGACTACCTGCTCTTCGACCCGATCAGGTTATTTGACAACCGTGTCGCTGTCAAGGTGTTTGGTACCCGGCCCGAGGAGAGAACCGGGCGGAAAGGGACAGCTTGTCCTTGACAGCATCCCCGCCACGCACATATGCTCGGCCACGGGAGTCACTATTGAGGGATTCGAGGGATTTTCGCACCAGCAGAGGAGGGTTGGATGCTCCGTTCATCACAGATCACCGCTCTTGTGTTGCTACTCGCCGTCGTGGCCGCGTCTCCACTCATGGCCTATGATCTTCTAGAAAGATCGACCACGGTGAATATCCAGGCCGGGCTCGTAAGTCCGGGCACATTCTGGATCGAGGGAAGGGATTACGATACAGACATGAGTTTCGGACTTGCCGGAGGGGCTGATTACAAGCTCGGGCCCAAGATCTCCGGAGGGGTTACCGTCGGCTACAACAACTTCAGCGGCTATGACGAGTCCTCGTCAATGATCGAGCTAGGGTTCACGATCAAGGCATGGATCAACTCGGAGGGATCGAACCTGCTGTTCAGGCCGGGATTCGGGATCAGTTACGGTATGCTCGGCTCGCTCGGAGCCATAGACTCATCGAACTACATGATCCTCAACGGCACTTTCGAGCTTATCATCCTCACCGAGAAGAACTTCAACTGGCTCGTGATGGCGGGGATCACCGGCGCGCCTACCGGCGGTAACGAAGACCTGGAAATGACCTACGGTCCGGGATTCGTGCTGCGCGCGGGAGTGGCGTTCTAGGACGATCCCGACGGAACGACCGGAAGCCATATAAAATTATAAAAGTGCGGGGCCTCTTCAAGGCCCCGCTATTATATCATCGGCGTTCTCCCGGGGCGGACTACCGCTTGAACACATGCGTTTTCAGGTATTACACTGGGAGGCGATCATATCGAAATCTCTTATCTGCTGGTACCTCCGGCGGGCCGGCATGAAAGGTGACATCTTATGAACAATTCCGGAGCGAACGGAAAAGAGCACAAAGCTATATTAATGAGGATCGCCAGGGAGGCGATGATCAATCGGGGCCTCCTGCCCGACTTTTCACGCGAAGCGATGGCGGAGCTGGATGGGATCAAGGCTCCCGCCACCGCGGATGGCCGGGATCTACGCGATCTCACCGGCCTGTTATGGGCTTCCATAGATAATGACGATTCTCTCGATCTCGACCAGCTGACGGTCGCCGAGGTCATGACGGGAGACGATATCAGGATCCTGGTGGCTATCGCCGACGTGGATTCGATCGTCGGGAAAGGGTCTCCGATCGACGGCCACGCCGGCAGCAACACGACCTCCGTCTATACGCCGGCCGTGATATTTCCAATGCTCCCGGAAAAGCTCTCTACAAACCTCACCTCGCTCAACTACGATTCCGACCGTGTGGCGGTCGTCGTCGATATGGTGATCGACGGGAAAGGGATCCTTAAGGACTCGGAAATCTATCCGGCCCTTGTGCGTAATAAGGCGAAGTTGGCCTATAACGGCGTGGCCGCCTGGCTCGAGGGGAAGCACGACGCGCCCGAAGCGATCGTTGCCGTGAGCGGACTCGACGAGAATCTGCGGGCGCAGGACCGGGCCGCGCAGCGCCTTAGGGAGCTGCGGCACTCGCAGGGGGCGCTAAGCCTCGAGACCATCAAGGCGAGACCCACCTTCGCGGGGGAAGAGCTGCATGATTTCGGAGCGGAGCACAAGAACCGCGCGACGAGCATCATAGAGGATTTCATGATCGCGGCAAATGGCAGCACCGCCCGTTTTCTAGCGGCCAAAGGTTTTCCGTCGATCCGCCGCGTGGTGCGCGAGCCCAAACGATGGGATAAGATCGTCGAGCTTGCGGCGGATTATAAATACGATCTGCCCCGCAACCCCGACGCGAAGGCGCTGGACAAGTTTCTTCTAAAGGAGAAGGCCGCCGACCCCGTTCGGTTCCCGGACCTATCCCTTACAGTCATCAAGCTGATGGGGCCGGGAGAGTATGTGGCCGATCTTCCGGGCGACAAGGCTCCCGGGCATTTCGGCCTCGCGGTAAAAGACTATGCGCATTCCACCGCTCCGAACCGCCGCTACCCCGACCTGATTACGCAGCGCCTTCTGAAGGCCGCGCTGGCCGGCGATGCATGCCCCTATGGTACGGACGAACTGGATGCCCTTGCGAAACACTGCAGCGAGAAAGAGAACGCGGCCGACAAGGTCGAGAGGCAGGTCAGCAAATCGGCCGCGGCGCTTCTTCTCGAGCCCAGGGTCCACGAGAGGTTCGACGCGATCGTCACGGGGGCTTCGGAGAAAGGGACATGGGCGAGGCTTCTCCAGATACCGGTGGAAGGGAAGATCGTCGAAGGGGCCGGCGGACTGGATGTCGGCTCCAGGGTCCATGTGGAACTTGTCGGCGTGGATGTGGAGAGGGGCTTTATCGATTTCGAGAGGGTGAGCAGGTAATGGATGACCATGCCATGATTGACCGTAAAGCGATCGATACGATAAGGTTCCTGGCGGTCGACGCGGTTCAGAAGGCCGGGTCGGGCCATCCCGGGACCCCAATGGGAGCGGCGCCGATAGCGTACACCCTCTGGGACCGATTCCTGAAACATGATCCGGCCGATCCCGACTGGCCCGACAGGGACCGGTTCATCCTTTCCCCCGGGCATGCCTCGATGCTTCTCTACGCACTCCTTCATCTCACCGGGTACGATCTCCCCCTGGAGGAGCTCATGGATTTCCGGCAATGGGGCAGCCGCACTCCGGGGCATCCCGAATACGGGGTGACTCCGGGGGTGGAAGTGACTACAGGCCCGCTCGGTCAGGGCTTCGCGCACGGCGTGGGGATGGCTGTCGCGGAGGCGTGGCTCGCCGGGCGTTTCAATATCGGCGGGCACAGGATAGTCGACCACTATACGTACGTCCTCATGTCCGACGGAGACATGGAGGAGGGGGTGACGGGCGAGGCGGCAAGCTTCGCGGGGAATTCAGCACTCGGCAAGCTGATCTGTCTCTATGACGACAACGGTATCCAGATCGAAGGCAGGACGGATATCGTTTTCAGCGAGAACGTCGCCCAAAGGTTTGAGGCTTACGGCTGGCAGGTGACGGGGCCGATCGACGGCAACGATATCGAGATGCTGGGCGATGCCATTCATGAAGCCAGGGCCGAAAAGCAACGGCCATCGCTCATCATCTGCAGGACCGTGATCGGTTATGGAAGCCCCGATGCCGGGACAGCCAGGGTTCACGGAGAGCCGCTCGGCGAGGATGGAGTCCGGGCCACGAAGGAGAAGCTCGGCTGGCCCCCGGAGCCGGCCTTCTATATCCCCGATGATGTGCTCGCCCACATGCGCCTGGCGAAAGAGCGAGGGGGAGCGGCCAGGAAGAATTGGCAGGAGGCGTTCGAATCGTTCCGAGCCGGTTATCCCGTGGATGCGGCGGAGTTCGAGGTCTCGATCCGGGGAGGGCTGCCCGCGGATCTGGATGAAGGGCTGGAAGAGTTTTTCGGCGACGTTGGCGGTTCGATCGCAACACGCGATGCGTCGGGGAAGGTCATGAACTTCCTGGCTGAGCGGGTACGCTCGCTCGTCGGCGGCTCGGCGGACCTTGCGCCCAGCACGAAGACGATCCTGGCGGGACAGGGCGATTTTGGCAGGGATGATCGTTGCGGCCGCAACATGCATTTCGGAGTCCGCGAACACGCGATGGGGTCGATCGTAAACGGGATGGCTCTTCACGGGGGCCTGATACCATATTCAGCCACCTTTTTAACCTTCTCGGATTATATGCGCCCGCCGATGCGTCTGGCGGCATTGATGGGGCTGAGGGTAATTTATATCTTCACCCACGACAGTATCGGGCTGGGCGAAGACGGCCCGACCCATCAGCCGGTGGAACAATTGATGGGCCTTCGCATGGTCCCCGGCCTGACCGTTATCCGTCCGGCGGATGCCAACGAGACCGCGCGTGCTTGGAAGGCGGCGCTGCAAAATACCGGGGGTCCGACGGCGCTGGTCCTCACCCGTCAGAAGCTTCCCATCCTCGATCAGGACGAATACGGGTCCGCCGCGGGTCTTGACCACGGCGCGTACATATTATGGCAGGCAGAGGAGGGCCCTGCCGACGTGATCCTGATCGGGACCGGATCGGAGACCCATATCGCGCTCGCTGCCGGCAGGCTTCTCGCTTCGACCGGCGTCAACGCGAGAGTCGTGTCGATGCCGAGTTGGGAGATATTCGATCGCCAACCGGCGGAATACCGGGATCAGGTAGTTCCTCTCCAGGTGACAGCGCGCGTTACGGTAGAAGCAGGACGCTCTCTCGGCTGGGAGCACTACGCCGGGACGAAGGGAAGGCTCGTAGGGCTCGATCATTTCGGCGCTTCGGCACCGGCGGACGTGCTGTATGAGAAATTCGGGTTTACACCGGAACATGTCCTCTCAGAAGCCATGGACCTGCTGAAGGAGAGTCAGGACCGCTGATGCGGGGGATGATCGGCCGGGAGGAATTCGAGAAGTGCCGGGCCGTGTGCGAAATTGATTATTGTTCGGATGGTACTTTCAGGAGGGGCAGATACCGCTACCGATACTAACTTATATTTGTAGACTCAGCTCTCGTGTAAAGGCTACAATCATTTGACACACCCATTTGCGTCTCAACCGGAGACGCAGCCTGATGGATGCTCCGAAATTGCATTGTAGATTCCCGCCCCGTGAAATCCAGCGCAATGTCTCGAAGCTTGAAACAAGTGGTGATGCAAGGATAGAGAATGGAAACAGGCATCCTTATAGCTTACTTCGCAAAACGAGATGAAGCCCGCGGAGCCTTCAAGAAGTTGCAGAGGAAAGGTTTCCGCCGCGCCGCATTGATCGGCAAGACCCCGGATGGAAATATACATACGTGGGACCCCTTCTCTTGGCGCAGGATTCTCGGAACGGCAATTGCTTTCGTCCTGTTTGGGGTCCTCGCCGGAGTTACTTCTATAATCCTTAAGTGGCAGGAACTGTTTCTGAGCGGAATCCTTTCCGCCCTGGTTCCGAGCCTCGCGGGCGGATTGGCTGGAATCCTCTTCAGCGCAATATGGATAAGGAGATCGAGGTTCGGTTTAGGAAAGAGACTACTCGACGATCACGCACGTTGGCTGGTTTCCGGGGAGACCGTTCTGCTTCTGCGGACGCCTATCGAAACAATGCATTCCCCGGCGGCGGTATTGCAGCAGAGCGGTGAGATCCCTCCTGCCATATTCGTCTTTCATCCGAAGCGAGAGGGTCGTGTCGGAGAGGCTGAGACCCTAGGAAGTCCGCTTTCGGCGGTGCAGATCCCGGAATACGCAGAGCGTCTCGCCGGGGAACAACGTGTGGACCCGGATGCCCGCCCGGACATCGGACTGCTCAAGAGTCTCGAACGGACCAGGCGATGGATACATCGGGCATGCATGGATCTCGCCGAAGCGAGCCGGCTGGGGCAGAGTACGCCGCCGACGGCCGAATGGCTCCTGGATAACGAGTACATCGTCGAGAGTAACATCTGCGAAATTCAGACGAACCTTCCCAGGCGCTATTACCTGGAGCTGCCGTCACTCGCCGATGAGCCCTGTCGCGGGCTGCCGCGCATCTACGGCCTGGCGAGGGATCTCGTCTCCCGTACAGATCTGCGTATTGATCGGGAAAACGTCACCGCGTTTATCGAGTCTTATCAATCCGTAGGCTCACTGTCGATCGGTGAACTCTGGGCCGTCCCCCAGATGCTGCGCGCAGCATTGATAGAGAGCATCTCGAACCTGGCGGAAAAAGCGCTGATAGAGTTGCGGGAGCGTGAAATCGCCGAGTTCTGGGCTAACAGGCTTATTACCACCACCCGGCGGGATCCAAATCAACTCTTCTCGATTCTTGCGGAACTCGCCGAAAAGCAACCTAGCCCGAGCCACTTTTTCGCTTCCCAGCTGATCGAGAACCTCTACGACCAGGAAGCAGCGCTGGAGCCGGTCCAGGGATGGCTCGAGCGCACGTTCCGAAAATCTCTCAGCGATCTTAACCCTCTCGAGCACAATAGACAGATGATAGATCAGATATCGATAGGAAATGCGTTCACCAGCCTGCGGCAACTCGCCCTTCTGGATTGGAGAAAAATATTCGAAAAGCTGAGTCGGGTGGAGCGGCTGCTACGCCTGGATCCTTCGGGCATCTATCCCCGGATGGATTTTGACACTCGCGACAGGTGTCGCCAGACGATCGAAGAACTCGCCCGCAGGGCCGGCTGGACGGAGGACCAGGTCGCCCGAAGAGCCATCGATCTGGCGGCACGCGCCGCCCGCGAAGGGGCAGTGGATGAACGGTGGATCCATGTCGGAACCTATCTGATCGGTGAAGGAAGACAAGAGCTGTCGCGGCTCATACAATGCCGTGAGACGCCACGTTTTCGCACCCTGCATTGGATCTACCGCCATCATTCCATAGTGTACTTTTCCGGTCTCGGTTTTCTTTCCACCGCATTCATCACACTGATCGTCCTGCTTGGCATGCATGGACAGACTCCCGGGGGCATGCTGTTGCTGGTCCTACTTTTGTTGGTCCCCGCCAGCCAGCTCTCGCTCGAGATCGTGAATTACATCATCACGAGGCTGCTTCCTCCGCGTATTCTTCCAAAGATGGATTTCGAGAATTCGGGAATCCCCGATGAATTTCGCACGCTCGTGGTTGTACCCATGATGCTGGTGAATACGGATACGATCCGGGACGCGGTGGATAATCTTGAAATCCGATATCTGGCCAACAAAGAGTCCAATCTGCTCTTCGGTCTCTATTCGGATCATACGGATTCGGATAAGGAAGAGGGCGAGGAGGACGAACTCCTGCTTCGAGAGGTGACCGAAGGTATCGAAGCACTCGATCATCGGTATGGCGGTGAACGATTCTTCCTTTTCCATCGGGAGCGAAGATGGAGTGAATCCGAGCGTAAATTCATCGGTTGGGAGCGCAAGCGAGGGAAGCTGGAAGAACTCAATCGCCTGATAGATGGAACGCGGCCCGAGGATGCCGATCGCCTGGTATTTGTCGGCGATCCGGATCATCTGTCCGACGTGCGGTTCATCATCACGCTGGACAGCGACACACAACTGCCTCACGGCGCCGCCCGCAGGATGATCGAAACCCTGGCACACCCTCTCAACCAGCCGCGCTTTGATGCCGCAGGCACTATCCAGGCCGGCTCGTATGCTATCATCCAGCCGCGCGTGAGCCCCTCGCTGCCGAGCACCAACGCCTCGCTTTTCAGCCGGCTCTTCTCCGACCCGGTCGGAATCGACCCTTATACGAGGGCCGTTTCCGATGTCAATCAGGATCTCGCCGGCGAAGGTTCCTACCATGGCAAAGGCATCTACGATGTGCGCGCCTTCAGTCGGGTGCTTTCCGGAAGGTTTCCCGAGGAATGTCTGCTGAGCCACGATTTGATCGAAGGGGCTCACGTTCGAGTGGGCCTGGCCAGCGACATAGAGCTTTATGATGCTTTCCCGCAGGATTACTTGAGCTACACCAGCCGGCAACATCGATGGATCCGTGGTGACTGGCAGATCGCGGAGTGGGTCTTGCCGCGTGTCCCCCAGGCTGCGGGGCGGCGGGTAAAAAATCCGCTTTCCTGGTTCGACCGCTGGAAGATCTTCGACAACATGCGCCGAAGCCTTGTACCGCCGACCAGCCTGGGCCTGCTCATGGCCTCCTGGCTGATCTCCTCTCGAATGGGGTGGATATCCACCTGCGTGGTCGCCGTGCAGCTGCTATTCCACCCCCTGGTGCAACCCTTTACGTGGGCGACCACCGGGCGATGGCTGAAGGGCTTTTCGTTATCGAAAGTGACTCATGACCTGCTGCGGGCGGTTGTCGAGGCTGCGCTGCTTCCTCACCAGGCGTGGCTGGCTCTGGACGCAATATTGCGGACCTCGTATCGCCACTTCATCTCACATCGGGGGTTGCTCGAGTGGACCTCCGCCCAGGCGCTGCATTGGAAGGCTCCCGGGAAGATGCGAACATTCGTAATGTCACTGGGCCTGTCGAGCATCTTCAGCGGGATAGCGGGATGGGCGCTGCTACACTGGGCGCCATCGAGTCTTCCAGCAGCCGGTCCCTGGCTCCTGCTGTGGTTTGTATCTCCTCTGTTCGGCTGGTTCCTGGTCATTCGACCGCCCGCGAAACCCCTGCAATCCCGCCTTCTTGAAAAGGATCTTCGGTTCCTCAGGAGAGTCGCCCGACGAACCTGGGGCTATTTCTCGGAGTTTGTAGGTGATGAGACCTCGTGGCTGCCACCCGACAATTACCAGGTCTCCCATACAAATAAACTGTCGATGCGTACCAGTCCGACCAATATCGGGTTCTGGATGCTCAGCACGCTCGGCGCGCATGATTTCGGATATCTGACGGTGGACCGGGTCGTCGAGGATCTGACGCGTACCGTGGAGACGATCGGCAAGCTGGAGCGCTACGAGGGTCATCTGCTGAATTGGTACGATATTAAGACCCTGGCCCCTCTAGAGCCGCGCTACGTGTCCATGGTGGACAGCGGAAACCTCCTTGGTTGTCTGTGGGCCCTGGAGCAGGGACTCGACGAGTTGATCAGGACGCCTGTTCTGGATGTGAACGCCTTTGACGGCTTGCTGGACACCGGAGAAATCCTGAAACAGGCCGTCGAAGAGGAAAGCCCGGCCGGTTTCGATGCCCGCGGCCTCAACGAACTTTTGCACACGTTGAGAACCCCGCCGGAGAGGATCATCGACGCCATTCGTCTGCTGCGGCAGGTGGAAGGCGGCGTATCGGCTCTTGCCGACGAGGCGCGCGGGTCCGCCGACTCTGAAACGAGCACGGTCTTATGGGCGAGGCAGATGCAGAGCCAGGCATCGGCCTGGCTCGGGATCGCCGACCGCTACCTCGCCTGGATCGAAATCCTCGATGAAAAGCCGGAAGAGGAGATCGCCCTGCTGGGTCAGGAGGTGCTGCTCGCGCACCGCGGCGATCTGCATTTCGCGCCTTCGCTTCTCGATCTCGCCGATGAAAACATCGCCTGTATACGGTTACTCCGGTCAATCCGGGAGGAGGCTCACACGGACGCAGCTCCCCTTTTCGAATGGATCGACCGCCTCATGCAGGCCTTCGAAACGTCGAAATGGCTGGCCAGCGAAATGCTGGCGCTGGGCAAGCAGCTCATCCTGGACGGACGCGAGTTATCCGGATCGATCAACGTGAGCTTCCTTTACGACGCCGAACGGCGGCTGTTTTCTATCGGCTACAACGTCTCCGAAGGTCGCCCGGACAGCTCCTACTACGATCTGCTTGCAAGTGAGGCGCGACTTGGAAGTTTTATCGCCATTGCCCGGGGAGACGTATCGATCGAGCATTGGTTCTCCATGAGCCGGCCCTACGGCTCGATCGGCCGTCACCGGGCTCTTCTCAGCTGGGCGGGAAGCATGTTCGAATATCTGTTGCCGCTGATTTTACAACGCTCTTTCGACAACTCACTCCTGGATAAAGCGATCAGGGAAACCGTGGCGGTCCACATCGAATACGGTCGCAAACGCCGCGTGCCGTGGGGGATCTCGGAGTCTGCTTTTGGGGACCTGGACGTCAACAGGACTTACCAATACAAGGCCTTCGGCGTACCGGAGCTCGGGCTGAAGCGCAGCGTCCGGGAAGAGCTCGTCGTAGCACCCTATGCCTCCCTTCTGGCGCTGAATACAGCGCCGAGAGAGACCGTAAAGAATCTGAAACGATTGGCCAAATTGGGACTTCTGAAAGACTACGGCTACTATGATGCGTTGGACTTTGGCCGGCAACCGCGTCGTGAGGGCGAGCGCGGGGTGATTGTACGCGCTTACATGGCACATCATCAGGGCATGGGCTTCCTGTCGTTGACCAACTTCATTCACGGCAATCCCATCCAGCGCCGTTTCCATGCCGACCCGCGCGTGCGTGCGGTCGAGCCTCTTCTCCAGGAGCGCATCCCCATCCTTCCCCCACTGCACCATATCCCCACACGGGAGAAAATGCCATCGGTGATGAGCGTCGGCGAAGTGGCGCCATCGGTTAGCAAATTCGACACGCCTCATACCGCCACACCAAAAACACAACTGCTCAGTAACGGCCGTTATTGTTTGATGCTCACAAACGCGGGCGGCGGATACAGCCGTTGGGGCGACTTCGAGATTACCCGCTGGCGGTCGGATCGCACCAGGGATCCGTGGGGAACCTTCTGCTATATACACGAAGCCGATTCGGACCGATTATGGTCCAATACGTATCACCCGACCGGCGGAAAGGTCGAAGCGTATTCCGCCAACTTCGCGCTGGACCGTGCCGTCTTCCGCCGCGACGATAACGGCATTCAAACCGAAACAGAAGTCATCGTCTCGCCGGAAGACGACGTCGAGATTCGAAGGATCACTCTGTTCAACCGGACCGTCCGCACCCGCCGCCTCGATCTGACGAGCTACGTTGAGCTCTCGATGGCGCCGCACAACGCGGACCGACAACATCCGGCCTTCAATAAACTGTTCATTCAAACTGAGGCGGTACCGGAACATAAAGCACTTCTGGCGTACCGCCGGCCTCGCAGCAAGGACGATACGCCCATCTACGTTGCGCACCGCTTTACCCTTGAACGTGCCGGGGATGAAGCCATGCAGTTCGAGACCGACCGGCGCACGTTCATCGGAATCGGGCGGACACTCGCAAAGCCTATGGGTGTCTTCAGGGAACCCGGTAACAGCCAGGGTTTTGTCCTCGACCCGATCCTCAGTCTGCGGCGCAGCGTGACTATCGGTCCGGGCAAGCGCGTCGAGGTTTCCATGGTTCTCGCCGCCGGTGAAACTCGCCAGCAGGCCTTGCATTTGATAGGTAAATACAGCGATGTTCATGCGATCGACCGGGCAATGGATATCGCCTGGGCCTCCGCCCAGCTCGAGTTGCGATTGCTTCGCATCCAACCCGACGAAGCCCGCCGCTTCCAGCAGCTGGCGAGCCACCTACTGTTCCCCAGTCCTCTCCTGCGGTCTCCCTCTGATTGCATCGAAAAGAACCCCAAGGGTCAAGCCGGCCTGTGGCCATACGGAATATCGGGTGATGTGCCGATCGCCCTGATCGTCATCGGCCAGGCGCGGGATATTACCCTGGTCCGTCAAATATTCCAGGCGCATGCCTATTGGCGAATGCGCGGGCTGACGGTGGACCTGGTGATCCTCAACGAGGAGGCGAGCGGCTATGAGCAGCCCCTGCGTGAACGGATCGAGAGCTTGATCCATTCTCATTCGATGCACACGGAGGTCGATCGGCCGGGGGGAATCTATCTGCGCAACGCGGATCTTATCCCGGAAGAAGACCTTATGCTGCTGAGAGCCGCGGCGGAGGTGGTTCTGGTGGCGGCCCGGGGCACCCTGCCACAGCAACTGGGCATGCCCATGGAATCGCCGGATCCGCCGGCACCCATTGCAAGGAAACGTGCTCCACGGGAGCCTTCCGCTTCGCTCCCATTCATGGAGCTATCCTATTTCAACAGCCTGGGAGGTTTTACCCCGGATGGTCGCGAATACGCTATCTATCTGGGTCCCGGCATCAACACGCCCGCGCCCTGGATCAACGTCATCGCCAACCCGACATTCGGAACAACGATCAGCGAAACCGGGGCCGGGTTCACCTGGTATGGCAACAGCCAGCGAAATCGCCTGACACAATGGTCAAACGATCCCGTGATGGATCCGCCGTCCGAGGCGTTGTACATCCGGGATGAGGAAACCCGTGTCTACTGGACGCCGACTCCGTCGCCGATCCGTGAGGAGACCGCCTATCGGGCAAGGCACGGGGCGGGGTACACGGCATTCGAGCATAACAGTCATGGTATCGAGCAGGAACTGACGATCTTCGTTCCGGTGGATGAGAACGGCGGTGAGCCTGTCAAGCTGCAAAGGCTGCTGCTGCGAAACGACTCCTCCCGGCATCGCAAGCTGTCGGTTACGTATTATGTCGAATGGACACTGGGCGAGCACCGTGAATCCTCCCAAATGCACGTCACGACCAGCTGGGATGACGAAGTCCAGGCCTTACTCGCCGGGAATTGTTACCATCCGGATTATGCGGACCGGGTGGCTTTCGCGGCAGTGAGCCCGCCGGCGGAGTCGTACAGCGGCGACCGGACATCCTTTCTGGGGCGCAATCGTCCCATGGGGCAACCGGCGGCGATGGAGCAACTCCGCCTTTCGCAACGGACGGGGGCTGGATTAGATCCATGCGCCGCGCTGCGAATCACCGTTGACCTGGCTCCCGGCGAGAGATCGGAGATCACATGCATGTTGGGCCAGGCCGGGTCGGCGGAGGAGTCCCGGACACTGATCCGAAAGTACCGGGAAAGCGCGGCGTTCGACAACGCGTTAAACGGAACGAAAGAGTGGTGGGACGATCTGCTGGGCACGATCGAAGTGCGGACTCCCGAGCTCGCAGCGGACTTCCTGATCAACCGCTGGCTTCTGTACCAGAGCCTCACCTGCCGGATCTGGGGGCGTTCCGCCTTTTACCAGCCCAGCGGTGCATTCGGCTTCCGGGATCAATTGCAGGATGTTATGGCCTTCCCGCTCGCGTATCCCGCGCTGGCACGAGAACATATACTGCGAGCGGCGGGCCGCCAGTTCGAGGAAGGCGATGTACAGCACTGGTGGCACCCGCCGGGCGGCACGGGTATCCGGTCGCGTATTTCGGATGACCTTCTGTGGCTGCCCTACGTCGTCGCCCACTACATCCGGATCACCGGCGATGTGGACATCCTGCGCATGGAGGTTCCATTCCTAAACGCTCCCGCGCTGAAAGACGATCAGAACGAGGCCTTATCCACACCGGAGGTCGCATTCAAGCGCGGCACGCTGTTCGAGCACTGCCGGCTTGCGGTCACGCGGGGCCTGACTTTTGGACCCCATGGATTGCCCCTGATGGGGACGGGGGACTGGAACGACGGGATGAACCTTGTGGGTGCCGGAGGCAGGGGGGAGAGTGTCTGGCTGGGCTGGTTCATCGTCGATGTGCTCAAAGGTATGGCCGAGCTGTCCGACCTGCTCGACAGGCCGGAACTGAGCCGGACCTATCGGAATAAAAGGAAGGCGCTGATTCAGCGTGTCGAGCGATCGGCGTGGGATGGGGAATGGTACCTTCGGGCGATCTTCGACGATGGCACGCCCCTCGGTTCATCGGCGAATGACGAGGCGAAGATCGATTCCCTGCCCCAGTCCTGGGCGTGGCTGAGCGGTGCCGCCGACGCGGATCGAGCCGATACGGCCCTGGAATCCGCGTGGAAACATCTTGTTCGAGAGGACGAAGGCCTGGTGCTGCTTCTCGAACCTCCATTCGACAGATCGGAGCCGTCACCCGGATACATCAAGGGGTACCCTCCGGGAGTACGTGAGAACGGAGGCCAGTACACCCACGCCGCCCTGTGGTTCGCCATGGCGATGGCGCGCCGGGGGGATGGGACTCGTGCGGCGAAAATCCTGCACATGCTAAACCCGATTGAGCGCGCGCGCGATCCGGAAACGGTCTGGCGCTACGGTGTCGAGCCCTACGTGGTCGCAGCCGATGTGTACCGGTTGCCCGGGCGGATCGGCTACGGCGGGTGGTCCTGGTATACCGGTTCGGCGGCGTTGATGCACCGGGCCTGGGTAGAAGAGATCCTGGGCTTGAAGGTACAAGGGGATCTAATGCAGGTGAATCCGGTCATCCCCGGATGGTGGAACGGGTTCCATATGCGATATCGTCACGGCGAGGCGGTGTACGAGATTCAGGTCGAGAACCCGGAAGGCTGCGAGCGAGGCGTCTCACGGGTGGAGATGGACGGTCAGCATGTGCCCGATGGAGTGATCCCGTTGCACCGGGACCTGGTCAAGCACCGGATCCTCGTGCTCATGGGACAGCCGCCGCAGGCGACCTGAGATGCCGGTTCGGCTCCATATATCTTGACTCCGGGCATGGCTTGTCCCAGAATGGTATGGCGAAGGCGCAAATTCTCCTTAAATCCCGAGGGCTATAACTATGAAAACAAGACTGGCCGTTCTTTGTCTTATCCTTCTTGCCGCACCCGTGTCGGGCGCGAAGGCCGCTGATGTGCTCGTAGCCCGAATGGATGGTATCATCGGCCCCTCCTCGGCAAAGTACATGGTGAACGCGATCGAGCGCGCCGAAGAGGACAGCGCGGTATGCGTCGTTTTCGAGCTCGACACCCCCGGCGGTCTCGACGAGTCGATGAGGATGATCGTGAAGAAGATAATGGCCTCAACGGTGCCGGTCGTCGTCTACGTCGCGCCGTCGGGGTCGCGGGCGGCGTCGGCCGGGGTCTTCATCACGATGGCCGCCCAGGTCGCGGCCATGGCGCCGGGCACCAATATCGGCGCGGCCCACCCGGTCTCCATCGGAATGTCCGGGAAGATCGATTCGGTCATGGTGGGCAAGGTGCTCAACGACGCCTCGGCTTACATACGCTCCATCGCCACGGAAAGAGGCCGGAACGCGGCCTGGGCGGAAAAGGCAGTGAGGGAGAGTGTTTCCATCTCCGAGACGGAGGCGTTGAAGCTGAACGTGGTCGATATCGTCTCCCCATCGATAAAGGCGCTCCTCGATACTCTCGATGGCCGGGTGGTGACGGTCGCGCGCGAACCGGTCACCCTCCGGACGAAGGGCGCGGCGGTCGTCACCGTGGAGATGAGCTGGAGCGACAGGCTGCTGACCGTAATCTCGAATCCAAATATCGCCTACATACTGTTCATGCTAGGGCTTCTCGGCCTGTACTTCGAGCTTGCAACGCCGGGAGCGATTCTGCCCGGCGTGATAGGCGCGATCTCACTTATCCTGGCGTTCTTTGCCTTCCAGGCTCTTTCGGTGAATTACGCCGGCATTCTTCTTATAGTTTTGGCCGTCGCGCTCTTCATCGTGGACGTGAAGGCGTCGACGCACGGAGCACTTACGGCGGGAGGACTGGTTGCTATGACCATCGGTTCGATCATGCTTTTCAACGACCCCGATCCGGGGATGCACGCGTCTCTGCAGGTCATCATCCCAGTGGTCCTTGTAACGGGCGCCTTCTTCGTCGTCGGTGTGGCGCTCTCCATTCGCGCTCTGCGCAAGAGGCCTTCGAGCGGCGGCTCCGCTCTCGTCGGCCAGGAGGGTGACGCGAGGACACCGGTCAACGAGGACGGGGGGCGGGTCTTTGTGGCAGGCGCCCACTGGAGCGCTTACTCTGCCGATGAGATCGCCGAGGGGAAAAAGATACGCGTGGTCGAGGTCAAGGGGATGACGCTGAAGGTCGAAGAGCTGAAATAAATAACGGGCGCAACTCGAAAGGAGAAAGTTATGCCGATCACTCTGTCGGTAATCGTGGTGCTGGTCATTTTTATTCTGGCGAACAGCGTCAGGATCCTCAGGGAATACGAGCGCGGTGTCGTCTTCCGGCTCGGCCGGTTCGTGGGTGTCAGGGGCCCCGGGCTCATACTCCTGATTCCTATGTTCGAAAAGATGGTGAAGGTCACGCTCCGCACCATAGCGCTCGACGTCCCACCTCAGGAAGTGGTGACAAAAGACAACGTCTCGGTCAAGGTCAACGCCGTCATGTATTTTCAGGTCTTCGAGCCTTCGAAGGCGATCATCGCCGTGGAAAATTATCTCTACGCGACATCGCAGATGGGGCAGACCACCCTGCGCTCGATACTCGGCGAGCACGAGCTGGATGATCTCCTCTCGAACCGCGAGAAGATCAACCAGAAGCTGCAGCAGATCATAGACGAGCGGACCGACCCGTGGGGCGTCAAGGTCAGCGCGGTGGAAGTGAAGGACGTCGATCTGCCCGAGGGAATGAAACGCGCGCTGGCCAAGCAGGCCGAAGCCGAGCGCGAGCGCCGCGCGAAGGTGATCCATGCCGACGGCGAGTTCCAGGCGTCGGCGAAGCTGCGCCAGGCCGCTGATGTAATGTCTCCGGCGCCGGTATCGGTCCAGCTGCGGTTCCTTCAGACCCTGACCGAGATCGCGGCCGAAAAGAACTCGACGATCCTCTTCCCGGTCCCCGTCGACTTCCTGCAGTACTTCATCGAGGGTAAGAAGCGGGAATGAGCGAGCGTTCGGGGTGAAGCGCCTTTCCGATGGATCAAAATACGCCGTATCGTAGAATAGTCAAAATTATTCTACGATACGGCGTAGCCGGGCATGTAGATGCAGATTGTTTCGCTGGAAAAGGGAATCCGGTGATCGTTCCCGCCAGGAAGTTTTTATCCCAGATATAATCACTCGGCAACCGGGTATTTTTACTGCCATCTTTTCTCAAAAGAGAGACGTACTATTTCAACAACATCATCTTCCTCGTCTGCACAAAATCACCGGCGACGAAGCGGTAGAAATACACTCCACTGGCGATGACCCTCCCGCTATCGTCCCTGCCGTCCCAGATCTCCTCGTGATTTCCCGCCTGATACGGCGCATCGACCAGAACACGAATCAGACGTCCCGAGACATCATAGATACTGAGGGAGACATGCGACTGATCAGCCAGGCCGAAGCAGATCCTTGTAAAGGGATTGAACGGATTCGGCCAGTTCTGCGAGAGGAAGGTCGCGTCGGGCAGAGGCATGGTGTCGTCGCCGGTAACAGCATCGGGGCCGAAAACAGCGAACGGACTCTCGTTCCCGTGGACGTCGACCGCGGAGACCTTATACCAGTACCCGGGTTCCCATGACCATCCGTTGTCGAATGTGGTCGTATCCGGCGGAGAGCCGATAAGGTAACACGGTCCCGGCTCGAAACCGCTGTAAGATCCACGGTAGACGTTATAGTGTGCCAGGTCCGGTTCGGTATTAGGCGACCAGGTCAACAGCAGTCCCGCCGGATCGTACTTCTGTTCACCTGAGAGCATCAGGGGCGCGCCAGGCGCAAGATTGTCTACCGAATAACCGCTGTCCGGCTCGGACACGTAGAACACCATCGGATCGTCCGTATGCGCGACTACTTGGAAGTAGTGATATCGATCGCTAACCGCCGTAGAGTCGAACAGCGTAGGCACGACCCTCGAGTACTCCTCGAGGTGGTAGGCGTCCTGAGAGGCGGCGAGCTCCCAGTAATAAGATTCTCCGCTCAAAGCTGAAAGGAGCAGCACAACCCTGCCGCCGGCTGAAGATGCTACAGCCGGCGCCCCGCCCGCCTCCGTAACGACAACTGCTCCGCACTCGATCATCCCAGGCGCCGCCGCGGCCTCGATCGCCCTCCACACGGTGTACTCCGTTATCTCGCCCATATGATAGTCCAGGGGGGAAGCATCCCACGCAACGGTTACGTACCCTCCCTCGTCGCCGGGAATATCACCGGCCGAATGGATGACAGGATCGATTCTTCCAGCCCGTCCTTTTGAATCGATCTGTTGGGCGTAGACCTTCTGCAATCCGCTTCGGGAATCCTCCCATGCAACTATAGCCCCACCGGCGCAGTCTTCGATGATGACAGGATTCGCCTGATCATCCGGAGCCTCGCAAACCATGATACCGTTTGCCGTCCACAAACGGGTCCCATCGCCGCTTACCCTCTGTGCGAATATCCCGTTCCCTTCGACGCCGGTCCAGTCTTCCCCTGTAACGAGCGCACCGCCCTGTCCGTCGGGCACTACCTGCGGGAACAACTGAAGGCCCGGGGCCGAGCAGACCGGCAGGCCGTCCGATCCCCACTCCAGCGTCCCCGAGGGCCCGAGGTGCTGCCCGTATATGTCCGAACTGCTGACGCGATACTCGTACCACACCACTATGGCTCCACCATCACCGTCCGAAGCAATGCTCGGAAAAGACTTACTCTCCTCGTATGTGCAGACGATGATTCCACCAGCACCCCACTGAGCCGATCCCGAGTAATCGAGCCGCTGGGCATACACCTCTCCCCATTCGCCAGTTTCATCATACCAGGATACTATGGCCCCGCAGTTTCCATCGTGGGCGACGCCAGCATTCTGCTGGTTGCCCGGGGCCGTGCAGACCGGGACCCCGTTCACCGTCCACAGGACGGTCCCCTCGCCATTTATCCTCTGAGCGAATATATCGTAATTTCCGTTACGCTCGTCGTACCAAGCGATCAGAGCTCCTCCGGCGCAGTCAGTCGTTATCTGGGGATCTGACGCATCACCGCTTGCAGAGCGGATTACAACACCATCGGTCGTCCACAGGACTGTTCCGGACGCATCGAGCCGCTGGGCGAACAGGTCGAAAAAGAAATCCCGATCATCTATCCATATGATTATTGCTCCGCCTGCCCCGTCCGATACGATCAGTGGATCCCTCTGGCCATCGGCCTGTGAGCAGACCGGGATCCCGTTCGAAGCCCAGAGCACAGTGCCCGAGCCGTCTATCCTTTGAGCGTAGATGTCCTGGTTGGATCGTCGGTCCTCCCATGTTATTATCGCCCCGCCGGCTCCGTCGGACGCTATCTTTGGATCGAGCTGATTGTTGGAGGCGGTGCAGACCGGCACTCCACCTCCGCCCCACATGATGGCCCCCGACGCATCAATCCGCTGGGCGAATATGTCTGTGTGCGCGTCTCTGATATCGAACCAGGTTATTATCGTTCCGCCTGCTCCGTCCGAAGTCATCGCGGGCATGTGCTGGGGACCGGGCGCCGTACAGACTGGAATGCCGCCGTCTGTCCACGTTGCATGGAGCGAAGGCACCGCGATGATAAAGATACCGAGAAGTGATGCAGCGAGGATCCTTACAGTCCTGGCCATGATAGTTCCTCCTTTATGGGCATTATTGATTCTATAAACCGCGATCTATAGAAATGGGAACAAGACCGGCTGTTAGGCATGTGGAGAAAGGCCGCTTTTTCCCATTATTCCCCAGGAGGATCTAATGGCAAAATTATACCACAGGAGATGAGGCTGGTAAAGGGGTTAGAAGCCACAGGTGTAACATCTGTGCTTACTGTCTGGATTAAGACTGCCGCGAAGGGGTAGGTCAGCCATACGGGTGAGTAGACGTATAGAATCACGAAGCCCGCAGGTTCTGTGGACCTGCGGGCTTCGCTTCGCTTGGATGAGGTGGCGCGTGACAATTGCAGTGTTCCCGGGGATCTCCTTACCTGATAATTATCGGGCCGAACGCCCGAACCCACGGACATTCGGGCATGGGGGATCCGGCCCGGCCCGTGGATAATGAGAGCGAATTTATTCCACACATTCCACGGGTAGCTCTCGGATTTAAAAAGGACCCCGTATCCACGACAGGGTGTAATGTTGTTCTTGCAAAGAAGTTGGAAGCGTAGCTTGGGTTCCCTTCTACGTTTGCCGTCGACAAACGGGAGGTCTGTCTTGGTTGCGATAACCTCGAGATCGAGGTTATGGAACCCGTGTGGTCCCTCACGATAGATGCAGGTTCGGTCGTGGTATACGGGGTTGAACGGTGGTGTTCTTTATTCGTATTAGGTCTATCCATTTTCGTTCTAGTCGGTTAGGGCAATACCTGGTTCTGAATTGGTGCTTTCTGCGGGGTTTTGTAAAACTTCTATTTATTAATAATCGTTATTAATACGTATGTCAACCTCAATTATAGGCAACAGATAAAAATGAGTAGAACTACCCCCCCGCAGCACCGAAATTCGAATTCTCTTGACGATCGGTCCGATCCATGTACAATAGGCGATGAACCTTACGGGGAAGGGGGGGCGAGGATGCGGCTTGAAGGTTCAATGTTTTTTCTCACACAGGAGGTGTGGTGATGAGTGGTGTAAACAAGGCCATCCTCGTAGGAAATCTCGGCTCCGATCCGGAGCTTCGGCATACATCCGGCGGTACGCCGGTCGCAAACATGAGCCTGGCGACCAGCGAAGGGTTCAAGAACCGCGAAGGTCAGAGGGAGACCAGGACCGAGTGGCACCGGGTGGTGGCGTTCGGCAAGCTCGCCGAGATCTGCGGGCAGTACCTCAAGAAGGGGAAGCAGATCTATATCGAGGGAAGAATCCAGACCCGCTCGTGGGAGGACCAGGCGGGAAACAAGCGATACACCACCGAGATCGTCGCGAACCAGATGGTCATGCTGGGGCGCGCCGGCGAGGGTGGTTACGAGCAGTCCGATTCGCAGGAGACTCCTTTCGACAGCGGCGACTCGCAGGCCCCCGCGGCGGACGATGACGACGATCTGCCGTTCTAGGCGGGGCGATTAAGGAGCTTCCCCGCTTCTCGAAGAGGCGCCCGGAGACAAGATATGGGCGGGTGAGACGGGGAGGCCGCGATACCCTGAGAAGGTTCAGCCGGGGCAATCATCCTTTTGGGAACGCCCCGGCTTTCTTATACCGAAATCGCAAGGGGGGGCTCGTATGCGTCACGGAATGAGTAGATCGACAGGTAATTTCCTGTGCGCCCTGTGCGCCGCTCTTCTCGCGGCAGCCGCGGCGCTTCTCGTGCCCGGAAACGCCCGTGCCCAGGAAGACGGCGAGGATGTGTCGATAGGGCATTACCGCATGCTCCATTCCGCCGTTCTCGACGAGGACCGCCTGCTCCTCGTGGCCCTTCCGAAGGGGTACGACGAGTCCGATCGGAGCTACCCGGTTCTATACCTCCTCTACGGAGGGCAGGTCCGGGGGTATTTCGCCGAGGCGGTCAATATAGTCGACAGGCTGTCGGAGGCGGGGGAGATCCCGCAGATGATCGTGGCCGGCGTGGCGAACGTCGAACGCTACAGGGATCTAAGGCCGATCGGCGAGCGGTCTGTCCCGGGGGCCGTCGACAGGTTCATCGAGTTCTTCTCGGGCGAGCTCGTGCCGTTCGTCGACAAGGAGTACAGGACGAAGGATTACAGGATCCTCATCGGTCCCCAGGCGGGAGGCTCGTTCGGGTATTACGCGCTGACCGGAGGCCTGGACCTGTTCGACGCCTATATCCTCGAGAACCCCTTCAAGGGCAGGGAGACGTCGGAGTATTTTTTCGAAAGAAGCGCCGGCATGCTCGAGAGGGGCTTTCCATCGTACGTATTCATGCAGATTTCGGTCTTCGACAGGGAGGGCCCGCAGTATTTCCCGGATGCCTTCAACTACCCGGGGATCTTCGAGAAGATGGTGAACGAGAGAAAGAGCGATAACTTCGATCTGGTGATGCGATACATAGAGGGGAACAGGGATTTCATCCCGGAGATCGGTATCAAGGAGGGGCTGCGGGCTCTCTTTGCCGATTACACCTTTCCCGAGGACCGGCCCGCAGCGAAGCTCACAGATCTCACCTCGTACTACGGCGCCCTATCTGACAGGTTGGGATTCACCGTCGAGGTTCCGGAGCTGACCCTCGTGTTGAGGGCCTCAAAGCTCGTAGAGGATGGGAAGCTCGACGAGGCGCAGGAGATGCTCGAGTACCTGCGCGATCAGGTTCCCACCTCCTTGAACGCTTACTGGCAGCTCGCGAACCTCCACCGGATGCGGGGCGAGAACGAGATCGCCATTGGGTACTACAGGAAGTGCCTCGAGCTGATGCCGAACATGGGTCCGGCCAGAAGATGGCTGGAGGAGCTGGAGAAATGAGACACGGGAAACGGATCGCGACAATCATATCGGCGGCCGCGCTTTTCGCGGCGATCCTTTCGAGCGCGTCGTACGCCTATGCGGGCGGGAAACCTTCCCGCCCAGTCATCGGAGTCGCCCTGAGCGGGGGAGGGGCCAAGGGGGTAGCCCATATCGGAGTGCTCAAGGTTATCGAGGAGGCGGGGATCCATGTCGATGTCGTCACGGGCACGAGCATGGGGAGCATAATCGGGGGCCTCTACGCCATGGGCTACACGCCCGACCAGATGGCGGAGCTCGTGCAGACTTTCGACTGGAACGACCTCTTCAACGACAGGACGCCGAGAAACCAGCTCTCCATGAGGAACAGGAAGATGGAGGACAGGTACCTCATCTCGTTCCCCGTGATCAAGGGGAGGATCAACATGCCGGCGGGGCTTATCAACGGGCATAAGATCTACAACCTCCTCTCAAGGCTCGCCTGGCCGTACCTGGAGGTGGAGGATTTCAACGAGCTGCCCCGGCCGTTCGCCTGCGTGGCGGCCGATATGGTCACGGGCGAGGCGGTAGAGATGAACGGAGGATTTCTCCCGGAGGCGATCCGGGCGAGCATGTCGCTCCCGTCGGTCTTCACGCCGGTGCATATGGGAAAAAGGATATTGGTCGACGGAGGGCTTCTGCGAAACCTGCCCGCGATCGACGCGGTGAACCTCGGGGCCGATATTGTGATCGGGGTCGACGTTGGAAGCGGGCTCCTTCCCGCCGACAAGCTCGAATCGCTGACGAACATTATGATGCAGGCGATCAACCTGGCGGAGGATGCCGATCACCGCATACAGAAGAATCTCTGCGATCTTCTCATCGTCCCGAAGGTCAGCGGGTACGGGCTGATGGACTTCGGCAAGTCCGCCGAGCTGGTCGAGATGGGCGAGGTCGCGGCGAGGGAGCATATCGACGAGCTGAAGGCCCTGGCCGCCAGGATAGCCTACGGCGGGGCGTGGGCCGATTCGACAGTTCTGAAGGCCCGCCGGGATAACCCCGGCCTGCGGGAAAGCCTGCGGGACGGAAGGCGTGACGACCTGCGGGGCGGCCGCCGGAAGATTCCCCCGATCGATCCTTCGGCCTTCAAGCCCGTGACGGTCGAGGAGATCGAGATCCGCGGCCTCGAGGACGTTTCCTCGAGGTACGTGCTGAGCGAGCTTGGGATAAGGCCGCCCAGCGAGGTGATGCCCTCGGACCTCGAAAAGGCGGTGCAGTCGCTCTACGCGAGCGGGTTCTTCACCGATGTCAGCTACCGCTTCGAGCGGTCGGCCGGCGGGAGGAAGCTCGTGGTGATAGTGAGGGAGAGCAGCGATATCCTGGTAAACGCGGGGATGCGCTACGATTCGCACTGGGGGCTGTCGATGATAATCAACGGCTCGATCAGGAACCTGATAGAGCACGGCTCGAACCTCGGCTTCGACCTGCTTCTCGGCGAGAGGAAGAGGTTCACCCCCGAGTATGCCTGGTACGCGGGGATCAGCCGGAGCATAGGGATCAGGTCGGACGTGGATCTCATGCAGGACCGTATCGACATCTACCAGGGCGATCGGAGGATCGGGCGCTGGCGGATTCGAAGCACCCGCGCGGGGATATTTCTCGAATCGCTCCTGTCGAACGTAGTATACGCCTCGGGCGGTGTGAATATGGAGTGGTTCGGCCAAACGCCCGATATAGCGCCGCCGGGAGCCAAGGACGATACGGGAAGGCTCGCCTTCGTCTCGGCCGATTTCTGGTTCGACACCCTGGACAGGTCGTGGTTTCCGAGAACGGGGCTAGTGGTCAGGTTCCAGGGGGAGGCGGCCGGTGGCGCCCTGGGAGGCGATTACTCGTTCAACAGGGGGCTCTTTACCGGGAAGCTCTGCGTTCCGCTTCACTCGAGGGTCACGGTGTTCGGAGATCTCTACGGGGGGCTCATCGAGGGGGGCACGCCGCCGATGCATTACAACTTCTACCTCTGGGGGGTCAACTCGTACATGATCTAAAAG
>CAZPAH010000028.1:0-26510 GCA_964584495.1 uncultured bacterium | reverse complement strand
GCACGGGAAGAAGATTGAATATCGCCAGGTTCAGCGAGAAAAAGGCCAGAAACGATATGAGGTAGTTGAATCCCCATCGAGCCATCTCCCCCGCCATCGCGCCTACCCTTAGAGGTCCTCCGACCGCCCTTATAGTCGCCTTGCCGGAAACGAGCTTTCCAAGAAAATCGAGAATAGATCCGAGCAGGTTGTAGAACGCCCGGGATCCGTACTTCACCGCATCCGGGAAGGAAATATCCAGTTTCTCGTAATACTCGCCCACACCGATGGCGCCTACCTTTACGACATCGAGGCGTTCTCCTTCGGCCGGCGCGTCCGTGGCGACGGGAGTGATCATCGCCGAGAAACGTTTTCCTTCGTTCTCCCATTCGAATTTCATGGGAATTCCAATCCTGCCATGTATCTTCTCGACCATCTCGACGAAAGTATTCACCGTCGTATCGTTGACCGCGAGAATCAAGGATCCCTTTGTCATTCCGGCCTTGAAAGCGGGGCTGTCGCGTTTGACATCGCCCACCATCGGCAGGCTTGCCGTGTATATACCGAGCGTGGGCCTGTCGTCCCCCTCCCGTATTACGGGGATGACATCGATCGTCAGCGAATCCGCTCCCCTCAGAACCCTGAAGGAATTGCTCACGCCCTTACCGTAATCGACGAGATCGGCAAGCCGGGTATCGGCGTTGAATACCCTGCCGTTGACGCGTTCGATCCTGTCACCGGCGACAAACCCGGCTTTTGCCGCCGGCGAATCCTCCATAACACGGAACACGATATTATCGGGGTTCCCGATGAATACCCCCCCGAACCAAACGCTGAAAATATAGAGTATCAGGGCCAGGAAGGCGTTCATGAAAGGTCCGGCCAGAACGACGGCCATCCTCTGCAAGGGAGACTTGTTCCTGTAAAGACGTTCCTCGGGGATCTCGACCTCGTCTTCCGCTATCCCGATTTTATCCGTATCGTCTTTCTTCTCGTCATCGGAATCCCCGGCGAATTTGACGTAGCCTCCGAACGGCAGGGCCGAGATAGCGTACTCGGTCTCCCCTATCCTCTTCTTTATCAACTTAGGGCCGAAACCGAACGAGAAGGTAACAACGTAAAATCCGTTCATCTTGGCCACCAGGAAATGCCCCAGTTCGTGGATCAATACAACAACACTCAGAACAAACAAAAAGGCTGCAATCGTAATAAGCATATATCCTCCATCAAACAGGGGCCGCCTCGCGGTGCCGGCCCATGAGAAATTCCCTGGTCCATCTATCGGCATCAAGTACGTCTTCCAGTTTATCGACCTTTCCCGGACGGTGGGCAGCAAGCGCTTCCTCTATCCAGTCGACTATAGTTAAAAATCCAATCCTCCCGGACAGGAACGATTCAACCGCCACCTCGTCGGCCGCATTAACGACGGCGGGGGCCGTTCCTCCGGTCATCCCGGCTTGAACGGCAAGCTCATAGGCGGGGTATCTGGATTCCTCGAAAGGATAGAAATCCAGGCTGCCGAGATCATCAAGGCCGAGCTTTCTCCACTCGAATTCGACTATCTCGGGATAGTGCAGGGCGCTTTGTATCGGGAGCTTCATATCGGCGGGCCCCAGATACGCCAGAAGGGAGCCATCATTCAACCTGATTATGGAATGAACGATCGATTGCGGGTGAATTACTACTTTGATATTATCGTAACTATAATTAAATAGGTTGTGTGCCTCTATAACTTCAAGTCCTTTATTAAACAGGTTGGCGGAGTCGACGGTTATCTTTCTCCCCATTTTCCAGGTAGGATGATCTAGAACTTCCTCAACCGTCACCTTCGATAAGCTTGACTGCCTTCTCCCCCTGAACGGGCCTCCGGAGGCGGTCAGGATTATCTCCGCGGTATCCTCCTTGTACCCCCTGAGGCACCTGCCGAGGGAAAAATGCTCGCTGTCGACCGGGATCAATCTTTCAGGATCCTGCGAAACGATCTTCCTGATAAGCCCGCCGGCAGTCACCATCGACTCCTTGTTGGCAAGAGCCAGTGTAGAACCCGTTTCCAGGGCTGTAATGCTCGGAGGAAGCCCCACAATCCCCACGAGGGCGTTTATCACGAGGTCAGGGCGGGTTTCTTCTATCAGTCTTCTTATCCCTTCCTGGCCGGTACCGAAGCTTCTGTCTTCCATCCCGGCGTTTCCGGCGGCGAGCCTCCTCGCGGCATCGATATTTCCAACAGCGTATTTCGCTCGGGGAAAAACGGCCAGCTGCCTTTCCAGCTCCTCTATATTCGAATTCGTCGTAAGACCGGCAACCTCGAAATCGACGGGCGATCTCATGATTATCTCGACCGACGCCTTCCCAATCGATCCGGTTGATCCGAGAATTACTATCCTTTTCAACAGAAACCGGCCTTTCCTAGTCGAGAATGAAATAATTCAAAATATAGTAAAGAAGTGGTGCCGTAAAAAGGAGGGAGTCGAACCTGTCCAGAATACCGCCGTGCCCCGGAATCGTACCGGATGAATCCTTGATTTTCGCGTCCCTCTTAATCATCGATTCCACCAGGTCTCCGAGCTGGCCGAAAACAGACGATACCAGAGCGAGAAGGATCGCCTCGGTCAAGCCGAGGTAATGGGCTATCGTGCTCCTTGCGATAAGTATGCCCGCTATCGAGAAAATGACGCCGCCGGCGGCCCCCTCGACCGTTTTGCCCGGGGATATGGCTGGAAAAAGCTTATGCCTTCCCAGCAAACGTCCTATCGTGTACGCTCCGGTATCGTAGCACCAGGTTAGGGCGAAGACGATAATTACGAAGGAGAAGCCCACCGAATAGTCCAGCCCCTTGATCTGCGGGAGTTCCCGCAGGAGTATCAAATGGCTGCCCAGCCAGGCCACATAGAATACTCCGAAGATCGTAACGGATATATGATATACCGATAGGCCCTTTTCCTTCCTTGCCAGCTCTAGGATCATTATGCTAATAAATATGAGACTGAGCAGAAAATTAGAGTAAACACCATGCTGGAAGAATATATACCATGAAAGGGCGATACCGCTGAGCATTCCTATCGCTTTGTAAGGGCTCAGTCCCTTGGCCTCCATCATCTTGTAGAATTCCCACAACCCGATGAGAATTACCATGTCGATCAGGATCACATAGTAGATCCCACCCCTTCTAGCAATGATGAGCAGACAGGGAATAAAAAAGATCGCGGCGAGTATTCTCTTGATCACCGAGCCCTTCCTGCCACTTCGGTGTTCGACCTTTTCCATTTTCATCGCGGAAACTTCCATGATCTCTTTCAGGCGGAATCGACGGCGCCGAATCTTCGTTCCCTTCCAAGATACTCCCTTATCGCCGCCAACAGGTCTTTCTCCCTGAAATCCGGCCAGAGAACATCGGTAACCACTATTTCACAGTATGCTATCTGCCATAGGAAAAAATTGCTTATCCTCAACTCTCCGCTTGTTCTTATCAGCAGGTCCGGATCCGGAAGACCCGCCGTATAGAGATTTTCCGAGAAGATCCTCTCATCTATCGATTCGGGCCGTATATCCCCATTTACCGCCGAGGTGGCGAGCCTGCGGGCCGCTTCCACTATCTCGCTCCGGCCGCCATAGCTGATGCACAGATTAAGGATCATTCCCGTATTGGATGAAAGCTTCTCAATCGTAGCGTCAAGCGCCCTGCGGGTCTTGTCGGGAAGCATTTCCAGCTTACCCGAAGCCTTCAGCCGGATATCGTTGTCCCTCAGCTCAAGGTATTCCGACTCGAGAACATTCCTTAGAAACCTCATCAATGCCTGGACTTCGGCCTTCGGCCGGCGCCAGTTTTCCAGGGAAAACGTATAGAGCGATAGGACATCGACACCTAGTTTCGCGCAGGTTCTCACCGTACTTCGGACGGACTCCCTACCCACCTTGTGTCCCGCTATTCTCGGCAGGTTTCTCCTCTGGGCCCAGCGGCCGTTGCCGTCCATGATAATTGCTATATGTTTCGGCAACCTCTCGGCGCATTTCAACGCCTCCAGATCCTTTTCATTATCAATTTCCATTACGTGCATTGATGCCGGTATCAATACTCCCCGTCATCCGGCTTGCTAGAACTCCATTATTTCCTTTTCCTTCGTCTCGGTAACCGTGTCGAGCTCCTTTATCGACTCGTCGGTCATTTCCTGAATCTCCTTGTGGTACCTGTGATGTTCGTCTTCGGAGATCACATGATCCTTTTCCAGCTTCTTGAGCTTCTCGTTCGCCTCCCTGCGGATGTTCCTGATGGCAACTTTCCCATTCTCGATCATCTGCTTGACCGTCTTTACCAGTTCGATCCTTCTCTCCTCCGTCAACGGCGGCAGTGGAACCCTGATGAAACTACCATCGCTTTGAGGGTTGAGGCCCAGATTCGATGACTGGATCGCCTTCATTATCTCGGCTACCATCGGCTTTTCCCAGGGCTGAACGGTGATCAGCTTGGGATCGGGAATAGCGATGTTGGCCACCTGCTTCAATGGAACCGGGGAGCCGTAATAATCGACCTTAATGCTTTCCAGGAGGGCAGGCGACGCCTTCCCCGTTCTTATGGACGCCAGCTCGGACTCGACGAGTTCCCTGGATTTTTTCATGTGACTTTCGGTTTCGGTGAAGATTCCATCGACAGAGTCCATCAGTAACCTCCTTATTGCACAATCGTTCCGATCGTTTCTCCCTCTATCACCTTGACCAAATTTCCGCTCTCCATGATATTGAAGACGATTATGGGCATGCTATTGTCCCTGCACAGGGCGACCGCCGTAGCGTCCATGACCTTCAGATCGGCACCCAGCACCTCGGTGAATCCCAGCTTTTTCTTTAAAGAAGCTCCCGGGTTCTTAACGGGGTCGCAATCGTAAATTCCATCGACCTTCGTTCCTTTGAGCAGCACATCCGCCTTAATCTCCGCCGCCCTGAGGGCAGCCGCCGTGTCGGTCGTGAAATAGGGATTACCTGTGCCCCCGGCCAGAATGAGCAATCTACCTTCCCCCAGGTGGTTCAACGCATGGCTCCTTATATAGCGCTCTACGATCTGTTCCAGCGAGAAGGGGGTCATCACCCTGGCTTCCACGCCTAGACGCTCCAAAGCTCCTTGCAGCGCGATCGCGTTGATAACGGTCCCGAGCATCCCCATATAATCGGACGAAACCCTATCGGCTCCTCCCCTGCTGAGAACCGAGCCGCGGACTATGTTTCCGCCTCCAACCACAACAGCGATCTCGGCTCCCGAAGAGCGCGCATCACCGAGTTCGGCTGCGAATCTCTCTACCCTTCCCATATCGATACTGAGAGATTCCCCACCGAACACCTCTCCGCTGACTTTCAGCAGAAACCTCTTTAACCGGGGACGATCCTCCATCTATTTATCTCTCCTTTCAGAAAAATACGCAGGAGGCGACTATCTCCCGCGTACTTTCCGTTACCGCGATTACAGTTGTTTCGTTCAGCTCGCCGTTCAGGATGTTTCCTCCCCCAGCTGAAAACGGACGAAACGCCTGATTATCATGTTTTCTCCGAGCTTACCGATAGTCCCCTTAAGGAGATCTTCAATGCTTTCCTTCTCGTTTTTCACGAAAGGCTGCTCGAGCAGACAGGCGTCATGGTAGAACTTTTCCATTTTACCTTCAACAATTTTATCTATGACCTTCTCGGGCTTACCGGATTGAAGCGCCTGATTCCGATAAATCTCCCTTTCCCGCTCTATCACATCTTCCGCCAGATCTTCCCTCTTCACCACTAGAGGAGCCGTGGCTGCTATCTGCATCGCGAGGTTCTTGCCCAGATCTTTGAAATCGTCGGTCCTGGCCACGAAATCGGTCTCACAGTTAAGCTCGACCATCACCCCGAGTTTCGAACCTCCGTGGATATACGAAAATATGCTGCCTTCCTTCGCCTCCCTGTGAGCCCTCTTCGCCGCCGACGAGAGACCCTTCTCCCTGAGCTTCTTGATGGCGGCATCGATATCGCCCCCGGTTTCCTGCAAGGCCTTCTTGCAATCCATCATGCCCGCATTTGTCCTGTCCCGTAATTCCTTGACGAGCTTCGGTGAAATATCCATCTATAAATCCTCCAGAATCGATTATTCTTTGTCCGATTTAACTTCGCCGCCGGAAACCTTCGATTCCTTAGGCGCTTCCGCGGGCGACTCGTGGCGCCTTTCTTTCGGCGCCTTCCCGCTCTCCTTGCCCTTGTCCTTGATGAAATCCTTGTTCTTCAGGTATCTCGCCCTTCCCTCGATAATCGCATCGGAAAAAGTCTTCGTAAAAAGCTTTATCGAACGAATCGCGTCATCGTTGGCCGGTATGGCGAGATCCAGCTCGTCAGGATCGCTATTGGTGTCCACCAGGCCGATCAAAGGAATACCGAGCTTATTCGCTTCCTTGATCGCGATCATTTCCTTCTTCGTATCGAATACCACGATACAGGAAGGAAGCTTATTCATATTCCTGATCCCCGAGAGAACCTTCAGAAGCTTCTGCTTGTGCTTTTCGAGATCGAGGCGTTCCTTCTTGGAAAACTGCTCGATCCTTCCGTCTTTCTCCATCGCCTCGATATCCTCAAGGCGGTCGAGGCTCTGTCTGATGGTCTTGAAGTTAGTCAGGGTTCCACCCAGCCAGCGTTCGTTGATATAGAACATATCACACCTTGTCGCGTCTTCTTTTACGCTGTCCTTCGCCTGTCTCTTGGTACCCACGAAGATGACCGTTTTACCCTCTGCGGTCATCTCCACGAGCTTGTCGTAGGCCTCTTTCAGCTTATCGAGCGTCTGGCGGAGATCGATGATATAGATGCCGTTCTGTTCTTTGAATATATATGGCTTCATTTTGGGATTCCAGCGCCTCGTCTGGTGCCCAAAATGAACGCCTGCTTCCAGCAGGTCTTTGATCTGGACTTCCACTTTGCCTCCTTAGGTTTTTCCTCCACCCCCCTACTTCTTCGGCCCTATCCCGTATTAACAGAACACCATGAGCCGGTAAAGGGATGTGCGTAATAGAAATTCTACCGCTTGGAGAACTGGAATTTCTTCCTTGCTCCAGGCTGTCCGTACTTCTTGCGTTCCTTCTCCCTCGGATCACGGGTCAGGAAACCGCCCGCTTTCAATACCTTCCTCTGGTTCTCATCGTGCTGGATGATCGCCCTGGATATACCCAGCCTCAGAGCTCCCGCCTGTCCCGACGTGCCTCCACCCCTTACCGAAGCTATGATGTCATACTTGGCCTCGGACCCGGTAACATCGAGCGGCTGTCTGACGAGGAGCGCAAGGCTGTCTCTCTTCATGTATTGGCGAAGTCCCTCGCCGTTAACGACAATCTTGCCCGAACCCTCGGTCAGATAGACGCGGGCGACCGCCGATTTCCTTCTTCCGACGGAATGATAGATCTCTTTTGCCAATTTTCACCTCCTTCCCTCTCCATTAAAGCCCTTCCATAAGCGGGAAGGACTTAGTTACGTTTACTGTTATATTTCAAGCACTTCCGGTTTCTGAGCTTCGTGGGGATGCGTCGCGCCCCCGTATACCTTGAGCTTCTTGATCAGCTTCCGGCCAAGCTTGTTATGCGGCAGCATACCCTTCACCGCTTTCCTCACGACTATGGTGGGATCCTTTTGCATGGCTTCCTTGAGGCTCGTCAGGCGCAACCCCCCATGATAGCCGGTATATCTCCAATACTTCTTGTCCTCTGCCTTGTTGCCTGTAACATTTATTTTTGAAGCGTTTACGATGACGACGAAATCGCCCACATCCATATGAGGGGAGTACCCGGGCTTGTTCTTTCCCCTGAGCACCATCGCAATCCTGGCGGCGAGCCTTCCAAGCGTTTTGCCGTCCGCATCGACGACATACCAATCTCTATGAAATTCACCCGGTTTCAATATAGTTGTTTTCTGCATTCCTATCCTCCAGGACGGTCATAATAATTCAAAATTAAACATCAAAATATATAGTAAGTTAGCCGTTATGTCAAGTTTCTTTAATTTATTGCCGTAAATGGTCCGCATCCCTCAATCGCCCACGATATTAACGTGAATTCGGCGCCTGCGGGGCCTGTTATCGAATTCGAGGAAAACCACCTGCTGCCAGCTTCCCAGCACCAGCCTCCCTTTTGAAACGGGAATGGCCAGGGATGGCCCCACGAGGGCCGCCCTCAGGTGCGAAAAACCGTTTCCGTCGCCCCACGTCGCATCGTGCTGATAGACGGTATCCGAAGGAATGATCCTTTCGAAGAATTCAGGCAGGTCCCCCAAGAGGCCCGGCTCGTACTCGATAGTTGTTATTGCGCCCGTAGAGCCTGGAACGAATACTACGGCCTGGCCCGTTTTTATCCCGCTCTCAAGAACGCTTTCCTCGATTCGTCGGGTCAGATCCACTATCGTTCCGTCGCCGTCCGTCGAAAAACCGTACTCTTTCTCGAAAGCGCTCATTCTTCGTTCCTCCGGCCCAAAGGGCAACCTACATCGTCTCCAGTCGCCTGAACATGCCGAACAGTCTCGGCACCGGTAGGCCGACGACGTTGAAGTAACAACCTTCGATCCTATCTGCCAGGACCGATCCGTATCCCTGTATCGCGTATCCTCCCGCCTTATCGCGTGGCTCTCCCGTATTTACATATATTGCGATCTCTTCCGGAGTCAGTGCTCTGAAATAAACCTTCGTTCGCTCTATCTCCACTATTCTCTTGTTCGGCCGCGAGATCAAGGCGATCCCGGTTATGACCTCGTGCATCCTGCCGGAAAGGTACTTCAACATCCCGGCGGATTCATCGTCGTCACGCGGTTTCCCGAGAACCTTACCATCGCAAAGAACTATAGTATCGGCGGCGATGATCGTTTTTCTTGGCCGGACCACCTGCCCTCCGACAGCCTTGAGTTCCGCCAGCAACTTTGCATTAACTGCCGGATCATCCTGCAGGATCTGGCTTTCGTCGACGTCCGAGGGAAGCACTTCAAACTCGAATCCAAGATTCTCAAGAATCTCCTTTCGCCGTGGAGAGGCGGAAGCCAGAACGAGGTTCTCTTGAATTTCAGCCGAGAGAAAAGGATTCATGCGATAGACCTTCCATTGCACAGCGACCGGGGGGCTATATCCCCTCCGTGCCGCGGTCGATTATCAGTGTTACGGGACCGTCGTTCAAGAGGCGCACCTTCATCATAGCGCCGAATTCTCCCCATGAGACTTTTCCGTAATACCCCTCGAGGATCTCGATGAACTCGATATAGAGGGCATGAGCCTCGGCGGCCGGTGCGCTGAGCGTGTATGCCGGACGTCTACCCTTTCTGCAATTTCCGAACAGTGTGAACTGCGACACGACGAGAACCTCGCCATCCTCGTCGATCACGCTCCTGTTCATCTTTCCCGCTTCGTCATTGAATATTCTGAGATCGAGGCATTTTCTCGCCATCCAGTCCAGTTCCTTCCGGTCGTCGCCGGTCCTGAAAGCGGCGAGAACGAGAATCCCTTTACCGATAGAGGCTATAATCCTCCCTCCCGCTTCGACGCTGGCTTCAGCCACTCTCTGGATTACCGCCCGCATGGCCCTACTTGCCTTTCCCCACGCTGCATCCTTTGGCTGCGCGTCCTCCGCCATTGCGCCGCTCGATCTCGACGGCGACATCGGAGCAGTTCGATTCAGTTTGAAGCGACACCGTTCGATATCCTTATCATAAGCGCCTGCACCTGCGGCTCTACTTTCCCATGATACACGTTCTTTCGCAGCTGGACGAGAAGGTCGAGCTTTTGTCCCACTATATCCACCGGGTTCCAGGCTCTTCCCAACGTGAAACCGATTAGATTCTGTATTCCGCCGTTACGATCGCGCACCGTTATTCTGAGGTGATCCTTCCCCACGATCCTGCTGTCGGGCATTACCTCAAGCCCGCTGAGCAAAAAAACCGGTTCTCGATTTCCCGGACCGAACGGAGCCATTCTTTCTATAAAGGAGATCAATTCCATGTCGCACTGTTCGAGGGAGATTTCAGCATCATAAACCACCGGATCCGCCTCACCGCTCTTTTCCAGAAGTTCTCCGACAACCTCATCGAACCTGCTGTTGAAATCGGAAATGTTGATTTCCTTTATACTGAACCCCCCCGCTTCCTTGTGCCCGCCGTATGCATCGAGATAACCGGCGCATTTCTCAAGTGTCTCCTTGATATTTACCTTGCCCGCCGATCTTGCGGAGCCCTTTCCAATCCCGTCGCGGACAGCTATCAGCACCGCCGGAAGATTATATTTTTCCGAGAGTCTCGAAGCGCCGATTCCGACCACGCCCTCGTGCCACGATGACGAAGAGAAAACTAGCGCGTTCGGATCGCTCCGTTTAAGTATTACGTCGGCGAGATAGCACGCCTCCTCCGTGACGCGGCTGTCATGCTCCCTTCTGCTCCTGTTCTTCATCTCTATCTCCCGGGCGATCTTGGACGACAGATCGGCATCTCGTGTCGACAGCAGTTTCACTACATCCCTGGCGCTTCCCATTCTTCCGGGGGAATTTAGCCTCGGCACAATCGAAAAACATAGCTGGCGTGCCGTAAAACCATCCTTGACCAGACCCGCTTCGTCCCTCAGCGCCGCCAGTCCCGGTCTTTCCCACCTGCGCAGCCGTTCCAGCCCAAGGGATACGAGGGTCCTGTTTTCACCGACTAGATCGACATAGTCGCCTAGAGTTCCCAGGGCGACAAGATCAAGCATCCCTTCCAGATCGAAACTTCCTCCCATACTCTTCTCGAGTGCCTGTAAAAGTTTGAACGCCACGCCTACGCCGGCAAGCTCATAAAACGGGTATTTTTCACCGGGCAGCTTCGGATTGATGAAGCTCCCCGCGTCCGCCGGACGTCTGTCTATTTCATGATGGTCGGTAATTACCGTTTCCACGCCGTGGCTCGAAAGATATGAGATGGTTTCCCCATCGCTGGATCCGCAATCCACCGAAATCACAAGCTTAAGTCCGACTTTGACGCCCCTTTTCATGACCCTGCCGGCCAATCCGTAACCGTCCTTGCTCCTGTCGGGTATGAAATAGTGAACATCGGCGCCCAATCCGGCTAGCGCCTCGTAGAGAAGCGTCGCCCCGCAGATACCATCGACATCGTAATCTCCATGCACCAGGATTCTATGGCCGCCGGCCACGGCCTCTCCAATAGCGCTTACCGCCCCTTCCATCTCTCCGAAGAGAAACGGATCGTGCAGATCGTCAAAGCTCGGCGAAAGGTATCGCCTCGCATCCTCGATATTTTCAATTTTCCTCGCCAGCAGCAGTTTCGCCTCAAGCGATGAAATCATCAGCGATTCGGCAAGCGATTCATTAATATTTTGATCGACGTTACTATCGGTCCAGGAAAGCAAAATTCACCTTGCCAGCGTTGAATACGAAAACGGTAAAGCAGACTTGTAAGCCGAGTCCTGTACCTTTCATGCTGAAAGGCAGCGATCATTTATCTGGGACCCGCGTTTCCACGGGCCTCGATCGACCTACCCGAGAGTCAGATGAAGCGGGCAACTTCTCCTCTTCTATTTGGTCTTTCTCCGGATGGGGTTTACCTAGCTGCCCCCGTCACCGGAGGCACTGGTGAGCTCTTACCTCGCCTTTTCACCCTTACCGCCGGAAAACCGGCGGCGGTATCTTTTCTGTGGCACTTTCCTTGGGGTCGCCCCCACTGGGAATTACCCAGCATCCCGCCCTGTGGAGCTCGGACTTTCCTCGAACGCCCTCGGACGCCCGCGATCGCCCCGTCTGCTTTACCGATTAAGCGATCATTCGTTAAGTTCAGGGAAAAATATAGCACAGGATACTTGGCAGGTCAAAGGATTGCCGGCCGTGCCGGTTGCCGCGACGGGGAAAGGCGAAGGCGGGGAACGGTCGACGGTCACTCCCTGAGGTTATCGAGGGCGTTGTTGGCCAGTTTGTCGGCTTCCCTGTTATCCTCCCGCCTTACATGTTCGTAGCGGCACCTATCGAATCGGCTCGACATCTTCCCCGCTATCCGGGCGAGTTCGATCAACTCCCTCTTCTTGATTCTGTACTGAGCGTTCAACTGCTTTACGACAAGCTCGCTGTCGAGCTTCAGAGTTACATCCTTAGCTCCTAGATCCCCCGCCAGCTCCAGCCCGACGATAACAGCCCTGTACTCGGCCTCATTATTGGTGGCTACGCCGATCGTAACGGCCCTCGAGGTTAATTCCTCTCCGGATGGGAGGTAGGCGACCGCCGCGGCCGATGCCGGTCCGGGATTTCCCCTCGAAGCGCCATCCGTGAATACAACGATTTCACCTTTTCCCAGGGAGGGAAGCTTGTCTCGGGTGTCCCTCTCTTTACCGCCGGGTCGGGCACTCTCAACTCCGGGTCCGATCGAGCGGGCCAGATCGAGAAGGGCCTTGCGCGCCCCCTTTATCGAGGAATAACCGGCTTTTTTCCAGGTCCCTTCGATACTTTCGCCCGAAGCGAGACCGGTAAGCAGCATTTTCAGGTTTTCCATTGTTACCGTGATCCGGTAAAGGTTCAGACGGTCTCGAAATAGACCAGGATCCTTCCACAGACTTCGCAGGTCAGAATCCTGTCGTTCCGCCTGACCTCGTGGGCCATCTGCGGAGGAACCCTCGAATAGCATCCCTGACATATATCTCCGACCAGGTTGGCGACTCCGGAATCCCCCTTGACATTCAGAATTCTGTTATACAGTGTCCGCACGCGGTCCGACAGCATCGGCAGTATCGTCAATTTTTCATCATCGTACTTCCTCAGTCTTTGTTCCGTATCGCTGATCTCTTTCTCGATCTTCTGCTTCTCGGCCAGAAGGACGCCTTTCTCGTTACCGATCTTTTCCTTTATTTCCTTTATCTCTTTCTTCTTCGCTTCCATCTCTTCGAGAATCGCGAGGATACGTTCCTCTTCCTTGTACACCTGGCCGGTTAGATGATCTATCTCGCGCCCCATCGCCTTGTATTCCGTGTTGGAATTCAGCTTTTCCCTAGTCAGCTTCTTCTGGTTTATAACTTCGTTCTGGTCCCTTACCTTGCCTTCCAGCCTGACGCGTTCCTTCTCCAGAAGATCGAGAGCGCCTTTTACTTCAAGCAGGGCCTCATCCATCTCCCTCGTCTTCTTTTCGATAAGGGACACTTTCTCCGGCGCAGCTTCGAGGAAGGTTTTCCCCTCTTTTATCGCGATATCCTTCTGGACTATTTGTATTAGATATTGAATATCATCTTCCGCCGTGATCATCTTGTGTCGCCTTTCAATCCAAACGAAAAAATGCTTCCCACAGGGAAGCATTTCAAGTCAATCCGCATAAAGCGAAAATCTCGTTCAAACAGTATTTTTCAGTTCGAACCCTTCTTATCACCAATTACGCTCCACAACGCTAAAATTGCAAAATCGGACATACAGATTAGATACGATATTCCAATCCTGCTGCGTGGTCAAGTTTTTTATTGAATTTTCCAAAAGATAAAAACAGCCGCCGTTCGGCCCGGCCTCAATGGAAATATATATCAGCCGGAGCGGTCATCTGCCCGGTATCGGGCTCTCATCTTCCAAGGGCAAAGTTCCGGCCAGGCCGGTGGTCTCGTAGAGCAGCTCCTTAATATACCAACTGTCTCCTCCATCGATCGTGGACAGAATTATAGAGTAGCTGAATACCCTCTCATTCTCTCTGACCTCCGCACCCCGCCCCACGACCCAACCCTTCAAGTCGTTGAGGAAGCAGACTCCCCTCAGGTCCACTATTCTTTCGTCCTGGGGGGTTATATCGACCCACTCATCGCCACCATTCTCCGTTCTCAGGATCGTGCTTCCGCCCACGGCGAAACCCTTTTCCTCACCGGTGAAACATATCTCCCTCACCGTTGCTTCCTCTATCTGCGTGACCCAGCTCGATCCGCCGTCCGAGGTTTTAAGAAGCTTACCGCCTCCCGCCCAACCGGTATTCATATCGATGAATTCCACCGTCAATATCGACTTTAAAACCGACGCGTTGGAACCAGGAACCTCTGTCCAGTTCATGCCGCAGTCAACGGTTCTATACAGCATAAGAGGATCCGGCTCCGTCCAGCTGCTCCCCAGAAGAAAACCGGAATTTCCGTCCAGCATATCCATGTCCCAGGCTCCCTTGAAGGGTACGACGGGAAGCCAGTTGTTAATCCAGGCCGACCCTCCGTCCTCTGTTATGAAAACACCATGATATCCGAGCACGAATCCCAGATCCTCGCTTCTGAAGTCCACCTGGTAGAAATCATCCTCTCTCGGATATCCGGAAAAGGCCAAATTTTCCCACGTAAAACCTCCATCAACCGTTTTGAATATCCTGCCCCCCCTGCCCACTATCCATCCCGTATCCGGGTCGATGAAGTTCACTCCTCTTATATCGAGCTCATCCACCTTGACACCGGACCAGCTCGCGCCGCCGTCGACTGTGATGCCGATAGTCCCCAGTTGGCCCACCAGCCAGCCATTGCTATCGTCTAGGAAGAAGATATCGTTCACGTAGCAGATGGTATTGTCCGGATTATAGACCGGGTCGGGCGCCACCACGCTCGTCTCCGAGCAGGAATGAATCTCGAAGTATATGAATAATATAATCATTAGGGCAAACAGCACGCTTCTTCTCAGTTGCATTTTCACTTCCCGCGTTGCAAATCCAGATCGATTACTGCGTCTATATACGCTCCCCGGCGATCAGGAAAAACATGGTAACATATTAATATAACGCTTGTTACGCCAGACCACCTTGCCGTCATCCCCCCGGAGTCGCGATCTCACGAGGAACAAAGGGAAATCATTCGCAATCTTCGAGCCGGGCCGATGGATTAACTCCCGGTATTCGGGCTTTCCCGCTTAGATCCGTCACCTGCAGCTGCCTTACACGAAGAAACCGCGAAAAGGCAATGCCGTTTCGCGGTTTCACGCGATATCTGGTGGGCCCACCAGGATTCGAACCTGGGATCGACCGGTTATGAGCCGGGAGCTCTACCACTGAGCTATGGGCCCTTTAGACTCTTGATTTCCGGGCGAACCGGCACTCAATCTAACATGCTATTTAATACCGCACAAACATTTTTTGATTAAATATCGATATAGCCTTTTAGTTTTCTGCTCCGGCTCGGGTGCATCAGCTTCCTCAAAGCTTTTGCCTCTATCTGACGAACCCTCTCTCGGGTCACCTTGAAGATCGTTCCTACCTCTTCGAGGGTCCGCGGCGTACCGTCACCGAGACCGAACCTAAGCCTGACCACCTTCTCCTCGCGTGGAGTTAGGGTCGCCAGAACCCTAGCCACCTGATCCTTCAGCATCGAGTGGGCCGCTGTCTGATCGGGGGAGGATGCGCCGGTATCCTCTATGAAATCGCTGAGGTTGCTGTCATCGTCCTCCCCTATCGGCCGGTCCAATGAAATCGGTTCCATGCTGGCTTTCATAACACTCTTGACCTTGCCGACAGGATAATCGAGTCGCCTTGCCACTTCTTCCGGAGTCGGATCCCTTCCGTACTCCTGGATCAGTTTCCGCTGCGTCCGGGAAACCTTGTTAATGGCTTCTATCATATGCACCGGGACCCTGATCGTTCTGGCCTGATCCGCTATGGCCCTTGTTATCGCCTGGCGTATCCACCAGGTAGCGTACGTGCTGAACTTATAGCCTTTTCTGTAATCGAATTTGTCGACGGCCCTCATCAGGCCGCTGTTACCCTCTTGAATCAGGTCGAGGAACTCGAGCCCCCTGTTGGTATATCTTTTCGCAATGGAGATAACCAGCCTCACATTGGCTTCTATCATCTCCTGCTTGGCCCTTTCCGCTTTTCTCTCTCCAAACTTTATATCCTTGACGACCTTAGAGAGATTTTCATATGAGACACCCTCGTTCTTCTCTATTTGCCTGCAATTCTTATCGAGGGATTTCAACCTCGCGGAAAAGTCCTTCAGGTTCTCCGGCGTCCACTTGATTTTCTTTTTCAACGCAGTCTTTTTCTTCCCGCCGGACTTCAATATCTTGATGGCCTCTTCAACCTGCTCACCGGTCATCCCTATGAACTTTTCATACTCGCTGATCTCCTTGTGGTACTTTTCAAGGGTCTTGCAGGTAGCCTTTATGTTCTCCACAATCCTGTCTATCTGCCTTGGGTGCAGCTTTATCTTGGCATACTCTTCCTTGAGCTTGCGGTTCTTATCCTCGAGAAGCTTCGTCACCTCGGCAGCTTTGGCTTTACTGATCCTCTTCCTAAGCCTCTGTTTCAACAAGGCGGTTTCTTCACGCAGCTTGATTATCTTCCTGAGGATGTTGATATATTTCTTTTGGTCTTTCTTGCCCGTATAGTGGTGATGCAAACCGCCAGTCTCGAGCTGCAGGATCTCCTCCAGGTGATTCTCGTCCGTCTCTATGGCCTTGACGAACTGTCCCAGCTCCTGCGTCAAATAATCCAGGCTGAAGACAGCCCTTGAAACCTTCGCGTTACCCGACTCGATCCTCTTGGCGATCTTGATCTCGCCCTGCCTGTCGAGGAGGGGAACCTTGCCCATTTCGCGAAGATACATCCTCACGGGATCGTCATACCTGACCGACGGGCTGAGAAGCTCCTCGGACCTCTTCGCGTCCCTCTGCTCCCTCTTTTTCCGCGCCTCGATCTTCATCCGGGCTTTATGAACGGTGTCGAAGAATTCGATATTCTCGTCGCTCAGCCGGTCGTAGAGCTCCACGATATCATCCGGTTTGATATCGTCCCCAACGACGGATTCGATCTCCTCGTTGAGGACAAATCCCTTCTCCTTGCTCAGCTTCCTCAGATCTGCCAGAACCTCATTGAGCTTATCCAGATCCATCAGATCGACCGTCCTCCTTGAGCCCCATTTTCCCGAGCTCTCTCGCGATTTTCCTGTACGCCTCGGCGATCTCCAGCCCCTCTCTCGATTTTTCCTCTCCACCGCCGGCCAGAAGCTCGTTCATCCTTTTCTTCAACGACGCCATCTCTACGCGCAGAGCCGCTTTTTTGATCCACAGCAGGCTATCTCTCAGCAGTTCGTCCACCGGTCCCGGCGGAAGATCGAGCAGGGCGATATCGGCCGCAAGGATCGACAGCTCCGGGTCCTTAAGACCTGCCGCGAACTCCGGGCTTGTAGTATCAATGTTATTTTTAAGCGCGTAGTCAAGTACTTTATAAAAATTCCTGAATGGTTCCCCCTCCAGATCCTCCTCGGTCAAAGTGCCGATTATCTTCCGAGCATAACTACTGTTTTCCAGCCCGATCCTGAAAAGCTCCTTCTGAATCCTTTCCCTCTTTCCCGATGTAGCCGGCCGACCGGGTTCCGGTTCCTTCCTTCTACCCCGACCTTCCTTCAATCCCCCCCTCAGCGTATCCAGCGGAAGATCGAAGAGAGCCGATAATTCCTGTAATAGCAACTCCCTGCCGACCCCGTCCTCTAGATTGGAGATCGAATCAAGTAAATGTTTGACTACCTGGTTTTTTCTGTGGGATACACGCGGACCTTTTTCAGCCTGCAGCTTAAGATAACTAAAATAATCCGGAGCAGAATGCATCTTCTCCCTCAGAGCTTCTGCTCCGTTTTTTCTCACAAAACTGTCCGGATCTTCCTCTTCAGGTAGTATAACTACCTTTATATCAAGCCCCTCCACAAGAAGCCTGTCAGCTGCCCTAACGGCCGCGCGGATACCCGCCCTGTCTCCATCATTGATAATATATACACGTTTAGCATATCGTGCAAGGAGCCTGGCTTGATCGGCTGTCAATGAAGTGCCGCAAACTGCCGCTATATTTCCGAACCCCTTCTTCCATAACATTAGATAATCAATATATCCCTCTACTATTATTGCAGATGATGATTTGCGTATATCATCCTTCGCCTGATTCAATCCATAAAGAATCTTTCCCTTGGAATAAATCGGGCTTTCGGCCGAGTTGAGGTATTTCGGCTGAGAATCGTCCAGAACCCGTCCGGCAAGTGCGACTACCCTGTTTGAAAGCGTATGAATCGGAAAAATTACCCTGTTTCTGAAATAGTCCCGGTACCCGCTCCCTCCCCTGTTCCTGTCGACAAGCCTCAGTTCGAGAAGCGCATTCCTCTCGATACCGGCATCCGTCGCTGCTTTATAAAGGTTATCCCATACAGAAGGGGCATATCCAAGGCCGAACAATCCTATCATATCGCTGTCGAATCCCCTTCGCTCGAGATAGCTCCTCGCTCCCTCCGCGCACTGATCTTCAAGGAGGATATCCTTGTAGTAGTTCGCCGCGAATTCCATCGCCCTGTAATACAGATCGTACTTACCCCTGTCTCCCCCGGCCGAAAGGTACTGCTCGACGTCCACACCTGCACCGGCCCCCAGTTTTCTCACCGCCTCTACAAAGCTTACCCCCTCGTATTCCATTATGAAATTGAATACATTACCGCCTTTCCCGCATCCGAAGCAGTGGAAGATCTGCTTGGCCGGGCTCACCATGAAGCTGGGGGTTTTCTCGCCGTGAAACGGACACAAAGCCTTGAAGTTGCCGCCCGCTCTCTTCAGATCGAGCACGGCGCCTACAACCTCCACTATATCGCTCTTCTCTCTGATATCGTCGATAATCTTTTCGGGAATCATCATTCTCCGGTTCGATTCAACCGTTTTCTGTTTCCGAGGCCGAAAATTCGGCTCAACCGGCTTCTATTTGATGTGCACAACTGCGACTCCATCTCCTCCCACTACCGGCTCTCCGGGATGAAGATCACGTACCCGGGGATCGTTTTTCAACATACGGTATATAGCCTTCTTAAGAATCCCCCTACCGATTCCGTGAATTATCCAAACCGTGTCGAGGCCTTGAAGCACCGCCTGATCTATGAAGGCATCGACCCTCTCCATCGCTTCGAGCTTATCCATCCCCCTCACCATCAGCTCGGTCGACATCGGCCCCGGAACACCGGTTGTCCATGAAATCCGGTCTTTTTTAGTAGGTTCGGCCGCCTCTCGCTCCCGGGAGGGTAGAAGATCCTCCAATCTTGTTTCTACCCTCAATCCCCCCACCAGTTCCAAATGAACCTTCGACGAATCATCGACAGAGAGGATCCTGCCGTGCTTGCCCAGGCTTTTTATCTCTACCCAGGCACCCTCCACCGCATCTTCCGCTCTCAGCGAAGCCCGTTTCTCTTTCCTCCGAAGCGCATCTTTAAGAGCCTTCTCCGTATCACCGACCAGCTTCTTGGAATCTCTTATGACCCTCTTTTCCGCTCCCGTCATCCGAATCTCCCTCACGAGGTTCTCCATCTCCACCCTCGTCGATGTCACGATATCGAGGGCTTCCTTCCTCGCTGCGAGGATCGTCTCGTCCTTCTTCTCCTCCAATATCTCCAGACGTTCCCTGTACTTCTCCAATATCCGGGACAATTCCTCTTTCCTTTGGACGGTTTCCTCCTTCTCCATGCCGAGCATCCTTTCGGTGCGTTCAAGATGGACGAGGAGCTCTTCCAGGCGAAGCGATTTTTCCCCCAGCTCTTTTTTAGCCGCCTCTATCAGGTCGCGCGGAAGACCCAGCCTGCCTGCCATCTCGATCCCCCAGCTTCGCCCCGGTATCCCCATCCTCATTTTGAACAGGGGCACCAGATTTTCCGGGTCGAATTCGAGGGTGGCGTTGGCGGCCCCCTCCGTCTCATGCGCCCAACCCTTGAGAACGCTCATATGCGTCGTTACGATGACGCGGCCGCAGCCACCCATCAACCGTTCGAGAAGCGCTATGGCGAGAGCCCCGCCTTCCTCCGGATCGGTCCCGTCTCCGATCTCGTCGATCAGCACCAGCGAGTTCCCGTCGACGAGCCGAACGATTTTCTTCATCCTCAATACCTTCGAGGAGAATGTGCTCAGCGACATCTCTATCGATTGATCATCTCCTATATCCACGAAGATCGATCTGTAATCCGGAACAACGCTCCCATCTAGGCAGGGAAGCAGAAGGCCGGTCCTGTCCATCATCAAGATCAGCCCAAGTGTTTTGAGAGCAACCGTTTTCCCGCCGGCGTTCGGTCCTGATATCACCAGGGCTTTCAGGTCGGGTCCGCATTCAATATCGAGCCCCGTCACCTCCACATTCCGGGCTGCGAGCCGCCTCTCGAGCAGCGGATGGCGCGCCTGCCTCAGCTTCAATGTGCCATCGATGCCGTGGGAAGGCTTCGAGCAACGGAATTTTCCCGCGAATCGGGCCTTCGCGGCGAGAAGATCGAATAGCAGAAGCGTATCCTGATTCCCGACGAGGATCTCTTTCTTGTTGAATACCTCCGCGGTCAGCTCCCCTAGGATCCGGGCCGTCTCCCTCTTCTCTTCCTGTTGCAGGGATTCCAGCCTGTTGTTCTTCTCGATGAACTCGAGCGGTTCTATGAATACCGAAGCTCCGCTGGCGCTCGTCTGATGTACGATCCCCTGAATCCGGGATCCTTCCTTTACCGGAAGGGACACGACATACCTATCGCCCCGTACCGTCACGAATTCATAACCTTTCCCCGCTCCTTTCCTGGAGATGAAATCGTTGAATTCATCCCTCAGACGATCCCTCAGCGAGACAGATTGTTTTCTGATCTTAGCCAGAAGCCTGCTTGCCCTGTCGCCGACTTCGAAGTTCTCCTCTATCGTGGATAGAATCTTCTCGGCGGTATCATCCTGAATATCGAATCTTACGGCCAGACCGTTCAAGATCGGGAGGATCTTTTTTCGCTTGGAGGTAAACCGGTAAATCTCCCGGGCCTTTTTCTCGGCGCGGGCGATCGCGAGAAGAGCCTCGCCGGGCGCCACGCTTCCGGGTGCCTTTATCGCCTCAAGCATATCGTAGCTGTCCCGCCAGTCGGAGATAGGCAGGCTTTCCCCGCTTTCATGCAGCCGCACCAGCTCCAGTATCTCTTCCTGGCATGTTTCGATCTCGCCGATATCGGAAAGCACCGGCAGCGCCAGCATTGCATCTCTTCCGCGATCGGACCTGCAGAGAGCCGCCGCCATCTCGAGCACAGCGTCGAATTCGAGTTTTAACGATGTATGATGGAACTCGTCGAGGAGAGCCTGATATCTATCATCCGAATTCATCTTTTCCATCGGCGTTTTTCTTGGATATGAAGATCCGGCTTGCCCGGTCTGTCAGATTTCTTTTACCGCGTCTTCAATCTTTTCTTTTTCCTTCTCGATCTTCTCCTTGATCTTGCCGCCGGCTTTGCCTGCTTTGCCCAGAGAGTCACCTGCCCTGGACACCTCGCTGAAATCGAATCCTCCCGGAAGGTGCGAAATAACAAGGTCGAAGAGAACCGGCAGAACCGGATATATAGCCGCAGTCATACCGTCTTCAAGAATTTCCTCGTGGTACTTACCCGGAAAGGGCAGGCTCATGACTATAACGAGAATCAGACTGATCAGAATTATTCCCTTCAGCGCTCCGAAAATTCCTCCCATAATGCGGTCGAACGGTCCCAGGAGGGTCATCTTGAAGAATTTCTGCAGTCCGATGCCCGCCAGGTGAAAGACCAGGAGTACAATGATGAATATCGCCATCGCCGAAAATATCATCGCAAGCTGATACGATAAATCGATCTTTCCCTCAACATATGCGGCAAGGCGATGGGCGAGGTAAAAAGCGCAGATGAAGGCCGCGATGATTCCAAGGACCTCTAGAACCTGGCGTATCAACCCCCTTCGCAGCCCCGAGATAAAGAAGAATACGATTACCGCCCCGATAGCTATCCTTACAATATTCATTCGATCCTCATCCGGCGCCAAGAAGTTCTGAAGCGATACGTTTGACCATCGAACCGTCGACCCTGCCCTTGAACCTGCTCATCATCAAACCCATGACCTTGCCTATATCCCGCTGCCCCGACGCGCCGGTCTCCTCTATCACCTTCTTAATCTCTTCAATGGCCTTGTCCTCGTCGAGCTGATCGGGCAGATACGACATCACAATCTCGAGTTCGGCACGTTCCTTCTCCACCAGGTCTTCCCTGCCCCCCTTGCCGTATTCGGAGATCGATTCCCTGCATTTGCGGGCGTAACCGCTCAGAATCGCTATCTCCTTCTCTTCCGTTAATTCTTCCCGCTCTTCCAGTTCGGCGTTCTTCAGGGAGCTGATCATCATTCTTAGGGCCGTCACACGGCTCTTCTCCCCGGCTTTCAAAGCATCCTTGAGATCGTTCTGGATCTTCCTTGTCAACACGTTTCTATTCATTTCCACCTCTTTGATTGCCCTATTATCTCTTCCGCATCGAGCCAGTATAGCGGCGCTCCCGGAGGTTGTCAACGATGCTTGATGTTCATCGAGACAATAGCAGGAAAGAAAGACAGATCGCCGCGGTTTCACTTCTCAATCTCGAGTTGCCGAGGGAAAGGGCCTCCGCACCGGATCTTAGGATCATTTCCCTCTCTTCGTCCGTCAATCCCCCTTCCGGCCCCACTATGCCGAGGAGGGGCCGCTTTGGATCCTCCCGCGTAAAATCGGGCCCTCCCCCGAACTCTCCGTCCGCCAGGAAAACCTTCGGATAAAGAGGAATCATCGATATCAGTCCTTTGAAATGGACTATATCCTCCACCCTCGGGAAATAAGGCTGCCCTGCCTGTTTACATGCCGATTCGATCTTGCGGCGGAGCCTCTCCAGTTTCTTCTCCTTGTCCCCCCCGTGCTCCTTCCAGATCGATCGTTCACTCCTGAAGGGGATGATCGCCCTTACGCCGAGCTCCCCGCATTTCTCAACGGCGGCATCCATCCTGCCCGCTTTGAATAGAGGAAGGGCCAGGTCTACGGGCCTAGGTCTAGGAGGGCGGCTCGTCGACAATAAGTCCAGAATCGCCTCACCGTTCTCATAACGACTGACCGAAGATTCGTAAAGCCCTCCATCGCCATCGAGCAGCCTTACCCTTTCCCCCTCCCTTATCCTCAGCACCTTCGCGAGATGATGGTACTCCTCTCCCCTGAGACGGGCCGTTTTTTCACCGATATCCCCTGCACGGACTATGAAATATCGCTTGTGAACCACAACTTCCCCTTATCCGGACTCTTGCTGCGCCGGCTCGTCACCCCCTGCCCGCAACGCGGCCGGGAAACCCTTTATAGACCTTGCTTGAGCGCGGAAGTATTTAGCTGGAATATATATGTTTCCCGCAGGCGGGCGGTTTGTTTTTTACCTTTTCCTCTAACTCGTGGAAAAGCTCTTTCTCTTCCTTACCCAGCTTCTGCGGCGTCCAGGCTATCAACCTGACGAGCTGGTCCCCGCTGCCGTAGGAATGCAGCCTCGGAATACCTTTTCCCTTCAGACGGAAAATCTTGTGGGAATGGGTCCCCGCCGGGATCTTTAAGGCCGCTTTTCCTTCAAGGGTCGGAATCTCGATCCGGTCGCCCAGAGCGAGCTGCGAGAAACTTACAGGGAGATCGCAGAGTATGTCAAATCCGTGCCTCTCGAAAAGTTCGTCTTCCAGCTCCTCTATCACCAGTATCAGATCCCCCGGCGGCCCCCCCCTGGGCCCGCTGTCGCCCTGACCCTCCAGCGTAATATAGTTGCCCGAAGAGACTCCGGCCGGAATCTTCACCTCAACGTTTCTGCTGCCCTTCACGACCCCTTCCCCCCCGCACTTGGGACATGGATCGGAAATTATCTTTCCCTCTCCCCTGCAGGTCGAACAGGTGGAAACGTTCACGAACTGGCCGAACATGGATCTGGTGGCTCTTTTTATCTCTCCCGCCCCTCCGCAAGTCGGGCAAACCTTATTTTCCGATCCTTTCCTTGCCCCCGACCCCCCGCACTCCTGGCACGGTACCAGCCTCGTAACCTTAATCTTCTTTGTCGTTTCCCGTGATATCTCCCTCAGCGTCAGCTTGAGCTTGATCTGAAGATTATTTCCTCGTATATGGCGCCTGCCCCCCCTGGCGGAGCCTCTGGCGGAGCCACCGAAAAAATCATCGAAACCGAATCCCCCACCGCCGAAATCCCTCATGAACGCCCTCAGGGCATCCCCCAGATCGAATCCCCCCGAGAAACCCTGGAATCCGCCGGCTCCTCCGGCTCCACCCAGGCCCGCGTGGCCGAACTGGTCATACCTCGCCCTTTGATCGCTGTCCCTGAGAACCTCGTAGGCCTCAGTGGCCTCCTTGAACTTCTCTTCAGCCTGCTTGTCGCCCGGGTTCTTGTCTGGATGGTACTTCAGGGCGAGTTTCCGGTATGCTTTCTTGATTTCATCGGTGGTAGCTTTGCGGTCTACACCGAGAACTTCGTAATAATCGGTTTTTTCCATGCCCCCGTAACAATTCTATCTGAGGTCCCATAATACCGGCGATTGAGATATCTTCGCGATCACCCTGATCGGCATCAATCGTCCGACGAGCTGGTATTGTACATCAACTCGGCTATCTTGTACACAGAAGCCGACAGCTTCTCGGTCGATTTCCTGATCTCGTCGATATCGGCGTCTTTCGACTTCATCAGTTTCTTGAGATCGGCGAGGTTGTCCTTGATCATCCCCCTGTCGTCTTCCGGCATCATCTCGCCATGCTCTTTTAGAGTCTGCTCGGTCGAATATATCAGGATCTCCGCCTCATTCGTGATCCTGATCTCTCCCTTCTTCACCTCATCATCCAGGGCATGTTCCTCGGCATCCTTGACCATCGTATCTATCTCGTCCTGAGAGATTCCGCTGGAGACCTTTACCTCGATCTTCTGTTCTTTCCCCGTGCCGAGGTCTTTCGCAGAAACATGAACGATTCCGTTGGCATCGATATCGAATGTGACTTCTATCTGGGCGACCCCCCTAGGCGCCGGTGGGATTCCGACCAGATCGAATCTCGCCAGCGTCCTGTTATCTTTGGAGAGTTCCCTTTCACCCTGGAGAACATGTATGCTGACGGCAGGTTGATTGTCGGTAGCCGTCGAGAATATCTGGCTCTTGCAGCAGGGTATGGTCGTATTTCTCTCTATCAGCGTGGTCATCAACCCTCCGAGCGTCTCTATACCGAGGCTCAGAGGCGTGACGTCGAGAAGGAGAATCTCCTCGACATCTCCAGAAAGCACTCCCCCCTGGATGGAAGCGCCCATCGCCACGACTTCGTCGGGATTGACCCCCTTGTGCGGCTCTTTCCTGAAGAAATCCTTAACCATCTTTCTCACGGCCGGCACCCTGGTTGAGCCGCCCACCAGTATAACTTCATCGATCTCATCAACCTTGAGTCCCGCGTCCTCCAGCGCCTTGCGGCAGGGGTTCAGCGTTCTTTTTACGAGGGGATGGATCAATTTTTCCATCTGCGCCCTCGTCAGGATTATATCGAGATGCTTCGGTCCATCGTCCCCGGCGCATATGAACGGGAGATTTATATTGGTTTCGTGAACCGAGCTCAGCTCGCATTTCGCTTTTTCCGCCGCTTCGCGTATCCTCTGGACCGCCATCTTCTCCCCCGACAGATCTACACCTTCCTGATTCTTGAACTCTTCGATGATCCAGTCCATTATCGTCCTGTCCAGGTCGTCTCCGCCGAGCATCGTGTCGCCGTTCGTCGACTTAACCTGGTAAATGCCTTCGCTCAGCTCGAGAATCGAGATATCAAAGGTTCCGCCTCCCAGATCGAAAACGGCGATCTTTCCCTTCTTCTCGCGGTCCAGGCCGTACGCCAGCGCCGCCGCGGTGGGCTCGTTGACTATCCTCATGACCTCTAGACCGGCGATCTTTCCCGCATCCTTGGTCGCCTGTCTCTGGGCGTCGTTGAAATACGCCGGAACGGTTATCACCGCCTGCGTGACCTCCTCGCCGAGAAACTCCTCGGAGTACTGCTTGATGGCCCGCAACGTCATGGCCGAGATCTCTTCGGGCCTGTAGCTTTTTTCCTTCATCTCGATCAGGATCTCATCAGACTTACCCGTCTTGATATTGTACCCCACCTGCTCGATCTCATTATTCGCCTCGGAATACCTTCTTCCGATGAAACGTTTTATGCTGTGGATAGTGTTTTCCGGATTGGTTATCGCCTGTCTCTTGGCAAGCTGCCCGACAAGTCTCTCGTTGTTCTTGGCGAGCGCAACCACCGAAGGAGTCGTTCTATCACCCTCTGAGTTGGGAATGATCACCGGCTCATTTCCTTCGATTACGGCGACACATGAATTGGTAGTACCGAGATCGATTCCAATAATTTTTCCCATACGTTTTTACCTCAAATTTAGTTCCCCTCAATCATCCCCGCCATCAGGTCGGTCGACATCCTTCTCTTTCTTCCCGCCCGCCACTATCACCCTTGCCGGCCTCAATACCTGATCGTGAAGCATATACCCTTTCTGCACGACATAGGCAATGCAACCTGCATCGACATCGTCGGTTTCCGCCTCCCCAAGCGCTTCATGATACTGCGGGTCAAACACCTTTCCTTCGGCTTCGATCTCCCTGAGACCCGATTTGCGCAATATATCCATAAGCCCCGAATAGATAAGCATCATCCCATTAAGGAAGTGCTCACCGCCATCATCAGCCGCATCGAAAGCCCTGCCGAAATCATCCAGTACTCCAAGAATGTCGCTTATTAGTTCTGCATTCGCT
>CAZPAH010000027.1:26199-26689 GCA_964584495.1 uncultured bacterium | reverse complement strand
GCCTTCAGTCGCAATAAATTCAGGTGTGTCGAAGCCAAACTTGAAACCAGGGCTTTTAATGCCGCCGACGCTGGCATCCTTAAGAGAAACCATCATGTAGCTCTCTTGAAGTTTGCCGCCGCAACCGGCGAAAAGACCTGCAAGGAGAGCGGTTATCAGAATAGCAGAGAAAAGCTTCGACATGGATACGCTCCTTTGTCAGAAGTGAACAAATCACACCTTTGATCACTCCAGGGAATGACCGTTTTTACGTAAAGCCTTATTTCACCGTTGAAAATTAATACGCTATCGGAGTAATGTCAACCATAATTTGATCTTCGGGCGGCACAACGGGTTATCGCATCCGAAATGACCGCGCGGGAACCATTCAATGCCCCCCCGATCCGGCTTCCTTGTCGGTCAGCGGTATGTCCATAGAGCGGAATAGAGCACGTACGGAGGGATCAATCTGGATCTCGTCGGGAAGAGGGATCAATCTCATCCTGAGCGC
>CAZPAH010000027.1:0-26189 GCA_964584495.1 uncultured bacterium | reverse complement strand
ATTTTGCCCCTGCCGCTAAGGGAAATGTCCAGCCTTCCTATGTACTGGCCGAATCCGCCGGTCGCCAGGATATAGGTCTCCCCAACCTTCTCCTCCCTTTTGATAACCGGCTTCCCGTGACCGGCAACCATGATATCGAAGCCGGGAACGGAGGCGGCCAGCTTTCTCGTCTTCTCCAGTCCCATATGGCTCAGACAGATCAGAAAATCCGCTTCCCCCCTCATCTCCCCGATCACCGTCCTCATGGTTTTCTCGGCCGGTTCCAGCCTGAACGACGACTTGTCAATATAGGCGGGGAACATTATCGACTCATCGAGAACGCCGGTTATGCCTACGCGCAGGCCGCCTTCCAGCTCCTTCACGACGTACTTCTGGCCGAACAACGGCTCGCCGGTTTCAGAATCGACGATATTGGCCGCCACCACGTCAAACGAAGCCGTCCCGGCGGCATTCATCAGGAAAGGAACGCCGAAAATGAATTCCATCTCGCCGGGGGTCAGCACGTCGAGCCCCATCATGTCCAGAGCCTTGAACGGGAGTTCCGCTTCGCTCTTGGTAAAGGAAAGATCGCTGCTGAGAACGTCGCCGACGTCCAGCACGAGAAGATTTTTCACGCTCTCCCGCGTATTCTCCGTGTAGGTGGCCCTCCTGCCGAGCCCGCCGGTGTCCTTTACCGTGCACCCGCACGACCTTATCTTCCCCAGAAGATCGCTCGAGTAAAGTATCGTAAGATCCGTTTTCTTCTTCGATGAGCCCTTATCCCCGTTTCCCCCCGAGCAGGAGGGCATGATCGCGGCGAGGAAGGCCAAGGTGATAAGAACCGCCGCAAACGGCGTCGTTCTCTTTGAAATAGGCTTCATTAAAACACCTCTGAACTGAATCCTTTACTTCATGTAACTCCAACTTTATCTTCCAAGTACAGTAGCATGTTTAGTAGTATAACATAACCCGAGTCGCGGTTGCCAGCGATTCGGACTTTTCAAAACCGGCGCAGTATGATTATTTATTGAATGTCCGCAGGGTCGCGGGCCGATCTGCATTTACCGGGGAAAGGCACGAAATCGAGATGTTCGGTAAAAGGATCCATATGAAGGTCCCGCTCTTATCGGCGATCGCGGCGGCTGTTTTGATCGCCGGATGCGCCGGCGCTCCTCCGGTCAGGGAAAAGCTCCCAACCGGCGAATCACCGGCCGGAGAGGAAACACCGTCCGGAGTTGGCCGGTCGGAAGAGGCATATGCCGCCAAGGTGATTCTAGACGCCAGGAACGCCGCGCAAAGCGGGGACTTGCGTAAAGCGTCGACTATGCTGGAAGATCTCCTTTCCTCGCAGGAGTACAACATCGAGGCGCTCAGGCTGCTGGCGAAGGTCTATTCCTCCTTGGGAGAGAGAAGCTCGGCATCGGAAACCTGGATCAGGTTGTCCGAGCTGGACCCGACCGATCCCGACGCGGCTTACGAAGCGGGTTCCGCCCTGGCCAGAAAAAAGGCCTGGAAGGAGCTCAGGACGAGGATGCTGGCGGCCGGGTCGGCCGGGGCGGCCGATCAAAGGCATTACGCTCTTCTGGGCCGGGCGGACGTAGAGCTCGGCTATGATGATGAAGCGGAGAAGTATCTGCGGATGGCGGGCGGCATCGAGATCTCGCAGGCCCTTCTCGGAGAGCTCTATTACGGCCGGGGAAAACTATCCCTCGCCCAGGATGCTTTTCTGAAGACGCTCGAAATCAATCCCCTCAATTTCTCGGCCAACCTGCACCTCGGCTATATTCAATTCGGCCGCGGCAGGCTTCAAAAAGCGATGGAGTACTACAAGACCGCCTATAGAAGCGATCCTTCAAATCCGCTCGGCTGTCTAAGTCTCGCGTCGCTTTACGAGAAAATGAACGATGACGCTAAGGCCATCGAATATTACGAGAAAGCGATTTCTCTTGAAGGAATTCCCAGAGCGGAGAAGATAAAGGTATACGTGACCCTTTCCAGGCTCCTGGTAGGATCCGGCAGATATTCGGAGACATCCCCGATCGTGAAGAAGGGGCTTGTCGAGTTTCCCGATTCCGGCGGCCTCTACTTCTACTGGGGAGAGGCCCTTCTGAGGCTCGGAAACGGCAGAGAGGCGAAAGAAAAATTCAAGCGGGCCGCGCAGGATCCATCATGGAAGAAACCGGCCCTTTCGAGGTTTCACTCTATTCGGTGAGTCCGGGCTCATTTTCCGCTTATGAAGAAAAAGATCGACCTATCGATATTCAGGAACAGCTGGCTCATCCTGGCCATAATCGTCCTGGTCCTGCTGTTCACCGCGATAAACTGGTATTTCTACAGCCGAGTCAGGAATGCGTTGAACGCAGAGTTCGGCATCAGGCTGCAATCGCTCGCATCGCTCGTCTCGTCGACCGTTTCACCCCACAGTGAGGATCTTCTCTTCATGGAGATATCACCCGTCTCCATACCGGCGGAAGCGATGACCATGCTGAGAAGCATCGGCGACGATTTTTCCCTTTCGAATATTCTCGTGCTCCGCGAGGACGGCCTCATTCTGGTCTCTCTCAATCCCGATCTCTTTCCCGTCGGCGACTTCTATCCGCTCTGGAACATGGATCACCCCGAGATAATAAGGGCCCTGAACGGCAAACCCTCCGCCACCGATCTCTACGCCTCTCCCGATGGCAACTATATGAAGGCCGGATACGCGCCGATCCCCCCCGGGAACCACTCGGCGCAGCTTGTGAGCGCGGTAGAAGCGAATGCGTCATTTCTCCAGGGAATGCAGAAATTGAGAAACATCCTTCTCGCTTCGACGGCATTATCCCTGACGGGGCTTGCGCTTTTCGTATGGTTCATCTTCCGGGCGGCCGGATCCCTAATAAGAGCCCGTGAATCGCTCCTGCACAGCGAAACGCTGGCATCGATGGGAAGGATGGCTGCGGGGATAGCGCACGAAATCAGGAACCCGCTCTTCATCATCAGAAGCAGCGCCGAAAAACTCGAAGCGGCCCATCCGGAAGACGCCCCCGAAATAGACGACCTGATTCTCGAGGAGGTGGACAGGCTCGACGGGATATTGACCGATTATCTCCTCTTCGCAAGGAACGAAAAACTGAGCAGGCAGGAAACAGACATCGTGATGATAATCCGCCGGACCGTGAAATTGATAGAGGACGCCGGGACCGGTACCGGCATCTCGATAAACACGACTTTCGATCTACCCGAATGCCCGTTCACCGGGGAGGAAAAGAAGCTTCAACAGGCTTTTATTAACATACTGCTTAACGCCCGGCAGGCCGTCGAGGGGGCCGGAACGATAGATGTCTCCCTGACCGTAGCCGGCGGCCGGTACAGAATCGCGTTCTCGGACTCCGGAGTCGGTATTCCGCCGAAAGAGATTGAGAAGGTATTCGAGCCGTTCTACACTACCAAACCGGCCGGGAGCGGTCTCGGCCTGGCGATAGCGAAAAAGATAATCGAAGACCACGGGGGCACGATTGATATAGCGAGCAGGCCGGGTAGAGGCACGGTGGTGTCGGTCTACCTTCCCGCTCCGGTCCATACCGCGGGAGACGAGAATGAGTAGAATCCTAATAGTCGACGACGAGAAAAAGATCACAAGGCTGCTTTCCGAGAGAATCTCCGCGGAAGGATACGACGTGGAATCGTGCACCAGCGCGGAAGAAGCCCTCCCTATAATCGAAAAAACGTATATAGACGTAGTGCTGTGCGATCTAAGGCTTGGAGGAATGAACGGCCTAGAGCTCCTTCGGCGGACCAAGAAATTATCGCAGGAGACGGATTTTATAATAATGACCGCCTATGCAAGCGCTTCAACCGCCGTCGAGGCGATGCGCGAAGGGGCCTACGAGTACCTGATAAAACCCTTCCATATGGACGAGGTCGTGCTTCTGCTGAAGAGGATTCACGAGCGGCGCGACCTGATGACCGAGAACAGGGCACTTTTGGAGAAGGTCTCCCTGGCCGTTCCGCGTGGAAAGATCATAGGCGAGTCGAAAGGAATAAAGAACGTTCTCGATATCATATACAAGGTCGCTCCAACCGGAACGCCGGTTCTGATCCAGGGAGAGAGCGGCACCGGGAAGGAACTCGCCGCGAGCGAGATTCATCTACGGAGCCCCCGCGCCGACAAGCCTTTCATAACGATAAACTGCGCCGCCGTTCCCGAGACGCTTCTCGAGGCGGAGCTTTTCGGATACGAGAAAGGCGCATTCACCGGGGCGTCTAACAGAAAGCCGGGCCTTTTCAGATTGGCCGACGGCGGCACGCTCTTTCTGGACGAGATCGGCGAGATGCCCCTTTCACTACAGGTGAAAATCCTCAGGGCCATCGATAACGGCGAGTTCCTCCCACTCGGCAGCGGCAAATCGGTGACGGTGGACGTAAGGATAATCGCGGCGACGAACAGGGATCTCGAGGAAATGGTGTCGCGGGGCGAATTCAGGACCGATCTATTCTATAGACTCAACGTATTCCCCGTAAGGATCCCCCCCCTGCGCGAAAGGATGGAGGACGTGGCACCTATCGCAGAGAATTTTCTCCTCTCTAGGGGAGCGAAAGGGGTCCCCCTTGAAAGTGATGTGGTCGAAAAGCTCGAAGGATACTCCTGGCCTGGAAATGTGCGGGAGTTGAGGAATATTCTGGAACGCGCCTTGATCCTGGCAGGTCCGAAGCCGGTATCGGTTTCGGATATCGCAATATCGGGGCCGGAGACAACGGGCGCCGGGCCCGGCACGCTCGAATCGATGGTAGGGAGAAAGACCCTTCCCGAAGTCGAGAAATCGATGATAGAGATAGCCCTGGAAAAGGCGGGGGGAAACAAGAGCAGGGCTGCCTCTCTTCTAGGTATTACAAGAAGAACTCTCTACGGCAGGCTGGAACGCTACGGGATCGAAGAAACAGGCGGAGAGAAGGAAAGCCGATGATCGGTCGTCCTGAACGCACCGGACCAACTAACATGTACCGTATGGGACAAAAAGTATCGTGCGCGTCCGGCCGTCTGCCGGGTCATCTTATTGTTAATAAACAGGTTATGCCGCAATACGGGGCATGGCATACCGCTTGCGTAATACCGTTGTGTAAGATGACCCGAAAGGAGACCCGATAGCCATGCTAAAGAACAGAAAGAATAATATACTGATTATCTCGATCGCGGCGGCCATTACCCTTTGCGCCGGCAGCGCCGCCTCGCAGGGAATGGTTGATATCGATACGGCGAAAAGCCAGGTCGAGAGAACCGACGATATCATCAGTGAAGCGAAAAGCATTATCGAAGAGAGCCGAAGCCAGAAGGCACGTCTATCTCTGGATGAGGCGATCAAGATCCAGAATAGGGCAAGGAACTTCTTGACGGCGAACAATTCCGGCTTCGCTTACAGATACACGATGGAAGCCCGTAAGGAAGCCTGGCACGCCGTAGGTCTGGCGAGGGATGAGGCGAGGCTCGAGGAGAAGACAAGGAGGCTGGACGAAAAAACCGGCGAAATGCTGGCGGGTCTGAGATCCGGGATGATCGACGGCGGGATCAAGGACGCCCGGTTGACCCGGCTTATAGAAGAATCGATGATGCTGCTCGAAAAATCCCGAATAAACGCGCAGCAGCTCAGGAACCAGCTCGCCTTCAAGCTGGTCGAGAATGCAAGGAAACTGGCGAACCAGGCCCAGGAAAGGTTCAGGAAAGTACGGAACGAGAAGGAGACCTGCGAGCGCAGGATGATGCTCGTGGAGAAGCTCCTCGGCAGAGCCGGGGAACGTATTTCAGCAGAAGGCGCCAAGACAAACGAAAACCAGCTCCGGCTGGCCGAGCGCACCATGGAGCAGGCGAAGAATAACTTCGCCTCGGGTCGTTACCGTTCCGCCCTCGTATCGCTTGAAAAATGCGAGAAGATACTGCGCAACCTGACGCGCAGGATATCGGGCGAGGATTCGGCTGAACCGGCGAGGATAATCGACGAAGCGCTCGCTCTCCGTGAGAGGGCGTGGGAAATGATCGGGGACAAGGGAGCCGGTCAATCTCCTGCGATGGGATTCATGGAAAGGGCCGACCGGTTGCTCGAGCGCTCGCGCCTCGCGCTCAGGGATGGACGAAAAAGGGAAGCCCTGGAGTTCGCCAACCAGGCCAGGAGATTGATGCGACAGGCGATAGAAACGGGCGAGGTGAAGGATCCGGCCGCAAGGGCGGAATCCGAGATACGGGCCGTAGGCAATATCGCCGAATCCGTTACCGGCATGCTCGCCGAATGCGATGACGAGGGAGCCGGCAATCTCTACGAACGTGCCGCCGGGCATCTCGCCGCGGCGAGGAAGAATTTCGAGAGTAACGATTACCAGAGGGCTTACGCCGAGGCAAGAATAGCCCGTAACCTGTTCAACAGGATAAAGGAAATATGCTCGATATAGTCAGGAGCTGTCTCGCAGTCTCCCTTGCCGCTCTCCTGGCTTCCTGCGCCCCGTCGCAGTCTGCGCTGCCGGAGACCTCCGTGGAAGACGCATCCGCCGCTTCGCAGGCCGATTCCCTTGAAACGGCGGAGTACACCAGTATCTTCATCGAGATACACGCCGCGGTGATTGCGGAGCTGGAGGAGGCCCGTAAGACCGGAGATAATGCAAAGCTCGAAGAGATCCGCTCTATCGTAAAGATAGCGGAAGAGATGTTTCTTGAAGGAAATCCACTGCTGGGAGTCAAGCTGCTCACCGAAGCCGAATTACTGTTGAGGCAAACCCATTGATGCTAAAAGACAGGTCAACTTGCAGAATACCTGGTATTGCCGCTTTGCTCCTCGCCGGGATGATGTCGGGATACAACTCTCCCGCTTCGGCCGCCGCACCGACGGCGATCGTTTCCCTCGGGTACGACTCCTTTATAGATCGGTTCACCATCCTGGAGGAAGATACCACGGAGGCGATCCAGGAACTTTATCTCGATCTTGCCAATAACCTTTCCCTAAGGCTCGATCCGGCGAGGATCACATTCCGAAACAGGCTGCGATACGGTAATCAGACTGTCGACGAGAACTTGGCCGCGGAGTTCCTCAAGGGATCGTTCAATGAGACGAGCGCCGAACTTCGAGGGGAATTTCGCTGGAAACACTTTCAGGACGGAAGCGATTACGATTTCGGCAACGACTACCGGCAGTTGAATGCGCAACTGAAAATCCGAAGGAAAACGGGAAACGATCTCTTCCTGACTTCGAGGAGCAGGTTCGAGTCGATCGACTACGACCAAAGAACCCAATTCGATTATGACTATCGCTACTTCGATACGGGACTGGATATCGAGAAAGGCTCTTACTTCGATAATTTCTTCAGGCTGGGAGCGGCGGGAGGATTCAGACAGGCCCCCGACACCACCGAGCTCGATTATGCGAGGGTCTTGACGGATCTCGAGTTTCGAATCGTCCTGGATGGAAAACGGTCCTTCACTCTCTCCGTAACCGGCGACCGGCGCGACTACAAGGATACGGTGAGAAGCTCATACTGGAATATCTTCTCGTACGCCTCATTCAGAATCGACGATCCTCGAAGAATAACAACGACGTTGAATCTGGAATCGGAGCTGGCCCTCTACGATGCTCCGTCCTCAATATTCTTCAATACCAGTTTTATCAGGGCCGGTTTGAGAACGGCATTTCCCGTTAGTGGGATCGGGCTTTCGGCGGAACCGAGGCTCGCGCGAATGTTCTGCGCAGATTATCCCGAGGAAGAGTACTGGGAAGGCACTATCACGCTCGGTCTCGACATAATGAATAGCGAGCAGTACTGGCTGAGCATGGCTTTTGAGCCCGGATACAGGAATTACAATATCGACGACAACAATATTTATTCCGATTTCTATGTAACCAGGCTGTCCCTGATGGGAAGCGTCGACGCGGGCGGCGGGTTCACGGCGAATCTTTTTGTTTCGCACGATCCCGAGAAGCATACGAGACGTGACGACGATTTCTCGCTCACCTTGATATCCGCTTCAATCTCCAGGGAGTTCTGATCGCCTTTCGGGCCGCAACCCGGGAGGGCTTCAATGGAGGCTTCCGGCGTTGCCGCTGTTACGGACCCTCTCCCTCAATCGGAATTCGCTTCGAGAAGCAGCTCGGCGAGATCTCTTACCTTGACATCATCCCTGTCGCGGCTCTTCAGCCCATCCTCGAACATCGTTAGACAGAAGGGACACGCCGTGTATATATCGTCCGTTTTCAGCCGCAGGGATTCGTCGACTCTTTCCTCGTTGATCCTGGTGCCGAGGTTCTCTTCCATCCACATCCTGCCTCCTCCCGCGCCGCAGCAGAAGCTCCTCTTGCCCCTTCTCTTGAATTCGGCCAGATCAATACCTTCCACGCCGCCGATCAATTCCCTGGGCTCGTCTATTATTCCGTTATAACGCCCTAGGTAACATGAATCGTGATAGACCCCAGAACGACTTCCTTCGATCGATCCCGCCCGAAGTTTTCCGGTTCTCACCATCTCCAGAAGGAACCGGCTGTGGTGCTCCACCTGAGCTTCGAATCCGAACTGCGGATACTCTGCCCTGAAAGTATTCAGTCCATGAGGGCAGGTCGTCACGACCCTGTTGAATTTGTACTTCTTGAGAACCTCGATATTCCCCTCTATCAGGGTCTGTGCGAGATACTCGTTCCCCATGCGGCGCGCCGTTTCACCGCAGCACATCTCCTCGATGCCGAGAATGGCGAAGTCCACACCCGCTCTCTTCATCAGCTCCACCATCGCCCGGGCGACGCTCTGCCCCCTCGCGTCGAAAGATCCGGCGCAGCCCACCCAGAAAAGAACATCGAACTCCCCTTTCTCGGAGGCGAGAGGAACATCCAATCCCGAAGCCCAGTCCGCGCGGGCCGTGTATCCCATCGACCAAGGGTTGTAGTTGACTTCCATATTCCTGAATACCGGCTGCATCTCCTGGGGAAACCTGCTCTCCGTCATAACCAGGTACCGCCTCAGATCCACGAACTTCTGCACGTGCTCTATAAATGGAGGACACTCCTGCATACAGGCGCCGCAAGTAGTGCATGCCCATAATTCATCCTCGGTTATCACCCCGCCGATAAGGGACTCTCCGGGACCCGGACCGCCTTCCCCTCCCTCGCCGGCGAGGAGCCTGCCCTTTTCCCGCATCAGATGGCCCCTGAGATTATGTATGACACGGTAGGGGCTCAAAGGTTTCCCCGTAAGATAAGCGGGACAGGCCGCCTGGCACCTGCCGCATTCGGTGCACGCGTAAAGATCGAGGAGTTGTTTCCATGTAAAATCAGGTAATTCCGAGATGCCGAATTTCTCCGCCGTCTCGTCCTCGAAATCCATCCTGGATAGAGTGCCGGAGTGATCGAGATTCCGGAAATAGATGTTGGGAATCGCTCCCAGTATGTGTATATGCTTCGACAACGGTATGTAGATAAGAAAGAAAAAGATGATGAGGTGATGACACCAGGCGAAAATATTCTCGAGCACGTCAAGGTTGGTGTTGAGATTCTTGAATAAACCGGATACCAAAGCCGATACCGGCGCATAGCGCGGATCTATATTCCCCTCGATCACGCCGATCCCTCTCATCGCGAACATCAGGAGAATCAGCACGAAAATAAGCCCGAGGATGAATACCGCTTCCTGCTTTGCCTTCGGATCGTCTATCTTCAACCGCTCCGGTTTTATGATGAAGCGCCTGTAAAGGGAAACCACGATCGCTCCGAGCACGAGAACGGCCAGAATATCCTGGCACAGCGATATCCCGCTAGCGACGCGGGCGCCGAAAATCGCCCCGTAACTGAAACCGGGCACTATCATTCCGATAATATGTTCGAGAGTACCGAGGGAGATGAATATGAACCCCCAGAATATCAGAAAATGCCCTATACCGGCGGGCTGCGCCAGTACTCTCGCCTGGGCCGCAACGAAAACGAGAACGGATTTTATCCTCTCGCCCGCTCTATCGAACCTGTCTTCCGGTTTTCCCAGCTTCAGGGCTCTGATAAGATTTCTCACGATGAGACCGAAAACGGCCAGAACACCGAGCATGGTCACGAGCAAAACGATACCCTGAACGTTCATTTTACCTCCCATTGGATCCGTTCCCTCCGGAACGCCGGTCACGGATATGTCCTAGATAATTTTCCGTATTTCCTCGGTCATCATAGGCACTACTTCGAAGAGATCCCCCACGATACCGTACGTGGCCTTTTCGAATATCGGCGCGTTGGGATCCTTGTTTATCGCCACTATAACCTTCGAAGTCCTCATTCCCGCCAGGTGCTGGATAGCCCCCGAAATCCCGCAGGCTATATACAGCTTGGGGTTGACGACCTTGCCTGTCTGACCGACCTGGAGGGGCTGCTCGGCGTAGCCGGCGTCGACCGCGGCGCGGGAAGCGCCCACGGAACCGCCCAGAAGATCGGCAAGATCTTCGAGTATCTTGAAGTTGGAAGCATCTTTCATCGCTCTTCCGCCCGATACTATGATATCGGCTTCCGTGACGTCCGGCCGTCCTCCGGCCAGTGGAACGATCCCCGTGACGATCGCCCGTATCATATCCCTGGTAACGCCCGATGGACGCTTTACGATCTCGGTTCCATCGGCCGATTCATCGGCAGGCGCGATATTGTTCGGCCTTATGGTCATGAAGACGGGCCTGTCACCCTTCGGAGCTATCTCGATAAACAGTTTCCCGGCGTAGACGGGCCTGCGGGCCACGCATTTGCCGTCCTCGATCTTGATATCGACGCATTCGCTGAACATCACCCCGTCCACCCTTGCCGCCGCGCGCGGACCGAGATCGCGGCCGAGAGCCGTCGCGGGAAGGAGAACGTAGCCGTAATCGCCTTCCCTGATTATCCCCGCCAGCGCCTCCACATATCCTTCCGTCGAATAATTATCGAGGAGCTCTTCCTCCGTTACGGCGATTTTTCTCAATCCGAATTTTCTGAGCTTCCCCGCTTCGCTTTCCGCCCCCTTGCCTACCAAAAGAGCATCTATGGCACCACCAGTCGCCTCCGAAATCCGTGAACCGGCATTAATCAGCTCCTTCGTCACCTTCTTGAGCTTTCCGCCTCTCAACTCACCGAAAACAAGAATATCACCTGTCATTATGGAATCCTCCGTCGAATCGATTATATTACCTTCGCATCCTCACGCAGCAGTTTCACAAGCTCCTTCACCGCATCGGCCTTATCCTCGGCTTCGATCATGCGGCACTCGCCGCTCTTCGGCAGCGGGAGCCATTTCAATATCGTGCACCGTCCCCTTCCCGGCACCTCGGAGATACCGAGATCCGCAAGTGACTTCTTTCTTATCTCCTTCTTTTTGGCTTTCATTATGCCGGGAAGCGATGCGTACCTGGGCTCGTTGATCCCCTTGTCGCAGGATACGATCACGGGCAGGGAGGTCTCGACCTTCTCGTCTCCCCCTTCGATCCTTCTCGAAAGAACGGCCCTCGATCCATCTTCCGAAATCTCGAAGGCAGAGGCTATATTGACCTGCGGAATATCGAGCATCTCGGCTAGAATGGATTGTACCTGGGCCATATCGTCGTCGACCGCCTGCTTTCCGCAGAAAATAATATCGAATTTTTCCTCGCCGACGGCCTTCGCGATAACGGCCGCGGCCGTGAACGGACCGGCTCCGGCGAGGGCCGGATCGGATATATGAACCGCGTCGTCGGCTCCCATCGCCAGTGCGGTTCGAATATTCTCGGTGGCTTCCTCGACACCTAAGCATACTATGGTAACCTTGCTGTCTCCCCCTGCTTTTTCCTTGAGCTTGAGACCCTCTTCAATAGCATATTCATCATAGGGGTTAATGACAAATTTAACCCCTTCCTCCCGTATACCGGACCCTTCCTGGTTAATAAGGATCTTTGCCTCGGTATCGGGAACCCGTTTGAGCAACACAACGATCTTCAACGGCTCCTCCTTTCAAAAGCCCGCACCGCTTAAATGCGCGGTTAGGCGGGATAGGTTCGGTCGTAATCGTTCAATACATTTTTCGAAATCACCAGCCTCTGTATCTCGCTGGTACCCTCGTAGATCTCCGTAACGCGGGCGTCCCTGAAGAACCTCTCTATCTTGAATTCCTCGGTGTACCCGACGCCTCCGTGGATTTGCATAGACTCGTATACCGCGTCGTTGGCCGTCCTGGTCGAGAGAAGCTTGGCCATCGCCGCTTCCTTCGAGCAGGCCTCTCCCGCGTCCCTCATACCGGCGGCCCTGTAAACCATCAGCCTCGATGCATCTATGGCGGTCGCCATGTCCGCGATCTTGAACCTGATCGCCTGGAAATCGATTATCCTTTTACCGAACTGTTTTCTTTCGCGGGCGAAAAGTACCGCTTCATCGAGAGCGGCCTGCGCCAGTCCAAGGGCCTGCGCGGCTATTCCGATCCGTCCGCCGTCGAGCGCACCGAGCGCGATCTTCATCCCCATCCCCTCTTCGCCGATCAGGTTATCGGCCGGGACCCTGCAATCCTCGAAAACGAGCTCGACCGTCGTGGAGGCCTTGAGACCCATCTTGTGCTCTACCTTGCCGATCGAGAAGCCGGAAAAATCCGGTTCGACCAGGAAGGCGGAAAGCCCCCCAGTCCTGTTACTCTGATCGGTCCTGGCAATCACGATTACGGCCCCCGCCTTATCACCGGTCGAAATGAAAATCTTGCTCCCGTTGAGCAGATATTCATCCCCCTTGCGGACCGCGCTCATCCGTATTGCCGAAACGTCGCTGCCCGCCTCCGACTCGGTAACCGCATAGGCCCCGAGTATCTCGCCCGACGCCAGCCTGGGAAGGTAGCGCTCGCGCATCTTCTCGCTCCCCGAATTAAGAACGATATAATTCACCAGGGAATTGTGAACCGAGACGGCGACGGCCGTCGAAGCGCATACCCTGCTGATCTCCTCGATCGCCATAGCCAGGCAGAAATTACCGAAACCCACGCCACCGTATGCTTCCGGCACGGTCAGCCCGAGAAATCCGAGTTCACCCAATTTTTTGTATATACCGTCCTGAAACTGCCCGTCCCGGTTTGCCTTTTCCGCTACCGCGGCGAGATCCTTCCGCGAAAAATCAATCGCGGTCTGCCGGATCATGCGTTCCTCTTCGGTAAGATTAAAGTTCATCACAATCCCTTTGCTTGCTATTTTCAAATACTTACGAATTTCTGCAGAATATTGCAGTGAAGTACAAGATACTACGCGGCATGGAAAAAAGTCAATGTTAGATATCCGTAGCGCCTTCGGGTTGTCACGAAAACAATTATATATTGCCAACGGCGGCATCATGCCTTATATATATCCCCGTGAAAATCAGCAAGCCGAAGGGAGTGCCGGAGTGCCGAACAGGATCAACAAGACGAAATACAGCGGGAAGAAACCTAAGAAAACCATAAATCAATGCGACGACTGCATACCCGCCAAATGTTGCATGTACTTTTCCGTCGAGATAGATCCACCGGAAAACGACAACGACTGGAATGACATGCTGTGGATAATGGCGCACAAGGACGCGGAAATATACATGGACGACGACAGGTGGTACGTCCTTTTTCTGAGCCCGTGCAGGTTCTATACTCCAGACAGGGGTTGCCTGATCTATCCGAAGAGACCCAGAATCTGCCGCCAGCATACATGGAAAGACTGCGAATTCAAGGATGAATACAACTTCGATCTCCATTTTCACAGCTACGAGGAACTCGAACGTTACATCGCCAACAATGTGTGAAAAACCCGGCTGACGGCTTCATTCATGATCCCGTCCAGCCGGGCCATTTTTTCAATCCCATGCCCTTTGTGCCGTAAGGCGGAGACAACGAACTCAAACCGCTCGCCTTCCCGGCAGAAGAAGGGTCAGCGAAGAAGGATCATCTTCTTGATACCGGTGTAGGCGTCTATCCTCAGCTTGGAAAAATAAACGCCGCTGGAAACCGCTTCTCCACGGTTATTGCTTCCATCCCAGTTAATATCATACTTTCCACCGGGCATAGCTCTGTTCACGAGCGTCTTCACGAGGGCCCCCCTGACATCGTAGACATGCAGCAGAACATTTTTCCTCGCCGACGGGGAACCCGGCACGGTGAACGAGATCGTCGTGCTCGGATTGAAGGGATTGGGATAGTTCTGATACAGGCGGGCACGGGTCACGGGGATTTCGATCCGATCGGTCTCCACCGAAATTTCCCTGCCGTCATCCGCTTCCAGTTTATACGTGTAGACCGACCCCTCCTCGATCACAAGATCGATATACCGGATCGTCATCGCTTCATCCGCTCTCAGGTTGCTCGCGATCCTCTCGTAAACACCGTCGTTCTCCTGCCTGTACAGGCTCCACGAAACAACGCCGGGAATTACCGCCCAGTTAAGCGAAAGGGCTCCAGGTTTGAGATCGATCATCCACGCGATCTGCTCCCCGCTTGTCGATGTGATCTGCTCCTTCCAGCCGCTGTTGTATAGATTCCCATGGAAGCCGTTCCACTCGACGCACCCCCGGTACCACCCGGCGGTCAGATCCCAGATGTAGACCCTCTGGTTCCAACACATGGTGATCAACTCCAGATCGCCATCGTAATCGAGATCCCCGGCGCTCGGTGTCGACCGTATAAATCCGTTAAGCTGCATCGGAAAACCCTGCACATAATCGCCGTTGATGTCCCAGGCGTTGAGCAATCCATCCTCGCATCCTAGAACGATGTCGAGGCTGCCGTCTCCATCTACATCGGCGATTAGGGGCGACGTCTCTGTCGGACCGGAATCTGCATAAGGCTGAGGCCAGTTCGGAAGGATCGATCCGTTGTAGCGAAATACATAGCAATACCCGTTCATCGACGGGATGACCACTTCCAGCTTCGAGTCTCCGGTAAGGTCCGCCAAAGAAGCGGAACCGGCAAAGAAATTGTTGCTGTAAATCCATTTCGGCCAACCCGACATGTTCGTTCCGTCATGGTTGAGCCCGTATACCCAACCGAAGCTGTCCTGCACGACCACTTCCAGGTGTCCGTCGTTGTCTATATCGCCGACAACCGGACTTGCGCCGACATGTGCGTTCGGATCGACGAGGGAAACCGGCCACCCGGGCACCGGCGAGCCGTCTGAGTTGACGCAGTAGATCTTGTCCTTCGGGGCGCACACTACCAGCTCGATTTTGTTATCTTCATCGATATCTGCCAGCGCGGGCGTTGAGACATGCCATCCATCGCCGGACTCGCCAGCCGAGAAGAAAGGCCCGTCCGTGGCCGGGTTGCTGTCACCATCCATGAACTCCGTCCCGTCGTGGTGCCATACATACACGGTTCCATCAACATCGTATGCGAATATCTCGAGGTCGCCGTCGCCGTCGAAATCCCCGAGCACCGGGCTCGCCCAGCATAAATCCTTGGTGGCCTTCGGCCATCCGGGCAATGTGTTCCCTTCATGATCGAATACGTAAATCTCTTTCGTGTTCCATGAGGCTGCCACGACCTCCAACCCCGGCTGGCCGTCCAGTTGGCCAAGGGCGACCGAGGCCGTGTACGTATCGCCCTCGGGACTCAGCACTCCCCATGTGATCGGCTGCTCGTCCCCATCGACCAATTCCATCCCTTCAGCATCCCACGCATAGACCAGGTCCGAACCGACGACAACATCTATTCGCGCGTCGCCGTCAACGTCTCCGATCGCCGGGCTGCTCGCGGATTCCTTGCCGACCAATTGGGGCCAACCCGGCAATTGCGGGGCGCTCGTCGGCGCGTTGGCCACGTCGCTGAACACGCTCAGGTTCCCGCATGAATCAACCGCCACCACGGTGAAATACTGCATCGTGCTCGCAGGGAGACCGTCCGCTTTGAAGATCGTATGGAAAAGAAGATCTTTGCTGACCCTTTCGAACGGTCCGCCCCCGCTGAATGAATGATAGACGAGATACCTGTACGATTCGGACGAATCGGGGACGTTCCAGGTTACATTTATCTCGTTCGGGCCGAGACTGGCATCCAGCCACACTCCGACCGGCGGATCCGGTTCTCTCAGCTCCATGCGCTTGCTGAGCATCCTGCCGTGGGCGTCGGTGACCTCCAGGGTAAAGTGATTGTCGGTCCCCATGTCCGTCTCGTACAGGACGAACCCTTCCCCGCAATCCGTTTCCATCGTCGAGATATCCTGGTAGGTAGAGGTGCTATCTGTAACGACAAGGTTCCCAGTCTCGCTTCTAATCTTTCCGGAGAGCGAATAGGCTTCGCCGGAACCGAAATTTCTCACACCGATACGGAGAAGAAACGATTCGCCAGGCTCGATTATCCCGTTGTCGTTACCGTACGGCGGTTCATCGCTCATCGTGTTGATGAACGTCTCGAGGATCGGGCAATGAACCTCGAAAGCGAGCTTTTCCGACCATGCCCCGCCCGTGGAATCGTGAATATCGACTGTAAATTCTATAAATTCCTGATCGTCCAATGTCGTGTTCACGGTGAACGTGAAGAAATCGAGATTGTAGGCTTTTTCGCCTGAAGCTAGATCCGGATATAGGGCTGAATCGTCGGTTATCATAACTGCGGGATTAGTGCAGCTTATGAACGCGTAGATCTTTTCGGCGTCGCCCTCTCCCGTGTTCTCGAGCCTGAGGGCGAGATTCACCGTTTCGCCGCCATCGAGAACTCCGTCTCCATTTCCGTCCACAGAGTCATCGATCCCGTTCTTCTCCACTCTCAGGAAGGGATCCGCCTCGGTGTTGACCATGATAGAATCGACGTATCTGAAATGATCCACCCCGGTGACCGTGACCTCTATCTTGCCGTCGTAGCGGCAGTAAAAATCATTGAAATGAATGACTCCGTCGTAGTTTGTATACCCGAACGCATAGTCGTCTCCCTCTTTGTAAAGACAGACGTACGCCGAATCGAAGCCTGACCCGCCGCTGGAGACTTCTACGGTTAAATCGTTCGGGCCGAAATCGGCCGAGGCGGGAAGATCGACGGTGAAAGTCTTGGGAACTCCGCGAAACAGGCTGACCTCCGGATCGCCGAGATAGTTGTAAATAAAATGTGTCCATCTGTCGCCCGTGTCGCCGGTGCAGTTCTCCGTAAAGGGTTCCCTCGACATCTGATGAAGCTTGCCGAGCTGTACGATATCCCGCTCCAATAGAAGAAAATAATACTGGTCGAGGTAAGGACGCGAGATGCTCGGGAAGGCTGAACGGCTCGAGCCTGAGACGGCGAAAGCGCCGCCGCCGTCGTTGAGCATGAAAGACTCCGCGAGACACTCCTTGTCGAAGGAAACGTTGGTGCAGTTCATCAGGTACATCGAGAAGGTGGCGTTGCCGTTCATCAGGTGATCCGCATCGAAATTCAGGATCGTTCCGTTCCCGACCGCCATGTTGTAGGCCCCCCCGTGTCCCACGTGCATGACGTGGTTTACGCCGGCCTCCATCGAATCTAGGGCCGAGTAGCCGGTAAGCTCGATCGATCCCGGATAGAGATAGCTCAACTCGTAGAGCCTCGTCGTCGTCAGCTCCGGTCTCGATTCAAGATGATTGTCATATATATTCTCCGCGATCTCGGCGCCGTGAAGGATAATAGGATCGCCAACGTAAAACGGCGACGGGAAAATAACCTCTCCCATGAGAAGGAACTTTCCCTTGGAGATCGTGTCGGCGGGCAGCTCGTAATTGATCGTCTTGTTGACCAAGATTTCCGCCTCGTCGTACGAGGAGGTCGGCATCCTTCCTAAAAATACCTCCGCGTAGACATCGGCATTGTCGCCCGGTTGTTCGGGTGAGATATATGCCTCGCCCCAGAGCGAATCGCCGTCGGCATTCCAGTCTCCGTCCAGGCAGGAGTAGTACAGGTCCGTCGGGATGACCTCGCCCGAATAGAAAGTCACATAGCCGTATCTGGCCGGTATAACGTCAGTATCCCCTCCGAGCACCACCCATTCGACTCCCCATTTCGAATATGCGTCTTTCAGAAAGGTTCTTATCGTCTCGCCGAGATCGGCCCCGTTCCTGTAGTTGGCCTCTATCCATTCGACCGTTTTCACCACGGCCGGAAGCCCCTTCATCGTTTTCCAGTCGGCCAGCTGCTGATACACCGGGGCCATTTCCTCGTTGGTTATTATTAAATAAGAGACATCGCTTCCCTCCATGCTCGGGAAGTAACTCGGCATGAAACCTCCCCCACCGCTTTCGACTTTCGTATCGTCGAAGAAATAGGTGGAAGCGGCGGCAGGGTTGACAACTATCCTCTCTACGTTTTTCCTCGATCTCTCCCTGAAGCCCTCGACATACCTCACCCTCCTAGCGTCATCCTCGCGGTTGGAATATCCCGTCTCGACAACCAGCCGTGCGCCCTTCAGAACCTTCAGATCGCCCGAATCGACGTTGTAGCGGATCGGATAGATGGCAAAACTCGCTATCCGGTAGCCCCTGTATACCCTCGTGCCCAGGTGGCGCACCTTCCATTTCGGCAGGATCGAATCCGCCCCTATAATCTCCCCCGCTTCTGCGCTCAGTCCCCTGACCGTGCCGTCATCCAGGTATTCGCCTTCGAAAGGCGCAAGGGAGATATCATCTCTCAGGACTATCTCCCGTCCTCCCTCGAGCTTGAACGAGGTTACATCCTCCCCCTGGGGAAGAAGGAAGCTGACAACCTTGTATGGAAGGGGTGGAAAATCGAGGTAGTTCATCTTCGTATATCCTGTTACCGCAATTCCCGCGGTCCCGTCTTCGCCTTGCAGGATATTGACGTCCGAAGACTCGATATCGAGCCGCCAGACGATCTCTCCCGCCGCGAGATCAGCGACTGGAATCAGCAGCAGTATCATTATAACGATGTATAAGGACAGGATTCGATTCATCGATCGCCCTCCTTCGAGAGGTTTTATTATTTCTGATCAGGTGTCTCAAAGACTGTAGCGGTTTGCCTGTATGTTGCTGCTCCTTTGGGGTGCATAACTCCTACAGAGTTCCGATGCGTTGGAGAGAGAAGAGCAAAATATCTACAATATCTATCTTCTATTTCACATAATTTTATACTATTCCTAACTCTTTGTCAAGCAATAGATTCAAGGGGAAGCCGCGTCCTCACGCCCCTTGTGAAATAACAGCCTCAATCCCTTCACAATAGATATTATATCGGATCGTTTGATGCGCACGGGCGGTGAAAACCGTTGTGTCGAATCCCTCTCGCTCCGCTGCGAGCCGGAAAACTCCGATCGGGAGCACCCAAGCCGGTGTGGCCGACGACTTGCATGATTCAGGCGGTAGAGGTCCCTTTTTATGACGGATTTCCGCCGGCGCCGGAGCGCCGCTCGAAAGATTTGGATATATTGTTGCCATACAATTATATACACCAGCCCTTTCCGGGGGGCCGGGAGACCGGCCGGCGGGCGTGTTTCGTAAGACCGGAATAATTTTCCCCCGGAGGTACAAGGTTACCCGAAATAATCTTCTGTGGCAGGCGGATAGCGATTGACGGCGAATAAACTCAAGATACTGATGGTCCTGAAAAGGTTTCATCCCGATACACTCTACGGAGGGGCGGAGAAATCGGCTTTCAGGCTTATCGAGGCGCTCGTTGATGGTAATCTCGACATCGAGGTCGCGGGCGCCTGGCTCGAAGATAGCTGGCCTAGATCGGAGACGATCCAGGCGGGCGGCGGAACCGTCAGGATCGCCCGCCTGCTTCATCCGAAAATCCGGCTTATCGGCACTTTCATCTACAACCTGCTACTCTTCATAAAGCTGCTCAAGGGAAGGAACGATTACGATATCGTTCACATTCATTTCGCGTCGATCGAGATGATGACCGCCTCCCTGGCAAGAGCATTCGGCGGTCCTCCCGTTATCTGCAAGATCGCATGTGCGGGAAGCGCCGGCGAACTATCGATCAACGGAGGCCGGTTTTTCAGCCGCGTCTTCATCAATGCTCTCAAAAGGATCGATTGTTTCGCCGCTCTGAGCAACGACATTCGCGACGAACTCGTCAGGTTGGGGGTCGGCGAGGAAAAGATCGTTCTGATACCTAACGGAGTCAAAACGGAAATATTCCAGCCTCCCACCGAGCAACAGAGGAGTGAAGCTAGAGATTTTCTCGGTATCCAGGATTATACGACCGTTCTGCTTTTCGCCGGACGGCTCTCGGCGCAGAAGGGCCTTGACCTTCTGCTGGAGTCGATCGGAAAGCTTCGCCACCTCCCTCTTACGCTCTATATCGCGGGAAAGGGACCGGAGCTGGAACGTCTAGTTTCGCTCGTATCGAAGATGGAGCTTGGTGATTGCGTAAAATTCCTCGGACCTTTCGACGATATAGAACGTCTTTACCACGGCGCCGACATTTTCGTTCTCCCATCACGCGAGGAGGGATTGTCGAACGCGCTGCTAGAAGCGATGTCCTCGGGCCTTAAGGTAGTCGCCACCAGGGTCAGCGGATCTTCGGAGGCCGTCGAGGACGGCAGCAGCGGTTTTCTTGCAGACCCGGAAGATGCCTCTTCGCTGGCGGAAGCGATCGAGAGGGCCGTCACCGGCGACCGTGGAATCGGCAAGCGTGCCCGCCGTCGCGTGATCGAGAGATATTCGATCGACACAGTGGCGGGTCTCTACGTGAAAACCTACCACAGTCTCGCGGGAAAAAGCGGAAAGAGGGTCCGTTTAATCCCCGATCCTGCGGCCTCGAGCCCCCTTTTCATAATAAACAGCTATCCGCCGATGATCGGAGGAGCGGAAAGGCTCGTCGAATCAGTCGCCCGGCTGCTAAGCGAGTCCGGTTACCGGAATACGGTTATAACCAGGAAGGCGGGAACCGCTCCATTCCTCGAAAGAAAGGGACGTACCGGAATATTCCGCGTCCCGGTCTTCGGACCGCGCGTCCTGAGGTCGGCGATCTTCAGGGCGGCGTCATTCGCCCTTACCATGATCCTGCGCTCCAGGTACGATTGCATCCACGCCCATTCCCTCGATTCCCCCGCCGTGATCGGATCGATCGCCGCCGGGATCACCGGTAAAGATCTCTTCGTCACCGTTCACAACGTAGGCAAGGTCGATGGATTGAAAAACAGGATCGGTGGAGAGAGAGTGCTGAAAAAGATAATCGGCACGAGTAGAAGGATCATCTCGATCAATGACGATATAACCGACGAGCTCGCGTCGGCCGGATGTCCGGAGGAAAAGATCGCCTTTATCCCGAACGGGGTCGATACCGAGAAATTCGCCCCCCTCAGCGGAGAGGAAAGGTACCGCCGGTTGATGAAGATGGGCATGCTCGGAAGAACCATATATCTTTTCGTCGGGAATTTTCACGGACAGAAAGGGATCGATACCCTTATAAAGGGCTGGCGGTCATTTATCGGCGGGAATCAGGATTCGGGCGCGATTCTTCTTCTGGCGGGCGACGGCGTCCTGATGAAAGAGGCGAAGGACCTCGCGGCGAAACTGGGGATAAACGATACCGTCCGTTTCCTGGGAAAGAGGAATGACATAGAAAAATATTTGAAGCTGGCCGATATTTTCGTTCAACCATCGCGCTGGGAGGGACTGTCGATAGCCCTTCTGGAAGCGCTTTCCTGCGGCCTGGCCGTGATCGCCACACCGGTAGGAGGCACCGACGAGGTAATCGCCGATGGCGTCAACGGACTGCTCTCGCCGGTCGACGACGAAAATGGACTTGCAACGAGGATGGAGGAGCTGCTTGGCGATTTATCGTTGAGAAAGAAACTGGGGGCCGCGGGAAGAAAAACCGTAATCGACCGCTATTCACTTAAGCTGTGCGTTGAAAGGCACCTGGCATGCTACCAGGGAAAACCCGTCGAAAAGGATGAACGACATGATGCTGAAAAGATTGAGAAGGGTTCTGGAGCCGCCCGCGAACGTGACGAACAGGCTTCAGAACAAGAAATTGAGCTCCTTTCTGGAAAGCTATGATGCGAATGCCGTCCTTCTGGACCTGGGGGCGGGAAGGAAGAAAACGAGGCCTGAGATCATATCGATCGACCTGTACAGGGCTCCCGGTGTCGATGTCATAGGGAACATCCATGACCTTCCGTTCGAATCCGGTTCGATCGACGGCGTGATCGCAAGGGGTGTGCTGGAGCACGTCAAATCCCCCGAGCTTGTGGTCGAGGAGATCTACAGGGTGCTGAAGCCTAAGGGAAGAATCTTCTCCTCGATACCTTTCATCCAGGGGTACCATCCCAGCCCCGGCGACTACAGAAGATATACGGTCGAGGGAATCCAGCTTCTCTTCTCGAGGTTCGTCAAGATCGAATGCGGAATAACGAGGGGTAGCGCATCGTCTTTCGTGTGGATAGCGAGGGAGTTCTTTTCCGAGCTGTTGTCGTTCAACAGCATAACGCTCTACAAATCGCTCAAGATCCTCTTTGGATGGCTCCTTCAACCGGTCAAGTACCTGGACCCGATCACGGAGAGGCACAGCAGAAGCCATATTATCGCTTCGGGATTTACATTCCTCGGGGAAAAACCGGCCGGTTGACCGGCACCGGGTATCATAGTTTTGTCACAATGAAGACGGTGGTCATGGCGCTGGCGATGATACCTACGGACGTCTGGAAAAATCCCAGCCAGTCACGGTCTCTTATGACCTTCTCCGGAACTATGATCGCATCCCCTATCTCGATCCCAACCGACATCGCCTTCTTCTTGATCACTCTTCCATCCGCCTTGAGAATACGAACCTCTTTCCTGGCCGCACTCCTGGTGAACCCACCCGCCCTTTCGATATAATAGTCGGCAGATTCGCCTTCCCTGAACTTGATCGTTCCACTCGAAGCGACCGCCCCCAGGACGTTTATTCCTGAAGGAAATCCGGGTATCGTGATCCTGTCACCCGGCCTAAGTACAATATTCTCTTCCGGGTCGCCACCTTGCACAAGCACCGGAAGATCGATGATAATCCTGTTCATTTTATCTGTGTTGATCTCGTAGTGAAATATCCGCTCGGGCGGGACACCCCCGGACGTGTCGACCTCACTCTCCCGTAGGGCATCTATTACGTCCCCGATATGCCTATTTTGAAGCTCTTTGACAATATCCACCCTTTCGAATACGGCACCCGGAAGGAAGGCATCCTTCGTGAATCCTCCGGCCCTATCGATGAGATCGGTCAATGTCTCATTCTCGTTCTCCAGCACGTAAGTTCCGGGGAAAAGCACCTCTCCGATCAAGACAACCTTTTCGTGATCGCCGGACATCGGTGTTTTTCTTATATAGAGTGCATCGCCGGGCTCCAGAACTATATCTCCCGGACCGTGGGATTCCTCGATGGCGCTTACGAGACCGACAGTTATCACCTCGGATTTTCTGGTACTGTCGGCGACTATCCTCGCCAGATCCGCCTGGAGCAGCCATGCGTCCTTCTTTAATCCGCCGGCGAGAAAGATTATATCGCTCACCGTCATCTTCTTCGCGAAGTTATAACGTCCCGGCCTGCGCACCTCGCCTTCCACCGTCACCGTTTCCCTGTCCCTCATCATATCGGCATTGAATATTACTATCGAATCGCCTGGGGCGAGTTTCATGTTCCATTTTATGACACGGTCGCCGCCGCTCCCGCCGTTCTTTTCATCTTCGACCGGGACGGCCTCTTTCGTATCCGCCGACGAGAAGATCGAGGCAAGATCGAGTTGAAAAACCTCGCGCGTGAGATCTTCCCTCATCCTCGTCAGGAAAACCCTATCGAGATATGCTGTCGGCAGTAGGCTTCCGGCATCCACGAGATCGATGACTCTCATCCCGCCCCGGTACTCGTATTCACCGGGATATCTCACCTCCCCGGAGATATGCACGATCATTTCCTTTAAATCATATACCTTCCTGATCGAAACCAGATCGCCGTCGGCAAGGCTCATATCCACACTGCTTCCAGGCTCTAACGAGGAGATGTTCAGGTTGAAAATCACCTTTCTCATGTTACCATCGAACCTCTGCAATTCGACATTACCGAGATATGCGGAGGAAGGAAGTCCTCCGGCGAGGTCAATCAGATCGGACAGTCTTTCCCCTCCAAGGATCTCATAGAGCCCCGGTCTCTTCACCTGCCCCCTTATCGTGACGAGAGGTCCCGCGACCGGAACGAATACAATATCGTTCGATTCTAGCTTGATATCCTCGCTTCGCCCTTCAAGTAAAAGCCCGTAGAGATCGTACCTCGAAACGATCTTGCCGTTTCTGAGCAACCGTATATCCCTCAGGCTTCCCCCTTCGGTAGGACCTCCTGCAAGGTATAGAGTATTGAACAGAGTATAAAGGGAGTTGACGGTGTAAGCCCCGGGCCGGACGACCTCGCCACTGACATACACGGTAATCGACCTGATTTTCCCCAGGATGATGTTCATTTCGAAATTGGAATATATCATGTCGAGGAGGTTTCTTATCCGTTTCTCGGATTCCTCCACCGTGAGCCCCCAGAGAACCAGTTCACCCGCCCTTGGTATAAAAGCTTTACCTTCCCTGTCTATCACAAGTTCCAGGCTTAGATCTACGCTTCCCCAGAGGTTCACTATCAGATGGTCTCCGGGCCCGAGAGTGTAGCCTGGTGGAACGGGTATTTCGGTGGATGTTATGAAATCGCCCGGTGCATCGGCGAAGATGCTAAGCCCGAACCTGGAGGGATTACCGGAGGTGCTGGAGCCGGGACTCGTATCATCGATCCCCGCCCCAATTTTCTCCGGGGGCAGCGAGGGCTCGTTGCGCTCGAATATTTCGGCCGGCTTTTCGGCCGTTTCCCGAGCCACGGTCCTCTCCTTCTCCTTCAGATATCTATCCAGAGCCTCCTTCTGCTCCCTGGTCTGTGAATACGCACGGCCGCTTGGAATAGCAACCAGAGCACTAAGGATCAGGACAGGCAGTAATAATTTCCTCATGCTAAACCGCTCCCTTTTTCCGGCTGCATCCAATACGCGGCCGGCCGTTCCTATATGCTCTTAACAAGTTCCGTTCCACGGATTCCATCCCCGTCCGGCCGCGTTCAGCTTACAATCCCTTTACCTGCATAGCGTTGCCATCACGGACCTTCACGGTTTCTCCGGCATTACTCGGAGCATCCTCCCGGCACTGCATTTTTTTCCTAAAACACCCTTCCGGGCTGAAAAATTTTCCGAAACGGATAACCGGTTAAAGTCCTGTTCTAAAAGGACGATAACAGTAAATGAACTTGCAGCCGTAACACTCGAAATCCTTACCGGCGGCGGCGTTTTCGGTCGAATCCGCCAGAGGCAGAAAGTAATGGAAACCGTAATCTATGGAACCGGCCCCCTCGCCTGCGAGACGCACAGAATCCTATCGCACCATTCGGTTCTCGATGTAATCGGATTCATAGCCGATGAGCCGATAAGGCCCGATCATGAATTGTGCGGACTCAGGATACTGGGCCGTCTCAAGGACCTTTCCACAATAAGGAATTTCGGCGTTGCAAGCATCTGCATCGCCGCATTCGACGGTGAAGAAAGAATCCTTATTTCGACGCTTTCACGGAAACTGGGTTTTGAAATCGTGAGCGCGATATCCCCCTCGGCCCGGATCGAACCGGACGCAAGGCTCGGAGTCGGGTGCATTATCCAGGACAGGGTCCGTGTCGAAACCGGTTCCATACTGGGCGATTGCTGCTACATCGGTCCGGGAGTAACGGTGAAGAATTCGGCTCTGATCCCTCCCGGCAGCAATATCAAAAGCGGCTCGATTGTCACTCCGGAAGAATTCCGGAACGAAGATATAAGCAAATTGGAACCGGTTACATGAATGGAGAAAATATGACGGCGATCCAGGAATTCGAAAAAGAAAAAGACGATAAATCCACAACCGCGCAAGGAGAGCGGCCCGTCTTTGAAACGACCGTCCCGATCATCCGTCCCAACCTTCCCCCCTGGAAGGAAGTCAGCAGACGACTCGAAGCGATCTACTCTTCCCGGATGATAACGAACCACCTGACGGTCGCCGAGCTCGAGGAGACCGCGGCCGATTACTTGGGCGTGAAAATCGCCGTGGCCCTGTCATGCTGCACATCGGGCCTAATACTAGCTATGAAGGCTCTTGGGGCCACAGGCGGAGAGGTTATCGTTCCCAGCTTTACCTTCTCGGCCACGGGACATTCGATCTACTGGGCGGGCGCCAAACCTGTATTCGTCGACTGCAACTACAGGGATTGGAACATCTCGATAGAATCGATACATCATGCGGTTTCCAGCGAAACAAAAGCAATATTAGCCGTCCATATATTCGGCAATCCGTCCC
>CAZPAH010000026.1:26861-27530 GCA_964584495.1 uncultured bacterium | reverse complement strand
CGAAGCGAAAAAAGAGCGAACGTTTTGCGCTCCCTGAGGAACTACGCATTAGTAAGGACGAGGATGTCAGCGACTTGCACATTCTAGACCAGAGAAAACTATTCTATGTAGGAATGACAAGGGCAAAGGATATACTTATTTTCGGCACTTCGAACAAAATCAACTCAAGAGGAAGTGGACCGTCTCGGTTTATCAAAGAAATAACAAAGCATTATCGCCTCATTGATTCGAAAGACAAGAAAGTAGTTGCACAACTCATAAAACTCAAGAAGAAAGAAAGAGGAATCGAAGAGAGACCGCGCGAGCGCTTGAGTTACTCCGCCATCAACACATATCTGACGTGCCCCTTGCGGTATAAATTTATCTATATATACAAATTCAGGTTGCCTAAATTCCCATTGATTGTCTACGGCCAAAGTCTCCACAGGGCGCTGGAAAACATACACTTGCGTGCACTGGCAGCTCCGGGAAAGATATTCGAGCGACGTGAGATTGAAGAGATCTACAAAAACAACTGGATTCCGATTCACACTAAAAAAAAGGAATTCAAAGAAAGATTTAGAAATCTCGGCCTCGATTACATTTGGACGTATGTTAATAAATACAACCGTCATTTTTCTAAGATATTCTCCGTAGAGCAGACTTTTTCCTATCCTCTCGATAACTTCG
>CAZPAH010000026.1:0-26851 GCA_964584495.1 uncultured bacterium | reverse complement strand
TGATGAAAACACAGTCGAGGTCATAGATTTCAAAACTAGAGCATGGGCAGGACTCGCAAAGCTGAACACAGATCTTCAATTGCGCATTTACGCCGTCGCCTGTCAATCGACATTGAACGTGCGAGTGAGTAAAATTTCAGCGCATCTTCTTGCAGAGGATGAACGGAAATATTTCGACTGGAATCCATCAATAGCAGAAAAAACCAACAATCTCATTAACGAAATAGGAGGGAAAATAGCAGCAAAAGAGTTTCCACCTAATACTGGAAGACATTGTGTTGATTGTGATTTCAACAGGCTCTGTCCACATTCGGGAGCGAAGCAATGAAGAAAATAAGAACAGATCACCGGGGATTTTACGAAAATATCATCGACGAGATCAAAGATTACAAGGGCAATAACGAACCCATCATCGAGTTAGCCCCCACACTTTTCAAACTCATGACAAACCTCCTTGAGGACCACCGTACTCCACAAAATATTAGACCCCTCATCAACGCAGCAATAGCATATTTTGTTGCTCCATACGATGTGCTTCCTGAACAGGTATACGGAGCCGAGGGCTTCATTGATGATATCTTCCTATGCTTATACGTTATCAGGAAAATGGCCGATTCGATTTCGAAAGAATTGCTCGAAGACAACTGGGAAGGTGATGAACCTCTCTTTGTAGTAATGGATGATATTTACACAAGGGTTGAGGGAATCATCGGTAAAGACAAAGAAAAGGTGTTGAGCTACATCGGACTAGACTGAACCATGGAATTCACCTACCACCAGGCATTCCAATGGTGATCGCGGAGGTTTACTATTAAGGTAATTATGGATAACTAAAGTAACTGAAGGATCGTTGCATGAAGAACTATAGATGGCTCTGGATGATTGTTTTACTGGTGTTGTCCGTGCTATATGGTGAAGCCAACGCAATCGATCGAGGTTGGAATATCTACTCTTGTTGGGAATCCGGTTTAACATTTGAGTATCCCGCATTCCTAAATATGATTGAAGTGTGGTGCTCGCGGCCTGATAGCGTAACACAACGGGAGAGTAGCGCTCCTGAATTTACAAAGCTATGGGCCTGGCGAAATACCACGCATATGGTTAGTTTTTCCGTTTCAGATGATTCCGGATGGTCTGTCTGCATGTCTGTCTCTGTCTTGGATAATCCAGATGGTTATGATCTCTGGCGCTGCGCGACCGAATTAGCGACTTTCAGGATAGATGAACCTACTCGTGAGGGCCACTGGGTTGAGTATGATTCTTTGTTGATTGATGGGACGGATGTGCTTCACGTACAATCTTATAACCTGTGGCGCGGCAATCAGATGACTTGGGCGAATATATATGTATTGCAATCTCAAGCTGGACGGATGTTCTCGATTTCCATCGATGAGGCACGCATGAATTCAGCGCTCACTGACGAGTACGGTGATTGCGAAACTGTTGTTAATAGAATTATCAGTTCAATAAAGTAGGTTGAATGGCAAAGGCTCCAAACCCTGCCTCTTGGATCACAAGGATTGTATTGTTTAATATCTGGTGGCGAACCTTTCATAAAATTAGCCTTCTTGAATTGTACTTAGCCGATTTCTTGAAGCCTAGGGCCAGAACCAGAGAGTGTTCATGAAGAGTGTTGCGTGCGAGGAGGTAGGCTAAAATCCGTATTCCGGGCGTATCCTCTTGACAGCTAAAAAGAGATATGTTTGAATCGATCGGCTTCATGATCGACAGGTCCATTTAATTAATATTGCGGGTGTTTGGAATGGAAAAGAAACGGAAAATCAGATGGCTCTTTCCCCACCGCAAATTCTCCATGCCCTGCCGGGGCTGCCGCTAATTTTTCTTCACCGTAACATGGAAAAACCCGATCCGCGGCCGCATGATCGCGATGCGCGGGAGATGCTGACGCGGGAAATGCCGAACAATTAAGCCGCTGAGAGGTGTTGTATATAATGGAAAAGATCAAGGTAGCGATTCTCGGGGCGACGGGAATCGTCGGACAGGTTTTTTGCCGGCTACTATCGGATCATGAGTGGTTCGAACCGGTTGTGCTCGCAGCTTCGGCTTCCAAGGATGGAGCCATCTACCGCGACGTCACGAAATGGAGTTTTCCCTCTCCGATGCCGGATCGATTATCGAGGCGGACGATCGATGCGCCGGACCCGGCGCTTCTGAATAAGAAAGGGATAAAGATCGTTTTCAGCGCCCTTCCGGCCGGAATCGCCGTCGAGGTCGAACCCGATCTCAGGCGGAAGGGATTCTTCGTTTTCTCGAATGCCGGCGCCATGAGGGATCGGGAAGATGTGCCGGTTCTTGTGCCGGAGGTGAACATCGAATCCCTTGCGCTCATAGAAAGGCAGGGGTATCCGGAGGGCGGCTTCGTCGTCGCCAACCCAAACTGCACCACGGCGGGTCTCGCCCTCGCCCTTGCGCCCCTGAGGCGGTTCGGGATACGGGAGATATTCCTATCGACCTACCAGGCTGTCTCCGGAGCGGGGTATCCGGGGCTGCCCTATCTCGATATCTCGAACAATTGCCTGCCGTATATCGAGAACGAGGAGGAAAAGATAGAAAGGGAGCTTGTAAAGATACTCGGAATCGACTGCCGGGTATTTCCATACTGCGTCAGGGTGCCCGTACCGTACGGCCACCTCGAGACCGTGTGGGTGAAATTCGAGGGCAAAACGGGGAAGGGCGAAGTTCTGAAGGCCTGGAATGATTTTTCAGGGATCGATCGGCAGCTTCCCATGTCGCCGGACAGACCCGTGGTTTATCTAGATGAAAAGGCTATGCCCCAACCCTCGATCTCTTTTCATGGCGACCCGCCCGGAATGCAGGTTTACACGGGAAGGTTGAAGGTGGAGGGGGATAGGGCGGGATTCGTGCTGGTGGTAAACAACCTTGTTCGAGGAGCGGCGGGTGGATCGATTCACAACGCCGAATCATTCGTAAACCGTTATGGAGGCCTATCATGAAAAAGGCGGTAGTCAAATTCGGCGGATCGAACCTGAAGGCCCCCCAAGATATTCTGAAGATCATGAAGGCGCTTGCGCTTTACGATAGCCCGGTAATAGTGGTTGTCTCCGCCTTCCGCGGTGTGACCGACATACTCGCGGGATCCGCGAAAAGAGTGGCAGGATCGCGTGGGGCTATAGATCGGATAATAACGGAAATATCGGAACCTTATTTGAAGACGGTCGAGTGTGTGGCGGCGTGCGGGCAGGTCCGACGCGAGATAAAGGGGAAGATCGAAAGAAGGGTGGGGCAGCTCAGGAAATACCTGCACGGAATCTCCCTCATGGAAAAGACGCCCGATTTCGCCGATGAGATGATCATCAGCTTTGGTGAAAGGCTCTCCTCGGTTCTTCTAGAGTCGATCCTGAAGAGGTCCGGCTATAGGTGCGTCGAAAAGCTTCCGGAAGACATCGGATTTATAACCGATGGCGAATACGGAAACGCCACGCTCGATTTCACCGCTTCCGAAGCTACCGTCAGAAGGGAGCTTTCCGGTGATATCACCTGTATCGTCCCCGGATTTTACGGCGTATCGAGCGAGGGACGGATCACGACGACCGGCAGGGGGGGGAGCGATTATACCGCATCGGCCCTCGCGCGTTGCATAGGAGCGTCGAGCGTCGACTACTGGAAAGATGTTCCGGGATTCCTGACCGCCGATCCGTCGATTGTCGGCAGCCCCGAGGTGATCGAGAAGCTCTCGTACAGGGAAGCGGCCGAGCTTTCCTATTTCGGAGCCAGGATTCTTCACCCGCGTTTCTTCGAGCCCCTTCATGGAACGGGCATCCCGATAAGGTTGTTCGATATAAACAGCGTGCCGGCAAAGCTCGAGCCGTCTACGTTGATAGATTGCTTTTCGCGGGAGAAAGTGGATGTCGTCAAGAGCGTAACTTACAACGACGAAGTCGGGATTCTCGGGCTGCATGGACCGGGAGTCGGCATTAAACCGGGGATAATGGCCCTGGTGGCCTCGGCTCTCGGCGACGCGCGGATAAATATCAAGTCGATCATCACCTCTCAGACGGCGATCAACATCTTTCTATTGCTCGATGATCTCGAAAAAGGACGGAATATAGTCCGTGGCCTGCGCCTGAAGGCTGTAGAGAGGATAAGCGGATCCAAGGGTGTTTCGCTGATAGCGGCTGTGGGTGAGGGGATGTTCAAAAAGCCCGGAGTGGGAGCCAGGATCCTGGGCGCCGTGTCGGACAGCGGGATCAACGTCAGGATAATGTCGGCCGGCGCTTCGGATGTGGCGATCTACCTGATCATAAGCAGGCGGGATAGATCCGCCGCTGTAAAGGCGATACACAGGGAATTCTTCGAGAGGAAGGACTGGATGACGGGGTCCGTGGATCGAATGAAAAAAAATAATATTTTTCAACTTGCGCGGCCGGATAGAATATGTTAAATTTTACACATGTTACATTATACGCATCACTGGGGCCCGGCGTAGGGAGTCCAGGTCCCGGCCGCCTGACGCGGGAACCGGCAACGGGAGGCGAATCGAATGAAGGACATGCCGAAACTGAATGAATTGACCAAAAGGGAAAGGCAGATCATGGATGCGATATACCGTCTCGGAAGCGCGACGGCGGTCGAGGTGATGGAGAACATACCGGGCAAGCCAGTCAACGCGACGGTTAGAACTATGCTCAACGTTCTCGAGGACAAGGGGTACCTGAAGCACGAGTCGGTAAAGGGAAAGTTCATATATTCGCCGACGATTCCGCTCAAGAGCGCACGGAATTCGATGCTGGAACATCTGATGAAAACATTCTTCGATGGGGCCGAGGCGAGCGCGGTGATCTCTATACTCAAGAAATCGGAAGCGAACCTCTCGGAGGAGGAAGCGAAAATGATCATCGATCTGATAGATAGGTCGAGGAAAGAGGGGAGATAGTCATGATCGCGAGTATTCTTGCGCGGCTTTCGGGATTGCACTGGGAAGAGTTTCTTCGAATCTTCATCGATATATCCATCAAGGGTACTCTCCTGTGCCTGATTGCCGCCGGTTTCGCCTTCGCCCTTCGCCGCTCATCGGCCTATCTGCGTAACATGATTTGGGTTTTCGCCCTGGCAGGGCTGTTCATAATTCCGGTCTTTTCGTTCATGGCCCCCGCGTGGCAGCTGCCGGTTATCCCGGAGCCCGGCTCCTGGAGCCGTTCCCTGCATCTGTCCGACGAGCTCCTGCTCGAGAAGGATCCGTTCGTTGGACCGCCGGTCCCATCGGGAACGGAAGATGCCGGCTCGCGGTTGGCGATGGAAGGGAAAGGTGCACCTTTCCTTCCACCGGCCGCATGGGTATTCATCACGTGGATCGCAGGCGCTGCCGTCTATCTCGCCTGGTTTTTGCTGTCCCGGACGGGGCTTCACGGCATCAAAAGGTCCGCCGTTCCGGCCGGGGACGATTGGGAGAAAATGCTCGAGCGGCTTTCGAGGGAGATGGGTCTGGCGAGGGCGGTCGAACTTCGCCAATCCCCGAGCATCAAGGCGGCGATTACGACCGGTATTTGGCGCCCGGTAGTTATTATTCCTTCCGGTTCGGGCCTTTGGCCGGATAACCGGAAACGGCTGGTCCTATCACACGAGCTGGCCCATATCAAGCGATGGGACGGTTTGATCGAGACGCTGGCAATTGCAGCGACCGTGGCCTACTGGTTCAACCCGGTGATCTGGCGGGCGATCAAGCAGCTCAGGATAGAGAGGGAGCGCGATTGCGACAACGCGGTGCTCGGGGCCGGGGCGAAACCGTCCGACTATGCCGAGCTCCTGATGAAGATCGCTTCCGATCTCGGGACTTCATCGGGACCGGCATGGTCATACGTAACGATATCGCAGGGCTCTAATTTAAAGGAGAGGCTCATGTCAATCCTGGATCCAAAGATAGACAGAAAGCGGGGAACCCGCAGGTCGATCTTGCTGTCGGGCCTGATCGCCCTTGTTCTGATCGTTCCTCTTTCCACCTCGGGACTGTGGAACGTTAATGCCGATGAAAAGTCGAAGAAGAAAGAGAAGCAGAAGCAGCAGGAACTCACCGACAAGGAGAAAAAAGAAAAGCAGATGCAGGAGGGGATGACCGACAAGGAGAAGAAGGAAGCCTACAAGAAGAAGATGCAGACTTCAAAGAAGATGATGTCGCCCCAGGAGAAGGCCGACGCGGCATGGGAGAAACTCGAGAACAGCGAGAATTCGGCCGCTTTTCTGGTCGGAAAGACGATAAAGAAAGAGGGGATGGAAAGCGGGCAGAAGCTCTATCTGAAGCTCAAGAAAAAGGGTGAAGGAAAGTACTACTTCAAGGAGGCCGAATTCAACTCGCTCGGTTATATTTTCCTCAACTACGGGAAAACCGATGAGGCGATCGGTGTCTTCAAGATGAACGTGAAGGCATATCCCGATTCCTGGAATGTTTACGACAGTCTCGGCGAAGCATACCTGGCGGGCGGAGAGCTGGAACTCGCCAAGAAGTATTACAAGAGATCTATCGAGCTTAATCCGAAGAACGAGAGAGGGATGAAGATGCTCGAGAAGATCAAGCAAAAGGAAAGCGCCGAATCGTAATCGAATGGCTGGGCCGCGGACGGTATATCCGGGAGCACCTATACCCCGGCGGGGATCAAGCAAAATAAATTTGATCCGTACTTGCGGTCCAGCCTGTTTCACTAACCCGTAAACTCCAATCAATCAGTTGAAAAACCGTTAGCAAATATTGTATTATTTATGCGGAACTGATTTCGATCGGGAGGCCGTTATAGCCAGAGATAGGATTTTCAGGATAACAGCGGCGGCGCTTGTGATTCTTGCGGCCGTCACCGCATGCCAGGACCGGCGTGAGGGCGAAGGACGCGTCAAGCTGCCCGAGAACCCCTTTCTGGGACAGAAGAGGCCGGGAAAGAAGCCGGTGCTCTTCGCCCCTGGGATAGTGTCGACGAGCAACGATGAGCTCAACGCGACCTTCACTCCCGACGGCAGGGAGTTCTATTACTCGGCGAGGCAGAAGAACAAGACCTACGCGATCTACCGGGTCGCTCTCGACAAGGGGGAGTGGAGCACGCCGCAAATCGCACCCTTCTCCGGCAGGTTCACCGACGCCGACCCGTTCGTAACCCCCGACGGACTCAGGATGTTCTTCATCTCGAAAAGGCCGGTGGAAGGCTTCGGGCCGCCATACGATATCTGGATAATGGACAGGATCGAGGGTGGATGGGGGGAGCCGTACGATCCCGGCGCGCCGGTCAACAGTCCGGTCAACGAGGGTTCTCCGGCCGTCACATCAGACGGAACCCTCTACTTCGTTTCAAAAAGGTACGGAGGATACGGTTACCGGGACATCTATTTCTCGAGGCAGGTGGAGGGCGGCTATCCGAGAATGGAGAATCCCGGGGGATCGATCAGCACCGAGTATGACGAAGGTGGCGTCTTCATCTCCCCGGACGAGAGCTACATGATCTTCGTCTCGGTCAACCGCCCGGATGGATTCGGAAGCGGCGACCTGTACATCGCCTTCAGGGATACTTCCGGTGTATGGTCGGATGCGCGGAACCTGGGAGAGGATTTCAATTCGCCGCATTATGACCATAGTCCGTCGGTGAGTCCCGACGGTGGATACTTTTTCTTCACGAGGCAGGGAAATATCTACTGGGCAGATATCTCCGCCCTGGACGCCCTGCGCCCCGAGAACGAATAAGGGTCCTAATACATTAGCCGGGCAGCGCACGGCGAATGAGTGGAGCCCGTGCCGGCTTGCTGCAATCTCTTTATAGAACGTCGATAGAGTTGATATTTTTTCCTTTTGACCTCCCTCGTTCTTTCTGATAGATGTTGAGGGGGCCGGGGATTTCGATACTTCGGCCGTGTGGAGGATGGGAACGGCGTGGGTGTTTGTTTTCCCCTTTAAATCACGTGAAAGGTTTCGTCTGCGGAGTGTGGAGGTTGGTGATGAAGTGTTCGGACGATTCGCTATTCTGGATTGAAATACTGTCGGTCAAAGGCGTAAGCAGCTGGAGATGGCTCAGGTTGGGCGCCCATCTCTCCCCGAGGAGGATCGTCTCCATGCTGCGGTCGGGACCGGGAAGGAAAGAGCTGGAAAGACATCTCGCCCGGCCGGTCGAGCGGCCGGACGGCCCGCTCATGGACAAGCAGCTCCGGTTCATAGAAAGAAAGGGCTGCGGGGCTCTCTGCATTTCCGATCCGGACTACCCGGAGCTTCTCAGGGAGATCCAGGACCCGCCGCCGCTGATCTTTATTACCGGGGATGGTCGGTTGATGAAGAGGCCGCCTGTATGCGTCGTAGGATCGAGGCGGGCCTCGAGGAGAGGGCTCGTCACGGCCCGGAGGATCGCTGAGGGCCTCTCCTCCGGCGGAATCCCCGTCGTGAGCGGTATGGCCAGGGGGATCGACAGCGCCGCCCACGAGGGCGCGGTCGCCGGTGGCGGAGGAACGTGCGCCGTTCTGGGATGCGGAGTGGATGTTCCCTATCCGCCAGAGAACGTATCGCTGGCTATGGAGATAGCGGCGAACGGCTGCCTTCTTTCTGAATTTCCCCCCGGGACGCCGCCGCTGAGGCATCATTTTCCTCGAAGGAACAGGATACTGAGCGGCCTCGCCCTGGGCGTCGTCGTTGTGGAAGCGGGTATAGAGAGCGGGGCGATGGGAACCGCGAAATGGGCGGCCGATCAGGGAAGGGAAGTCATGGCCGTTCCGGGACCGGTCGAGATCGAGGGAAGCAGGGGGCCTCACCGGTTGATCAAGGAGGGAGCGTGCCTCGTGGAGACGGTCGATGATATCGTTGATGCCGTCCGACCGGACCACGGCCGGTCCTCGATTCCGGACCCGGGAAGACAGGGTTCGCTCTTTAGCCGGCCTGTATCGTTCGCCCCGGGCAGACGGGGTGAGCTGGAGAGAGAGATCTGCCGCGCCCTGGAGCTCGACCCGAAACATATTGATGAGATTTCTCAAATCTGTCATATTTCAGCCGCTTCGATTCTACCGATTCTGCTCGAGCTCGAAATAAGGGGGATCGTAGAATCTTGCGGCGGCGGGACGTTCTCGATCGGTCGAGAGACCCGAAGGAGGGGCGCCGGAGGAATCTGATGTCGACGGATAGAGGAAAAAGAAAAAAAAGCGGGGGAAAAGAGGTTGTGTCGATCGTTCCCTGTCCTTCGTACGAAGGCGGCACGCTCGGCACAGCGCTCGATGCCCTTCTGGAACCTATTGGGGGCATCGAGAGGTTCGTACGGCCGGGGCAGCGCGTTCTTCTCAAGCCGAACCTTCTGTCGGCGAAAGATCCGTCGAGGGCCGTGACGACGCATCCCGCCCTCGTGGCGGCGGTGGCGAAGCTTGTAAGGAGGGCGGGAGGAGAGCCGTTCATAGGGGACAGTCCCGGCGGCGCCATCCGGGGGATCGAACGTGTATGGAAAAATACCGGCATGGAAGAGATGGCCGCAAGAGAAGGGATAGAGCTCATCAATTTCGAGGCGTCCGGATCGGTCGAGATCGCGTCTGGCCCCTACACCTTCTACATAGCTAAACCGGTGATCGAAACGGACGTCATGATCAATCTCGCCAAGCTCAAGACGCATTCTCTTACACTGTTCACATGCGCGATAAAGAATATCTTCGGCGTGATCCCGGGTTTCAGAAAGGCCGGACTGCACAAGCTTTATCCAAAGCCCGACGGATTCGCCAGGATGCTGGTCGAGCTCTCGAAGCTCGTCGTCCCCGCCTTCACGATAGTAGATTCGGTTCTCGCCATGGAAGGAAACGGCCCGAGCTCGGGCAATCCTAGGATGGTCGGAGCGCTTATCGCGGGAACGAACAGCACTGCCATCGATGCGGTCGCTCAGGACCTGATCGGTTTCGATGAGGGCCAGATCGATACGACAAGGTTCGCCGCAGAGGAGGGTCTCGGTCCCGCCCGCCTGGAAGATATCAGCGTCGTCGGGGGGATCGAGAAACCGGACGGTTTCAGCCTGCCGTCCAACAGGGGCATAAGGTTGATACCGGGGGCCCTCGCCAGAATAGTCGCACCCCTCGTATGGTTGAAGCTCGTGATCGATCCGGGCAGGTGCACGGGATGCGGCTTATGCTATGACAGCTGTCCGGTGGGCACGATAGTTAAGGAGAACGGGGTCTGCAGGGTAGTCCACGACGGATGCGTTCAGTGCATGTGCTGTCACGAGCTCTGCCCCGAGAATGCTATAGATATCGAGATGAGCTGGCTGGCGAGGCGTTTCGCATGATATCCCGGGTGCCGCCCCCGGTGCTCGGAGGAGCGGCACGGCCGTTTCGCCGGGAGGTTGGACTGTAGACGTGTTCAAGAAGATCAAACACCGGCTGGAGCTTCTCGGAGTATATATTCTCAAAGGGCTGCCGCGCCTTCTTCCCTTCAGGCTCTCCGTCAGGACCGGAACTGTACTGGGGGTCCTCGCTTTCGATGTTTTCAGGATAAGGCGCCGGGTCACCCTCGAGAACCTCGAACGCTCGTTCGGCGAAAGGTACGATATCAGGGGCAGGATCAGGATCGGAAGACGGTCTTACATCAACTTCGCCAAGTCGATGATCGAGTTCGCCTCGATGGGAAAACTGAAGAAGGAGCGTCTGAGGAAACTCGTCGTCATCTCGGGGAAAGAGCACCTCGACAGCGTGTTCGAAGGCGGAAAGGGGGCGGTGGCGGTCACCGGCCACTTCGGAAGCTGGGAGCTTCTCGGAGCGGCCATCGCCGCGTACGGGTATCCGGCCGATTTTCTCGTGGGGGAGCAGTCGAACAAGCTTGTCGACGATCTCATGAACGGGATCAGGTCCTCGGCCGGGATCGGTATAATCCCCAGGGGGGTGGCGGCCAGGGGTATATTCACCTCGTTGAAGAGGAACAGGCTGGTGGCGCTTCTATCCGACCAGGATGCCCGGAAAGCTGGCATATTCGTCGATTTTTTCGGGATTCCCTCATCGACATACCCGGGCGCGGCCCAGTTCGCCTACAGGACCGGTTCGCCCATACTGTTCTGCTATATAGTGAGAAAACCGGATGAATCTCATGAAGCCGTCTTTCCCCCTCCCATCGGGGTCGATACGGAGGCGGAGAGGGAGGGGGAAGTGAGGCGCCTGACCGCTGCTCATACGAAGGCCCTCGAGGAGTGCGTCACCGGTCATCCGGATCATTATTTCTGGGCCCACAAGCGCTGGAAAACGAAACCGCCGGGACCGGACCGGTAAGAAGGCCGAGAGTGATATTCAGTGCTTCTTTTCGTCCTTTCCCTCTTTGGCTTCCGGTAGGCCGGGATGGAACCCTATCGGTGTTATACCCTTGCTTCCCTTGATGCTTATCTCTCCGTAGTTCTTCTCGTACTGCTCGATCGTCTTTGCCAGGACCATGTGGAGGGATTTCGCCGATTGGGGCGTCATGATAATTCTCGATAATATCTTGGCTTTCTTGAGCCCCGGAAGCATCCTCGCGAAATCTAGGATGAACTCGGACGGCGTGTTGCCGGTAAGGACGAAGTTGGAATATATGCCCTCGGCGGCCTTCTCATCGAGCTCGATCTTTATCTGTTGTTGCTGCTGCGGCTGACGTTTTTCCATGTTATCTCCTTGCCGTTATCGGTATAGGGATTGTTACGGGCGGCGACTTTTCTCAACTTGCCCCGTAGAACGGATGCCATCAGGATAGCCCAAATCGGATCCGTTTTCCACGGAAAAACTTCTTTAAGATAACCGGCTCATTTGCTTCAATATGTGAACCGCCGAATCGGTAACTGGGAAAGGACAAAGAGAGGAGAGAATGGAAAACCAGACACAGATCCTGATAGTGATGTTCGGCTACCTGTTCCTTCTCGTGCTGTGGGGAATCTACCAGGGCCGGAAGGTCAAGAACGATTGCGATTACGCGATCGCCGGGAGAAATCTCCCCGGATGGGTGGCCGCTCTGTCGGAAAGGGCCACGGGGGAGTCGTCATGGGCGCTGCTCGGACTGCCCGGAGCGGCCTACGCCTCAGGGTTGACCGAGATATGGACCGCGATAGGATGCGTGGCCGGGATCGTAACCGCCTGGGCGGCGATAGCCTACAGGCTGAGGGACGAGGCCGAAAAGTACCGCGTGAACAGCTTCACGGAGTATATCGCGCGAAAGCACGGAGACGCGGGGAAACTGATAAGCATCTTCGCCAGCTTGACGATCGTCTTTTTCTTCTTCTTCTACGTCGGAGCGCAGTTTCTCGGGGGAGGCAAGACGCTTCACACGATCTTTAATATCACACCGAAGCTCGGGATGCTGATAACGGCCTGCATCATCGTGCCCTATACCGTCTACGGGGGGTTCAGAAGCGTCGTCTACACGGACGTGGTACAGGCGATAATGATGATAACGGCGCTCGTTATCGGTCCGATTGTCGGGATATACACTATCGCCAGGAGTCCGGGGATCTTCGCCGATTCGATACCGCGCGCCCTGGCGACCGCCGGGCCCGGCTACAATTCGCTGATGCATGGGGCATCCGGCTTCGCCGCAGGCGTAGTGATCGTCGGCGGGTTCTCATGGTTCTTCGGTTACCTGGGAGGTCAGCCGCAGCTCAGCATGCGTTTCATGGCGATAAGGGACGCCGGCCAGGCGCGGCGCGGGAGAAATGTAGGGATAGCGTGGACGATGCTGGCCTACCTGGGGGCTCTCTCGATAGGATGGATCGGCCTGGCGCTCTTCGGCCCCGGAGGGTTGAAGGATCCCGAATACGTCATGCCCGCCGTGATGCTCAGGATCTTTCCTCCCGCGATAGCCGCCGTTCTTATAACGGGGGCTATCGCGGCCATGGTATCGACGGCCGATTCGCTCTTGATCCTGTCGGCCACCGAGCTTTCTGAGAATATCATAAAACCGCTCATAGGGATCGGTGGGGCCGATTGCCGGAGCAGCCTGATCCTTGCCCGGGCCGTCACCGCCGTTCTCGCCCTAATCGCGCTGGGAATTGCATTCCTCTTCCCGTCGACCCTGATCTACCGCCTGGTAGGATACGTGTGGGCGGGGATAGGGGGAACCTTCTCGGTGGTGATACTGCTTTCTCTTTTCTGGAAGCGTTACCACGGCCGGGCGGTTCTGGCGACGATCGTCACCGGAATGGCTTTTACGATAACCTGGATCGCAACTGGCATGGACGAGAAGATCACCGCCAGGCTGATGACCTTCGTCGTGGCCGGCGCGGTGGCCGTCGTAGCGACCTATGCGGTTCCCGGCCGCTCGAAGGAAGAATGACGTGAATGCCGGACAGGACCGCATCGCCGCTATCGATGCTTTCCGGGGATTGACGATCGCCGCGATGATCCTCGTGAACACACCGGGAAGCTGGGTGTATGTCTACCGGCCCCTGAGTCACGCCGCGTGGAACGGGTGCTCGGGCGCCGATTTCGTTTTCCCCTTCTTCCTCTTTATCAGCGGGGCGTCGACCTGGTTTTCCCTGGCGAAAAGATCCGGGACGGGGAAGGCGGCGACGGTGAAGAAGATCTTCGTGCGTTCGGCGATACTCTTCATGATAGGGCTCTTCCTCAACGCGTACCCTTTCACCGGATCGTTCTCCACCCTGCGTTTCGCGGGGGTGCTCCAGAGGATAGCGGTAGTCTACTGCGCAGGGGCCCTGCTGGGCCTATATCTCGACAGGTTGAAGCTGGCACTTCTCTCGATGCTGATCCTTCTTGGATACTGGCTCTTTCTATTGATGCTGGGCGGTGAACATCCGTACGATCTCGAGACGAATATCGCCGGGATCATAGACAGGTCGATCTTGGGGGAGAAGCATCTTTGGGCTGGAAAGGGGACGCCCTTCGATCCGGAGGGGATTCTGACAACGTTTCCCGCCACGGTCACCTTCCTCGGCGGATATCTTTCCGCATCTTTTCTCGACAGATCGCGGAGGGGCAGGAAGGCGGCGGGGAGATTGATCCTCGCCTCTTTCACCTCCGCCTCGCTGGGGCTCTTGTGGTCCCGCCTGCTGCCGGTGAACAAATCGCTCTGGACGGGCTCATACGTGCTGGTGACATCGGGGGCGGCGCTCATGCTCCTGGTCGTCCTATTCCTGATCATCGACATAGAGGGGCATCGAAAATGGGCGGTCGTGCCGATCGTCTTCGGGGTCAACTCGATTTTCATCTATGTCGTCTCCAGCCTCTGGGTCAAGACCCTGGTCAACCTCGTCAGGCTTCCCGGCGGTGAAGGCGGCACCGTGTCAGGGTACGGATACCTCTACAATCAGCTCTTCGTTCCCCTCGCCGGAAAGTGGAACGGTTCCCTGCTATTCGGAGTTTCTCACCTTGCCCTTTACTGGGCGGTCCTTTTCATACTGTACCGGAAGAGGATCTTCATAAAGATCTGATCGGCGCGGCGGGCCTCGATAGGCGGTTAAATACCTTGATCGAAATCTCCTTTAAGGGTATATTCCCGAACGTATAAATCTTTGAGGAACCGGGGTGATAACCCCTCGGCCCCCAGTCAGCCCGGATAGAGGAGTACCGCCGTGAAGCGGCGCGATGCCAGGAAAATCTGCCGCTCAATAGCCGGATCGCCGGTTGCCGTTATCGGCGATCTTATGCTCGACAGGTATTTTTGGGGACAGGTAGACAGGATAAGTCCAGAAGCGCCCGTACCGGTGGTCAATGTAGAGAAGACCGGTGCGCGACCGGGAGGGGCGGCCAACGTGGCTTGGAATCTCGTTTCTCTCGGGTCATCGGCGAACCTCGTGAGCGTTATCGGCCGTGACGGACAGGCGAGAGAGATCAGGGATCTGGTAGAGGGGCTGGGGGTTTCCACATCTTTTCTCGTGGGCGACGCAAGCAGGGTGACGACCGAAAAGATAAGGATAGTCGCCCACAACCAGCAGGTCGTCAGGGCCGATTTCGAATCGGAAGGCGAGATCGTGGGGCGGACACTCGGCCGTCTGAAATCGGCCGCCGAGAGGGCGCTGGCAGGCGCCCGGGCGGTCGTTATTTCCGACTACGGCAAGGGTGTCGTATCGCTTCCGCTTATGGATACGGTCCGGGCGGTCTGCGCCCGCAAGGGGATTCCCTTCCTGGTGGATCCGAAGGAGGGGCACTTCTCCCTCTACAGGAAGGCTTTCGCAGTCACCCCGAACCTGAAGGAAGCGGGCGGTTTCTATAATATGAAGATAAAGACGAACGAGGACCTGGAAAGGGTCGGCAGGTCCCTGATCGACGATCTGGAAGCACACGCCGTCCTGGTGACGAGGGGCGAGGAGGGCATGACCCTCTTCGAGGAGGGCAGGAAAGCGAGGCATTTCCCGACGAGGGCCAGCGAGGTTTACGATGTAACCGGGGCGGGAGATACGGTTATATCGGTACTGGCTGCGGGACTGGCGGCCGGCGCTTCGATCTACGATTCGATAGAGCTTGCCAACGCGGCGGCGGGTATAGTAGTGAGGGAGCTCGGTACCGCGACCGCTCTGCCCGGAGAACTGTGCGGGTCTTTTCCGGTATGAGATGAAATGAAAGACAAGAGAGAAAGAGACCGGGAAAAAAGAGACGGGGAAGAGCGGGTGCTCGATAGAGAAGATCTCGACCATCTCAGAAAGAGGCACCGGGGCGAGAGGATAGTATTCACGAACGGATGCTTCGATATCCTTCACATGGGGCACATCTGGCTTCTGAGAGAGGCTTCGGCTCTGGGAGACCGCCTAGTCGTGGGAATCAACAGCGACGACTCGATTCGGAGGCTGAAGGGGCAGGGCCGCCCCCTCTCATCCCAGGAAGACAGGGCCGGCATACTCCTCGAGCTGAGATCGGTCGATTACGTGACGATCTTCGAAGAGGACACGCCGCTCGAGACGATTCGGGCCCTTCGTCCCGATATTCTCGTGAAGGGGGACGAGTATTCCAGAGATGAGATCGTCGGGGCCGTCTTCATGGATGAGACTGGGGGCAGGGTGAAAAGGGTGCCGATGATGGGAGGATACTCGACGAGCGGACTAATTGAAAAGATAAGGGAGGGACTATAGTCGATCGATCTGCGGCATAAAGGTATTACAAATATATTAACGAACTAGGTTGAGACGGCAGGAGGTATTCCGGGCGATGAGTAAACGAAGAATTCTGATTATGGGAGCGGCGGGCAGAGATTTTCACAACTTCAACACACTTTACAGGGACAACGACTCTGTGGATGTGGTCGCTTTCACCGCGACGCAGATACCGGATATCGACGACAGGAAATATCCTGCAGCGCTGGCCGGCCGCCTCTACCCGGACGGGATACCGATCTATCCCGAGGAGAAGCTCATAGAGCTTATCGAGAAGGAGAAAGTAGAGGAGGTGCTCTTCTCTTACAGCGATGTTTCCAGCCAGTATATCATGGAGAAGGGGCAGCTGGTAACGGCGTGCGGCGCCAATTTCACCATCGCGGGAGCCGCCCCCACGATGATCAAGAGCACCAAGCCTCTCGTTTCGATATGTGCCACGCGGACCGGTTGCGGCAAGAGCCAGACGACCAGAAAGGTCGCCCGGATCCTGCTCGACGCCGGGAAGAAGGTAGCCGCCATCAGACACCCGATGCCTTACGGCGATCTGGAGAAGCAGAAGGTCCAGCGGTTCGCGAGCCTGGAAGATCTGAAGAAGCACAAGTGCACCATAGAGGAGATGGAAGAGTACGAGCCTCACATCGTTAACGGCGTAATTATCTACGCGGGGGTCGATTACGAGGCGATTCTGCGCGAGGCGGAGAAAGAGGCTGATATAATCCTATGGGACGGCGGAAACAACGACATGTCGTTCTACAAGCCGGATCTCAGCATAGTAGTCGTGGATCCTCACCGGCCCGGGCACGAAGTGGAATACTACCCCGGTTTCGCCAACCTGTTGACGGCCGATGTCGTCGTGATCAACAAGATCGATACCGCAGACCTGGAAGGGATAGAAGAGGTGAGGGAGAATATAGCCTGCTTCAATCCCGAAGCGATGGTAATAGATGCCGCTTCGCCTATAAGCGTAGAGGATCCTTCCCTTATAAGGGGGAAGAAGGTCCTATGCGTCGAGGACGGCCCCACGCTGACTCACGGCGGGATGAAATACGGGGCCGGCGTGATGGCGGCGCTGAAATTCGGCGCGACCGAGCTTGTCGATCCGAGGCCGTGGGCGACGGGAAAGATCGCCAGAACGTTCCGCAGGTACCCGGAGGTGGGCGAGCTGCTCCCCGCCATGGGTTACGGCGACGAGCAGATCAAGGATCTCGAGGCCACGATAAACAAGGTCGAATGCGACACGGTGATCATCGGCACACCTATCGATCTCGGCAGGATCATCAAGATAGCGAAGCCGTCGGTGAGGGTAACCTACGAGCTCTGGGAGATCGGTCGTCCCGGCCTGGAGGATGCACTCGCGGATTTCCTGAAGAAGGCATGATCCCGTTTATTAAGTGAATTATACAAACGTCTGTTACGTATAACTATAACGGAGGTTTAAATTGAAGATCCACGAGGTCGATGCTAGGGGGATTTTCTCTCGGTTCGGACTTCCCGTTCCACCGAGCCGGCTCGTTACCGATGCCGGCGAAGCGGGAAAAGCGGCCGTTGAGCTGGGATGCCCCGTCGTCATCAAGGCTCAGGTCCTGGTTGGCGGCAGGGGAAAGGCGGGAGGGGTCAAGCTCGCGTCCAACGAGAAAGAGGCCGCGGAGAAGGCGGGCGCCATCCTGGGGATGGAGATCAAGGGGCTTAAGGTGGAGAAGCTCCTGGTGGCGGCCGCTGTCGATATAGCCGAGGAATTTTACGTCGGTATCGTCTATGACCGCGTCAGCCGTAAACCGCTGATGATGATTTCACCTGCGGGCGGTATCGATATAGAGGAGGTCGCCCGGACGACCCCGGAAAAGATCCTCAAGGTGAGGATCGATCCTGTGACCGGACCGATGCCCTTCCAGATCCGGAAGATGGCCTCTTTCCTAACCGACAGCAGGGAAGTGGCCAAACAGCTCGGGCCGGTTTTTTCGGCCCTCTACAAAGCATTCGTCGAGGTCGATGCCTCGCTCGCCGAGATCAATCCCCTGGTGGTAAGCCCGGACGGCAAGGTATGGGCGATAGACGCAAAGATCAATATAGACGACAACAGCCTTTACAGGCACGCCGATATCGCGGCGATGAGGGACGACTCGGCCGAGGATCCGGGCGAGGTGGAGGCGCGAGGCTCGGATCTTTCCTTCGTGAAGCTGGACGGGAATATCGGCTGCATCGTGAACGGCGCCGGATTGGCGATGGCGACGATGGATATGATCAAGCACTACGGAGCCCGCCCGGCGAACTTCCTCGACATAGGCGGATCTTCGAGTCCCGATAAGGTGCTTTCGGCGATGAAGATCATTCTACGCGATAAAAACGTAAAAGCGATCCTGATCAATATATTCGGGGGGATCACCAGATGCGATGACGTAGCCAACGGCCTTCTCGAGGCCAAGGAAGGGCTGGACGTCGATATCCCTCTGGTTGTCAGATTGACCGGAACTAACGAGAAGGAAGCGAATAAGATACTGCAAGGCAGTGACTTGATCTCCGCTGCCTCTATGGATGAAGGGGTGAAAAAGGCGATCGCCATAGCAGGCGCCTGATCCTCGGAAAGGAAGAGAGTCTTGAGTATTCTTGTAGATAAAGATACGAAGTTGATCGTCCAGGGGATCACCGGCAGGGATGGATCGTTCCATGCCGGCCAGATGGTCGCTTACGGCACTAATGTCGTCGGCGGGGTGACCCCGGGCAAGGGCGGGAGCAAAACCGCGGACGGAGTTCCCGTTTTCGATTCGATGGAAGAGGCGGTCAAGAGCACTGGAGCCAATACGAGCGTGATTTATGTACCAGCCTCGTTCGCCGCCGACGCCATATGCGAGGCTTCGGAGGCGGGGATCGAGCTTGTGGTCTGCATCTCCGAAGGGATTCCCGTCAAGGAGATGGTGGGGATACTTCCCTATATCCGCGAAAGAGGCACCAGGGTCATAGGCCCCAACAGCCCCGGCGTCATCTCTCCTGGCAAGGCGAAGGTGGGAATCATGCCGGGCGATATTCACATGGAGGGTAAAGTGGGGGTCGTTTCTAGAAGCGGCACATTAACTTACGAGGTTGTATATCACATGACCCAGAAGGGGATCGGCCAGTCGACCTGTCTCGGTATAGGCGGAGATCCGATAGTCGGAACGAATCTTCTCGACGCCATGGATCTCTTCGCCGCCGATGACGAGACGGAGGCGGTCGTGCTTATAGGAGAGATCGGGGGAAACGACGAGGAGCTCGCCGCCGATCTGATAAAAAACGGATATCCCAAGAAAGTCGCCGCATTCATCGCCGGAAGGACCGCACCTCCGGGAAAACGTATGGGACATGCGGGGGCCATAGTTACGGGGGGGACCGGCACGGCGGCCGAGAAGGTAGCCGCGTTCGAGGCGGTCGGGGTCAAGGTGGCCTCGACACCGGCCGAGATCGCCGAGCTGGTCGGATCTCTCTTGGCCTGATGACTGGAGGTCGATTTGGAAAAGACATTCATAATGATCAAGCCGGAAGCTGTGGAGAATCTAAAGCAGGGGGAGATAATAGATCTGCTGCTTAAGAACGGTTTCAGTATCAGCAGGATGAAGCAGTTCTCCTTCGATACCAATAAGGCGGAGGAGTTCTACTCGATTCACAGGGGGAAGCCTTTTTTCGAAGACCTTGTGAAGTACATCACGTCGGGACGGGTTGTAGGTTTGGAACTTAAGAAGGAAAATGCGGTTAAGCTGCTCCGCGAGCTGGTCGGCGCCACGAATCCATCCGAGGCGAGGCCCGGAACGATCAGGTACATGTACGGGACTTCGCTGCAGATGAACGCCGTGCACGCTTCGGATTCGCCGGAATCGGCGGAAAAAGAGCTTGCTATCGTATTTCCCGGAGATTAATATAAACGCTTCATGGAAAAGGATTTTCCAAGAATGGAAATTGATCTCGGTCATGTGGAGGACCGGGAGACGTTTACGCTGAGCCAACGGTTCAGGATCAGCAGCCGCGAGGAGAGCGGCACGGACTGCCGGGTAACGGTAGTTGCGGCCGTCTCCCGGATCGGCAACCGTTACATTCTGGAGGCCCCGGTAAAAGGCGTCGTGAAAGCGATATGCAGTAGATGCCTTGAACCGTTCGAGTATGAGATAGATACGAGTTTCCAGCTCGTTTTCCAGCGCGGTGAAAATGTGCAGATGCCAGGCGATCTCACTAAGGACGATTTTATCGTCCTGACGAATGCCGGCGAGTACTGCTACGATATCTTTCCACGCGTCAAGGAAGCGGTGCTGCTCGAGCTTCCGATCAAGTATCTCTGCGGTCCGGAATGCCGCGGGATTTGTCCCGGGTGCGGGGCGAACCTCAACCTGGAACCGTGCCGGTGCGAGCTCAGGAAGGCGGACCCCAGGTGGGGGCCTCTGAAAAAATTGTTGAATGAGCAGGATGAAGATTGAATATTCCCGGAATCGGGAGGAGTAGTTATGGCAGTTCCTAAGAAGAGAACATCGAAAGCGAAAAAGAACAAACGTCGAACCCACTGGAAGGCATCGAGCCCGGCACTGGCTAAGTGCCCTCATTGCCATCAGCCCAAACAGCCTCACAAGGTATGTCCGAACTGCGGTTTCTACGCGGGCCGCGAGGTCATCAAGCCGGAAACGGAAGAAGGCTAGGATCGATATTGAGCCGCGGACAAGCAGACATGTGTGAGGCCGGATGGATCCGCATCTTCTTGGCCGGCTCACGCTGGAGTTGTTATGAGAATAGCCCTTGATGCCATGGGCGGTGATAAGGCCCCCCAGGAGATAATTGAAGGTGCGATCGAAGCGATTCGCGAGGCCAAGGGGCGTTTCGATATCGTCCTCGTCGGACCTGCCGGCTTGATCGAACGGTACATCGAGAAAAAAGGTTTTTCGAAGGAACATGTCGAAATAGTGGACGCCCCCGAGACGGTGGGAATGTCCGAGTCACCGGCCGCGGCGATAAGGCGGAAGAAGAATTCCTCGATAGTCGTGGCGACAAGGCTGCACAAGGAAGGCAACGTACAGGCGGTCGTCAGCGCCGGGAGCACCGGTGCCGTAGTCGCATCGTCCCTGCTGTCCCTCAGGAGGATTCCGGGGATCGACAGGCCCGCCATCGCGATACTCTTTCCGACGAAGAACGGGGGAACCGTTCTGCTCGATGGCGGGGCCAACTCCGATTGCCTCCCGAAGCACCTGGTGCAGTTCGCACTTATGGGAGAGGTCTACGTGGAAACCTATCTCGGCCGTAAGAACCCCCGCATAGGTCTTCTAAACATAGGCGAAGAGCAGTCGAAGGGGAACGAGCTCTCCAAGGAAACGCACCTTCTGCTGAAGGAGAGCGGACTCAATTTCGTGGGTAATGTCGAGGGAAGGGATATATTCTCGGAAACGGTCGATGTGGTGGTTACCGACGGGTTCGTAGGAAACGTGGTTTTAAAGTTTACCGAAAGCATCATTTATTATATAAACAACTTGATCAGGGAGGGGATCGCGGGTAGCGTTTCGGCCAAGGCGGGGGCGCTGCTGATGAGACCCGTCTTCTCGAAGATGAAGAGGACCCTCGACTATGCCGAGTACGGCGGCATGCCGCTTCTCGGAGTCGACGGCGTGACTATCATCGGCCATGGAACCTCTTCGTCAAAGGCGATTAAGAATGCGGTCTTCGCCGCGGAGCGATTCATAAGTAACGGGATCAATGACAGGATCAAATCCAGAACGGAGGCTATCAACCAGTGACAGGTAAGACCGCACCGGGTGGCGCCAGGATAACCGGGTTGGGATATTACGTGCCCGAAAAGGTTCTGACGAACTTCGATCTGGAAAAGATGGTCGACACATCGGATGAGTGGATAGTAACGAGAAGCGGTATCAGGGAGCGCAGGATCGCGGCCGATAACGAGGCCTCGAGCGACCTTGTCTTCAAGGCCGCCAATTCGGCGATCAAGGATGCCGGTATAAAGGCCTCCGATCTCGACATGATCATTATCGGGACGGTTACGCCCGACATGGCTCTTCCGTCGACCGGGTGCATCGTGCAGGATATGCTCGGCGCCAAGAAAGCTTCGGCCTTCGATATCAGCGCCGCCTGCTCGGGATTCATATACGCCGTATCGATCGCGCATTCGATGGTCGCCACCGGAAAAGCCAGGCGGGTCCTGGTGGGCGGAGTCGAGACCCTGTCGAGGATTATCGACTGGGAGGACCGGACCACCTGCGTTCTGTTCGGAGACGGGGCGGGGGCGGTTGTAATCGAGGAGGGTCCTCCCGGGGAAGGGATACTCGCCACATCGATGCAGAGCGATGGATCGCTCGGCGAGCTTCTCTACCTGCCTGGCGGAGGTTCGAGATACCCCTTGAACGAGGAGAGGCTCAAAGAGAGGCTTCAATACGTGAAGATGAAGGGGGACGGTCTCTTCAAGGTCGCAGTCAGGGCGATGGTGGGAGCCGCCAACAAAACGCTTCACGATGCCGGTTTGACGGCGGCCGACCTGGATTATCTCATACCCCATCAGGCGAATATCAGGATCATCGAGGGTGTGAGGAAGAGGCTGAAACTGGAAAAAGAGCAGGTAGTGGTAAATATAGACAGGATTGGCAACACTTCGTCCGCCAGCATCCCGATCGCCCTCGGCGAGCTCTACGAGAGGGGCGGGCTCAAGAAAGGCGATCTGGTTATCATGGTCGCATTCGGAGGCGGATTGACCTGGGGATCGGTCCTCTTCAGGTATTGACGGCGAGGGAACGGCCCTGACGGGGGCCGGGAACCGCCGCCCGGGAGGAAGCGGGCGGTGGGGTCTCAACCAGGAGAATCGTGATGAAAACAGCAATGATATTTCCCGGGCAGGGTTCGCAGTACGTCGGGATGGGAAAGGATCTTGCGGAAGAATTTCCGCTTGCCGCAAGAATATACGAGCAGGCCGACGACACGCTTGGATTCTCCATATCCAGGCTCTCGTTCGAAGGTGACGAGCAGGTTCTGACGGAAACGCGCAACGCCCAGCCGGCTATACTGCTTCACAGCCTGGTCGTGATGAGCCTGTTGAAGGAGGAGGCGGGACTGGAGCCGTCCATTGCGGCCGGACACAGCCTCGGAGAGTACTCGGCCCTCGTGGCGGCGGGGGTGATAAGCCCGATGGACGGATTGAAGATAGTTAGGAAACGCGGGGAGCTGATGTTCGATGCCGGCTTGAGCAAGCCGGGCACCATGGCGGCCATCATAGGGATGGACAGGGAAGACGTCGAGGAGGTTTGCTCCGGCGCGAGCACAGGTGGGACTGTGGCGGTTCTGGCGAATATCAATTCACCGGGCCAAATAGTGATATCGGGGGATATCGAAGCCGTGGAGAGGGCGATGACCCTCGCCGGGGAACGCGGGGCGAAAAAGGTGGTAAGGCTCAATGTAAGCGGCGCATTCCACTCGCCGCTCGTCGCTCCGGCTCAAGATGACCTTGTCGAGTATATCAGGACCTTCCGGTTCGACGATGCCCGGATCGATGTCATTTGCAACGCGGGAGCCGCGATCGTCAGGGATAGGGACGATGTAATCGAAGCCCTATCCAGGCAGCTTACCAGCCCGGTTCTGTGGTCCGACTCGATGAGGCTGCTCGTCGAGAAATGGGAAGGGGAGATCATCGAAGCCGGTCCCGGAAGGGTCCTGTCCGGATTGATGAAGAGGATAGAGAAGCGTAGGCCGGTCATGACGGTCGGAACCTCCGACGAGATCAGAAAGAGCATCGTGCCGGCCGCGGCCGTCGAATAAACTAATGCTTTACGCAGTCGGCGGATTTTGATATACAGGACAGTCGAAATGAAAGATCTGAAAGGAAAAATTGCCGTAGTAACGGGCGCGGGACGCGGAATCGGCAGGGACATTTCCATCGCCCTCGGCCGTCACGGTGTCGACGTGGCCGTAATCGATGTCGCGATCGATGGGGCAAAGGAGACCGTATCGATGCTGGGCGAGCTGGGACGCGACGGGATAGCGCTGGAATGCAACATCGTGGATTACGAGAAAGTGCAGGAAGCGGTAGGCAGGATTCTCGAATGGAAGGATCGGATCGATATCCTGGTGAACAACGCCGGAATCACCAGGGACAATCTCATGCTGCGCATGGGGCAGGATGAGTGGAAAAGCGTCATTGACGTGAATCTGACCGGCACGTTCAACATGACGAGGGCAGTATCGAAACAGATGTTCCGTAAACGCTCCGGCAGGATAGTCAACATAGCATCCGTGATAGGTCAGATGGGGAATGCGGGGCAGAGTAACTACGCCGCCAGCAAGGCGGGGATAATCGGATTCACGAAATCGATAGCGAAGGAGCTGGCCCCGAGAGGGATCACGGCGAACGCCATCGCTCCCGGTTTCATAGAAACGGCGATGACAGCTGGCCTTTCGCAGGAGAGGCAGGATGGAATGCGCCGTCTAATTCCACTCGGCAAATTCGGGACGGGCAACGATGTCGCCAATATCGTGCTCTTCCTCGTTTCCGGGCTGGGCAGTTACGTCACGGGACAGGTAATCAACTGTGACGGCGGCATGGTAATGGCTTAGGGCATGTTTTGCAGGAGGTGTGTAGCTCCATGACAGTCGAAGAAAGAGTGAAGAAGGTAGTCGAGGATCAGCTGTCGGTCAACCAGGACCAGATCATCCCGGAGGCTTCTTTTATCGATGACCTCGGCGCAGATTCTCTCGACACAGTGGAACTCGTGATGGCGCTGGAGGAAGAGTTCGGAGTGGAGATTCCGGATGACGAAGCGGAGAAGATAACCAAGGTCGGGGAAGCGATAGAGTATATCAAGGCTCATGTGACTGAATAGTCGCGCACGGATCCGTCTTGAAAAATAGGAAGAGATCAGGGGGATAAAGTGTCCACTAAGAACAGGAGAGTGGTCGTTACCGGAATGGGATTGATATGTCCCAACGGGAAAACGGTTCAGGAGAGTTGGGAGAATATTTCATCTGGGAAGACCGGTATCGACAGGATAACAGCGTTCGATGTAGGCGAATATTCCTCGCAGATCGGCGGAGAGGTCAAGAACTTCGATCCTCTCGATTATATCGACAAGAAGGATTCACGCAGGATGGACCGTTTCGTCCAGTTCGCCATGGCCGCGTCGAGCGAAGCGATGAAGGATCTCGACGGCAAGGATTTCGACAGCGAGAATTTCGGGACGATAATCGGTTCCGGTATTGGCGGGATCAAGACATTCGAAACCCAGCACGAAAATCTAGTGAAAAGGGGGCCTTCCAAGATCAGTCCTTTCTTCATCCCGATGATGATCTCGGACATGGCCTCCGGGATGGTATCGATACGGTACGGCTTGAAAGGGCCTAATTTCTGCACCGTATCGGCCTGCGCCTCGGGGGGGAACGGGATCGCGACGGCTTTCATCACCATACAGAAGGGTTACGCCGAGGCCGTGCTGACCGGCGGGGCGGAGGCCACGATGTCTCCCATGGCGTTGGGCGGATTCTGCTCCATGAAGGCACTATCCACCAGGAACGACGACCCGGCCCGGGCGAGCAGACCGTTCGACAAGGACAGGGACGGGTTCGTGATGGCGGAGGGTGGGGCGATAGTCCTGATCGAGGAGCTCGAGCATGCCAGAGCCAGGGGGGCGGAGATTTTCGCGGAGCTTGTGGGGGCCGGGATGAGCGGCGATGCGTACCATATGACGTCCCCCGTGCCGGGCGGCAAGGGAGCCGCGATGGCGATGAGGATGGCCCTGAAAGACGCTGGTCTCCGGCCTGAGGATATCGATTATATCAACGCGCACGGGACATCGACCGTCTATAACGATAAGGCGGAATCCGAGGCGGTATTATCCGTCTTCGGTGCCGATAACGGGACCCGGGTCAGTTCTACAAAATCGACGACGGGGCATCTCCTGGGGGCGGCGGCGGGACTGGAGTTCATCATCTCGGTGATGGCCATCCGCAATCAGACGATGCCCCCGACGGCGAACCTCGAAAACGTCGATCCGGATTGCAAGTTGAACCACGTGGCCCTCGTCGCGGAAAAGAAGGAACTGAATCACGTTTTGAGCAATTCGTTCGGATTCGGCGGACATAATGTCAGCCTGATTTTGAAAAGATACGATTCGTAGTACAGGATCCGGTCAACCAGATGCTGAAAATATTTAGCAGAATGAAGGGGATCTTCCGACCCCGGAGCAAGGAAGGATATGATCGGTTCGCTTCTCTCGAATCAAAGATCGGGCACGAGTTCGAGGATAAATCGCTGTTGACCGAAGCCCTGACGCACCGTTCGACCCTCGGAGAATTGAAACCGGGAGAGGTGGGGATAACGTACGAGAGGCTCGAATTCCTGGGAGATTCGGTGCTTGCCCTGGTGACGAGCGAGTTCCTGATAAGGAATTTCCCCGATGAGGACGAGGGTCAGTTGACCAAGAAAAAATCACTCCTCGTGAGCCAGAACGTGCTGACAAAAAAGGCGGAGATCATCAATCTCAAGGATCACGTAATTCTCAGCGAGAACGCGCACAGGGGGGGCGTTCACGGCAAGGATTCGATCCAAACGGCCGTGCTCGAAGCGGTTATCGGAGCTATCTATATGGACGGAGGTCTCGAGCCGGCCCGCGATTTTATCGAGGAGCTGATCCTGAACGACGTCGACGAGATCATCGAGCACACGGACCATATCAACTATAAGAGTCACCTCCAGGAGTGGACTCAACGGAAGTACAAGGGATATCCCAAATACAGGGTCAAATCCACTACGGGCCCGGAGCACGACAAGCTCTTCCTGGTGGAGGTACACGTCGGCGGAAGGGTGATGGGGAAGGGAAGGGGTAAAAGCA
>CAZPAH010000025.1:25458-27779 GCA_964584495.1 uncultured bacterium | reverse complement strand
GCTCGCCCCCGATTTCCAGGGGAGCATGAAAGCTCTGGACGCGGTGCTCGATGCATCCCCCGATATATTCTCGCACAACATTGAAACGGTCAGGAGGTTGTACCCGGAGGTCAGAAGAGGCGCCGATTACAATAGATCTTTGTATCTTCTTGCAGAGGCGAAAAAGAGGAACTTGGAGGTGAAAACGAAATCCTCTTTGATGCTGGGATTGGGGGAGACGATCGAGGAGGTTATCGAGGCGATGTCGGACCTGAGGAAGGCAGGTTGTGATTTTTCAGCGCTCGGGCAGTATCTCCAGCCGGGTAGGCGGCAGATACCGGTCAAGGAATATATTACTCCGGACCGCTTCTCGGAACTGGAAAGCAAGGGGTACAGGATGGGATTTCTCGAGGTTACGGCCGGTCCGCTGGTCAGGAGTTCCTATCAGGAAAACCGTCTCGAAAATATACGCGGAGTTCGTACGGCCGCCGCCGGCGAATGACGCGAAAAGGAGTGCGTTATGAAGCTTACTACAACTGCCAGACATTTCGAAACAAGTCCCGACCTCATGGAGCACATAGAGGAGAGACTTTTTAGGCTCAAGCGCTATTTCGATCAGATCATTAACGTGGATATCATAATGTCAGTAGAGAAATTCCGCCATATAGCCGAGATAAACGTGCATGTGAACGGTCATAATTTCAATGCCAAGGAAGCATCGGACGATATGTACACGTCAATAGACAAGAGCGCGAAGAATCTGGAAAGACAGATAAAGAAATTCAAGGCGAAACTCATCTCAAGCCATCAGAAAAACAAGAATAACCTGCGCGGTGTGGAGTCGTTCGAGAGAATAATCAGCTCCGAGAGTATCGGAAGCGACGCGGGAATGCAGCAGATAAAGAAGATCTCGCACGAGATTATGGAGCTCACCGTCGAGGAAGCGGTGGTTTCGATGAAAGACAACAAGAGAGATTTTATTCTTTTCAATAACTCGGAATCGGGTAAACTGAATTTCGTGTACAGACGTTCCGATGGAGATTTCGGCCTGATTGACGCTTCGTAGTGAAGGACCGGCGTTCGGCCGGGGAAACATGCGGAGGAATGCAGTGAGCAAAGATCTTACAGTCAAGCAATTCTTCGAGGATTTTTTCGAAGAATTCAAGATGGAAGCCATCACCGATAATCTCGAAAGCCGAATCCCCATAACCGGTCCGGATGTCCACCGGCCCGCTTTCGCCTTGACCGGATTCATGGAGAACTACCTCCACGAACGGGTGCAGATCCTCGGTGAGACGGAGATCCTCTATATCAGGTCGCTAGGTCCTTCCGCCCAGGAGAATGCCCTGAAGAGGCTTTTTTCGAGGAATCTCTGCTGCATCATCGTCACTAAGGGGCTGGAACTTCCCGACAAGCTGCTGCCCCTCGCCATCGAATACGGGGTTCCGATTCTCAGAACCAAGATGCAAACGACCGAATTCATTCACGCCCTTACCGGCAAGCTCGATTTCTATTTCGCACCGAGGACGATGGTGCACGGTTCGCTGGTGGACGTATATGGGGTGGGTCTTCTTTTTTCGGGCAGGAGCGCGATAGGAAAAAGCGAGATTGCGATCGATCTCGTCGAAAGGGGCCACAGGCTGGTCGCCGACGATGTCGTAGAGATCGTGAGGCATGGAAGCGTGCTTCTCGGAAGGGGAAGGGATCACCTTAGGCATTTCATGGAGATCAGGGGGATCGGGATAATCAACGTCATGGATCTGTTCGGCATTCGCGCGGTGCGGATACAGAAGAGGATAGAGGTCGTCGTCAGGCTCGAGGAATGGGATCCCGCAAGGGACTGGGACCGCCACGGCCTTGACGAGCATACGACCAATATCCTGGGCATTCCCCTTCGTCAGCTTGTGATACCTATCTTCCCGGGCAAGAATATCACCGTGATATCGGAGACGATAGCCCTGAACCATATGCTCAAGGTGTACGGCATAGATGCCGCCAAGAGGCTGGATCAACAGCTTGTCAACCTGATGGAAAGCGACAGGAAAACCAGGGAATACCTTATAGATGACGTAGAATGACCGGGATGATAGTGACTGGTATCAGATGCATAATCGTAACCCACGGAAAGCTTGCGAGTGAGCTTCTCAACACGGTGGAGCTGATCGTCGGCCGGGTGGATTGCTGCCAGGCGATTTCCGGTTCCGATCTCTCCGACGAGGAACTGATCGCCCGCATAAGGGAGATAGTCGAAGCAGGCGGAGAAGGTGGATTAATTATCTTTGTCGATTATTTCGGAGGTTCCTGCTGCATGAATTGCATAAGGGCTTCAAGACAGTACGATA
>CAZPAH010000025.1:0-25448 GCA_964584495.1 uncultured bacterium | reverse complement strand
TGATTAAGGTGATCAGCGGCGTCAACCTTCCGATCCTTCTCGATTTTGTGACGAAGCAGGCTTCGATGGAGCTGGACGACATAGTCGAACATCTCATCCGGAGGGGCCGGGAAAGCGTAAGGGTCATAGAGTTCTGAAAGGGCATCGTCTCACGATAATTTGCCCGGCGGATCTTTTAACCAAATTAAAGCAAGGCGGGATTCAGGATATGATAGTATTATTCAGGATTGACGACAGACTGATCCACGCCCAGGTGGTGATAGGATGGGGCAGGAGACTGGGCCCCGATCGGATAATTGTGGCCGATGACGCGGTTGCGGGGAGCGATTGGGAGAAAGGGCTTTATATGACGGCCGCAACGAAGGATATAAAGGTCTCGATATTATCCATCGACGACGCGGTAGAGCAGATAAAAGGGGGCGTTTTCGAACTGGAGAAAGCGATTCTTCTGGTGAGGGGACCTCGTGAAGCGCTGGCCCTTATCGAAAGAGGGCTGGAAACAACCGAGATAAATGTGGGTGGAATGCATTATTCGGAGGGCAAGGAGAAAATTCTAGATAATGTGTATGTCGACGGTTCGGACAGGATGGCTTTGAGAGAGCTCGTCAAGAAGGGGCTGACCCTCGAAGCGAGGGCTCTGCCCGAGCACGACAAGGTCATTCTCAACTCCAAGGTTGTATAGCCAGCGAGGGTAAAAAAATGGGGGAAAAGGTAACCTTCATCCTGGGGCTTCATAACCACCAGCCGGTGGGGAATTTCGATCATATCCTGGAAGAGGCCTACAACAAGGCATACAAGCCTTTCATCGAGCTCGTAAAGGATTATCCCGAGATACCTTTTGCGCTTCATAACAGCGGTATCCTCTGGGATTGGTTTACCGATAGACATCCCGATTATATAGAAACGGTTGATGCTATGGTCCGCTCCGGGCAGGCCGAGATAATGTCGGGAGGATACTACGAGCCGATCCTTACGGTGATCCCGGAGCACGACCGCATGGGCCAGCTTTCCATGATGGCCGGTTTCGTCGCGAAAAGGTTCGGAGCCGCCGTTAGAGGGTGCTGGCTCACCGAGAGGATATGGGACCCGTATCTTCCTTCGACCCTTGCTAGGGCGGGCCTCGACTACGTTATAGTCGATGATTCCCATTTCAAGAGCACAGGCTTTACGGCCGATCAGATGAGGGGATTTTTCCTTACCGAGGAGAGCGATCTATACGTCAGGGTCTTCCCGATCGATAAAAAATTGAGATATATGATTCCGTTCCACGACCCGGGCGAGATCATAGAGTATTTCAGATCGATATCGGCCGAGCCGGGGGATGCGCGAAAAATAGCCGTTCTCGCCGACGACGGGGAAAAGTTCGGTTTATGGCCCGGAACCCACTCCCTCTGCTACGGGGAGAAATGGCTCAGAAGGTTTTTCGACGCGCTGAGGGATAACAGCGACTGGCTCGAGGTATCGACATTTTCTAGGGTCATCGAGGAGATACCCACTGAGGGGATCGTATACCTGCCGACGGCCTCTTACAGCGAAATGATGGAATGGGCGCTGCCGATCAGAGCTCAGGAGAGATATCAAGAGGCGAAGCAGATACTCCTTGCGAGCGGGAAATTCCCCGAAGCGGCGGAATCCGTCAGGGGAGGGTTCTGGAGGAACTTCCTGGTAAAGTACGAGGAAAGCAACTGGATGCACAAGAGGATGCTACAGGTAAGCGCTCTGGTCGAGGAACTGGGCGACAAGTCGGGGCGTAGTGACGCATGGAAGGAAGCAAGAGACCATCTTTACCAGGCGCAATGTAATTGCGCTTACTGGCACGGCCTCTTCGGAGGATTGTACCTGCCGCATCTCAGAAGCGCGATATTCAAGCACCTGGTGGCGGCCGAAAAGACCATCGAAAGGGAAAAGCACGGTTCGGCCCGGTTCATCGACCGGTACCAGCGTGATATCGACGGTGACGGAGTGATCGAGGCGGCGGTTTCCAACGGCGTGGTCAAGGCGATAATGAAAACGAAAGGTGCCGTTCTCAGAGAGCTCGATGTCTACGAGCCTCCGTTCAATCTTACCGATACGCTCACCCGGAGGGAGGAGATCTACCACAGGGATCTCGCCCGCCTGGAATCGGATGAGGGGAAGACGCCGGCGACACCGGTCAGCCTTCACGATTCGATATCGGTCAAGGAAAAGGGTCTCGAAAAGCGCCTGATCTACGACAAGCGTCCGAGGGCGAGTCTGGTCGATCATTTCGTCAGCGGAAAGACCGGGCTGGATTCTTTCGCCGATTCATCCTTCACGGAGCTGGGAGATTTCGTCGACGGTTTATACGATCTTGATATCGAGGAGAAAGGCAAGGGGTGCCTCCTACGTTTCAGCAGGACGGGAACCGTCCTGACCGGTGGAGATCCGGTCGGTGTTTCGATGCGAAAGACGATCGGCATCGGTGCCGGCTCATCGTCGCTTGATGTCAGCTATACGATCGCGCCGTCGGGCGGATCTCTCGATTGCCGCTTCGCCGTAGAGAACGTTTTCTCGTTTCTGGCCGGAAACGCTCCGGACAGGTTCTTCAGGTTTCCCGGCAGGAAAATCGCCGAGAGCCACCTCGCATCGAGGGGGGAGGAAAAAGATGTGGGCCGTCTTTCTATCGTCGACGAATGGTTGAATCTGTCCGTCGATATAGACCTCGATCCGGCCGCCCTTCTCTGGAGATTTCCTCTTGAGACGGTTTCCAACTCTGATTCGGGATTCGAGCGGGTCTACCAGGGATCGGCACTGATCCCCGCATGGGAGATAAAAGTCACCGATGGAGAGAAAGCGGCATTCAGAATATTAATCACGGTATCGACCGCCGGAAACTGAAAGGGAGTGTCGGCAGCAGTGAATTCCGTTATTGCATCGTCCCTTCTTGGTGGCATCCTGGCGGTGGATTACAGATCTTCGTTACGGCTGATGATCTCCCAGCCGATATGTGGAGGGGCGATTGCCGGACTCGTTCTGGGAGATCCCTATAACGGACTGCTGGCCGGAACGCTGCTCCAAGTGATATTCCTGGGACATATCGCTATACGTGGGGGGAAGACACCCGACCTTCCGCTTGGAGGGGTGGTCGCTTCATCTCTCTATATAACCGTTGGCAGGAAGCTCGGGGGAGATCAGTCTCTCGAGGGTCTCGTTCTTTTCTGGTCGATCTTCATCTCGGTTATGAAGGCCGTCGCAGGGCAGATATTCTATGAGCTCTGGGAAAGACGGTCGGCCGCTTTGACCGACAAGGCCTTCGATTATGCCCGCCGGGGAAGCCTCAGACGCGCTTCTGCGATTCACCTTTCGATGCTCTTTTTCCATTTTCTGTTCGGTGTAATCGTACTTTTAATCGTCCTGCCCGCCGGCGGCGTCTTCGTGAAGTATGCGGCTCTTGGATCCGAAAGCTGGGCAGGCCACTCCCCGGGGGCTTTCAGGATACTCCTGCCCTTCATCGGAGTAGGTTCGCTGGTGCGGATGCATAAGACGAAGCCTCATCTCTTCTGGTTCGGGTCCGGTTTTTTCGTTACGATGATCTTCTTGATATTCGGGGGTTTCTGATGCTGAAAATCAAGCTGAACATACTTTGGCGGCTCTTCTTCCTTCAGAACTCCAGAAACGGCAGGACGATCGACGGGCTGGGCTTTCTTCACGTCCTTTCGCCGCTGTTCAAGGATCTGGCCGTCGACAAGGAGGATTTGGCGGATATCGCCGGCCGGCACACGGGATATTTCAACGCGAACCCGATCCTTGCCTCTTACGTCGCGGGAGTAGTGGCCAATCTCGAGATGAAAAAGAAAGCGGGCGAGGATATCACGGCCGAACGGATCGAGAAGGTGAAAAACACTCTGTCGGCGGTTCTTACCGCGAGGGGGGACTTCTTCTTCGGCGTGGTGCTCGTACCGCTGGCATTGACAATCGGTTCAATATTTGCTATTTACAATTCGTATATCGGACCCGTGATCTTCCTTGTTTTTTACAATCTGTATCATATGCATTTGAGGATCGGAGGATTTCAGACCGGTATGCTGCAGGGAGAGGACGCCGGGTGGGGCCTAGCCACGAAGCTGTTCCGAGAACAGAGGGTGCTGAACGGATGCGCCGCCTTTGTCTCGGGTGTCTTTTCGGCGCTTGTTTTCATACGGGCATGGGATTTCGGAAGGACGCGTCCCGTTGTGTGGGGGGTGCTGGCGGTCGCGGCGGTTCTCCTTCTCAGGAGAAAGATTTCGATGATCTGGACGGTGCTTGTCCTGATGCTGGCGACCCTCGTCTTCCAGATCGTATAGCAACCCTGACGGGAGCGGGTCGCCGCCGGAAAAAAGAAAGTGGCTGGAAAATGGTAAACGGTACTGTCAGGGTAACTAATAAAAACGGGATACATCTCCGGCTTGCCGGCGAGATCGTGAAGGCCGCCGGGAAGTTCAAGTCGACGGTGATGATAGGAAAAGACGGTGATGAGACGAACGCGAAATCTATCCTGGGGGTAGCCGGTTTGGGAGCGGAGTATGGAACCGAGCTCACACTGAGGATAACGGGAAGCGACGAGGAAAAGGCTTTGGAATCGCTGATCCGCTTGTTCGAAAGCAACTTCTCTGAAGGAGAAGGATTATGAAAAAAGATAGTAAGGAAAAGATCTTCAACGGCATACCGGCGGCGCCCGGTATCGCTTTTGGAGAAGCCTTCGTAGTAAATGTCGATGAGCTTCACGTGACGGCGGATCCGATCGACAAGAAGGACATCAAAGCCGAGATAGAGAAGTTCAAGGTTGCCCTGGGGAGGACCGAGGCGGAACTTGCCGAGCTGCATGAAACCCTCGAAGAGGAGATGGGCGAGGAGCATGCCAAGATTCTCGACTCGCATCTGATGATGATAACCGACGAGTTCATGAAGAAGGAAACGATCCAGCTGATAAAGAACGAGAAGGTGAACGCCGCTTTTGCATTCGGGAGGGTGATAGACAAGACGCTGAGAACGTTCGACCAGATTCAGGACCAGTACCTGAAGGAGAGGGCGGAGGATATTCGCGATGTGAAGAGGCGTGTTATCCGAAACCTGCTCGGCCAGAAGGTAGAAGGACTTGCCAATCTTAGGAAGAAGGCGGTTGTGGTCGCAAACAATCTGACCCCTTCCGATACGGTGGGATTCAAGAAAAAATATGTTCTCGCTTTCGCCTCCGATATGGGGGGAAGCACCTCCCACGCCGCTATTATCGCCAGATCGATGGGTATCCCGGCCGTCGTCGGGCTCAATGAGTTCAGCCAGAAGGTGAAACCGTACGATAGCCTGATAGTCGACGGGATATCGGGACAGGTGGTCCTAAACCCGGAGCCTGAAACGGTCAAGCTTTACGAGGGGGCAAGGGCCAAGTTCGTGGAGATGGAGCGGGAGCTCCTTACCCTGAAGGATTACCCGGCCGTTACGCTCGACGGAAGGACGATTGAGCTTTCGGGAAATATCGAGATCGACAATGAGATCGATGACGTTATAAGCCACGGGGCCAGGGGGATCGGCCTCTTCCGGACCGAGTACTTCTTTATCACCAGGGGCACTCTTCCGGGGGAGGAGGAGCAGTACCGATATTACAGCAACGTGCTCAAGAGGATGGCGCCGGACCCCGTTATCATAAGAACCCTCGATATCGGTGGAGATAAAATTGCAAAGTGGGTCGACGACAGGGAAGAAGCCAACCCTTTTATGGGGTGGCGGGGGATTCGTTTTACCCTTTCGAGAAAAGATATCTTCAGAACGCAGTTGAGGGCGATATTTCGCGCTGCCGCCCACGGAGAGGCCAAGATAATGTTCCCGATGGTCTCGGTTGTGGACGAGGTGAAGCTTGCCAATTCAATATGTAAAGAGGTCAAGGAGGATCTAAAGAGGGAGAGGTACCAGATAGGGGAAAATGTCGAGGTCGGGATCATGATAGAAACGCCTTCAGCGGTTGCTATTGCGGATCACCTCGCAAAGGAGGTCGATTTCTTCAGTATCGGTTCCAACGACCTCGTGCAGTACGCCCTCGCGGTCGACAGGGGAAACAGCAGGATTTCCTATCTTTACGATCCGCTTCATCCGAGCATTATTCGTCTCATCCGTGAAACGGTCGAGGCGGCTCACAGGAACGGGATATGGGTCGGTCTTTGCGGCGAGATGGTGGCGGACGCGAGAGTGAGGGGAACCCTCATCCTTATTGGGCTAGGCCTTGATGAGTTCAGCGCCAGCGCCTACCTGATTCCCGAGATTAAGAAGATAATCAGGTCCGTCACCTATGACGAAACCCGCCAACTCGTCAAGAATGCGCTGGAGATGCCGACCTCCTCGCAGATAAAGAAACTCCTTGATGATTTCATCATGGAAAAGAGGCCAGAGCTGATGGAGTTCATCCCGAAACCGCCCGCCTGAGGTAGCTTGTTGCGGGATCGGGTAGTGCGATAAAATGGAGCATATACGTGAACCTCGAGAATTCGATGAAACATTACGGGATCGATGTCAGCCGGATGATTGACAGGGTCCTGGAGATTCCCGGCGATATGATTGAAGCATGGAAGCTGGCCGGGCCGTTCGCCGATGGACTGGGCGCCGGAGGGGACAGGCTGGTTATCTGCGCTATGGGCGGGTCGGCCGTGGGCGGTGAGCTGCTGGCGGATCTTGCCGGCCGCCGTTCGGGCGTTTCGATTTATATGGAAAGGGGTTACTTGCTTCCCTCCTTCGCGGGAAGCGGCACGGATGTAATTTGCATAAGCTACAGCGGTAACACGGAGGAGGTTCTCAGCGCCTTCTCGGACGCCGTCGCCCGCGGGTGCAGGGTCGGTGTAATCACGTCGGGCGGAAAGCTAGAAGCCCTTGCATCGGAGGCGCATGTTCCCATGCTGAAGATTCCGGGGGGAATGCCCCCGAGGGCCGCTATAGGATATCTCTTTACACCCCTTCTGAGAATTGCCGTGGCGCGAGGCTGGTTTCCTATGAATCCGGAGAATTTCGGGCCGGTCATGTCCAAGACCGGAAAGCTGTTGCGGGGGTGTTCTCTCGAGGCCGACCTGTCGGGTAATTCGGCCCTTCTTCTGGCCAAGAGGCTGTACGGTAAAATACCGCTGATATACAGCGGAAACGGCCTTCTCAGGGGAGCGGCATACAGGTGGAAGTGCCAGTTCAACGAGAACAGCAAGAGCATGGCTTTCTACAATATTTTCCCGGAGCTGGGGCATAACGAGGTGATGGCATGGGAGTGCCCGGAAAAATTAAGACGGGACACTTTCCTGATAATGCTTACCGACAGGGATGATCATCCCAGGGTCCAGAAGAGAATGGAATCCACCTTTTCAATCCTGGGGCCGCTTGCGGGAGGGGCTATAAAGATTGACAGCGTCGGAGGAGAGGGTTTCGCCGGAAGGCTGGCAAGACTTCTTTCCATACTGGTTCTCGGGGATCTGACAAGCGTCTATCTCGCCGTCGAGTATGGCAAGGATCCGACGCCCATAAAGAATATCGAGAAGGTCAAGGAAATTCTGAGATCGGAGGATGAATGAAAGCCGTTATTCCTGTGGCGGGGATAGGCAAAAGGCTTCGGCCTTTGACATACACGATTCCAAAAGCGCTCGTTACCGTGGCCGGCAAGCCGATACTGGGCCATATAGTAGACAGTCTCGTGGGTATGGGAGTAAACGAGCTTATTCCGATTATCGGCTACAAGGGAGAAGCGATAAAGGACTACCTTGTCGGCGCGTACGACATGCCGATCCATTTTGTCGTTCAAAAGGAGCAGAAAGGAATAGCCCACGCCGTTTCGCTGACACGTAAATACGCCGACGACTCGGAGTTGATAATAATACTCGGAGATACGATATTGGACGCGGATTTCAAGAAGATACCCGAAGCGGGCGATTATGTTCTTGGAGTCAGGGAGGTGGATGATCCAAAGAGGTTCGGGATATGCGAAGTGGAAGATGGAAAGATCACGAGCATAGTCGAGAAGCCCGACAACCCCAAGGGGAACCTTGCCCTGGTGGGACTGTACTATTTCCGGGACTCATCGGCCCTCTTCGAAGCATGTCATAAAGTTATCAAGAATAATATCATGACCAAGGGGGAATACCAGATAACGGACGCCCTTGCCGCCATGATAGCCGATGGAATCCCTTTCGTGCCTTACGGGATCGACAACTGGTTCGACTGTGGGAAGGTTGAGACGCTTCTGCAGACAAACAGGATTCTTCTCGACAGATCGGGCGGCGACTCGGGTGGAAAGAATACGGTTATCATCCCGCCGGTTTTCATAGGTGCGGAGAGCGTTCTTGAAAATTCGGTGATCGGGCCGTACGTGACCGTGGCAGCCGGGTGCGAAGTAAAAAATTCCGTGATAGAGAACTCGATCCTCGACAAGGGAAGCACCGTCTCCAACTCGGTTCTCGAGGGAAGCGTTATAGGGTCCGGAGCCGTAATCGTGGGAAAGCGGACAAGCTTGAATATCGGAGACGATTGTTTTGTCGATTTATAAAATAGAAGGAATAATTTGACTTTTTCCGGGGAAACCTTATGGTTTCCCTTAATGTGTCATAATGAAGAAGTAATCAAGGAGGAAGATTATGGCGGAGAAACACCTGTTCACTTCGGAGTCGGTAACGGAAGGGCATCCGGATAAAGTATCCGATCAGATATCAGACGGCATTGTGGACGCAATCCTGGATACCGATCCGAACGGCAGGGTTGCATGCGAAACGCTTGTGACTACCGGGATGGCTTTCATTTCGGGGGAGATACATACGGATGGCTACGTGGATATTCCATCGATAGTGAGGGGCGTGGTTCACGAGATCGGTTACGACGACCCGGCATTGGGATTTGCTTCCCAGACTTCGGCCGTGATCACCTCGATAGATGAGCAGTCGGGCGATATCGCGATGGGGGTCGACAAGGGTGGTGCGGGCGACCAGGGGATGATGTTCGGTTACGCCTGCACGCAGACTGATGTGCTGATGCCGATGCCGATACACATGGCTCATCTCCTGGTCAGGAAGATGGCCGAGATCCGGAAAGGCGGAGTGCTCGACTATCTCAAGCCGGACGGCAAATCCCAGGTGACGATAGAATACGTCGATAACGTGCCAAGCAAGCTGGACACGGTTCTTCTGTCCACCCAGCACAGCGCCGACGTTACTTTAGAGGAGATAAGGAAGGGATTGACAGAGCATGTGATAAAACCGGTCGTCGGCAATTTCAAAATCGATACATCGGATTACCGGATACTGGTCAACCCGACGGGACGTTTCGTGAAGGGGGGGCCGATGGCGGACACGGGGCTGACAGGAAGAAAGATCATTGTCGACACGTACGGCGGATTCGGCAGCCATGGCGGCGGAGCGTTCAGCGGAAAGGATCCCACCAAGGTCGACAGGTCCGCTTCATACGGAGCCAGGCACCTTGCCAAGAATATCGTGGGAGCGGGATTGGCGAAGGAATGCGAGGTCCAGGTGGCGTACGCTATTGGCGTAGTGGAGCCCGTTTCCTTGATGATTAACTGCTTCGGCGCTGGGATCGTGTCGGATGAGAAGCTGACCGAAATAGTCCGGGAGAACGTCGATCTCACGCCGGGCGGTATAATAGAAAGACTCAAGCTGAGAAGGCCTATATACAAAAAAACGGCCGCCTACGGACATTTCGGACGTATGGAAGATGATTTTACCTGGGAAAAACTGGATCTGGTGGAGATGTTGAAATCGAAGTGCGGTTGATATGCGTCTCTCGGATCGACTGAAAGGATAGATGGATGAAATATGATTGCACGGACTTGAGTCTTGCCCCGCTGGGCAAGGAAAGAATCGAATGGGCTGAAGAGAGCATGCCCGTGTTGAGGATGATCCGCGAGAGGTTCGAGAAGGAGAAGCCTCTCGATGGAATCAGGATAGCATCGTGTCTCCACGTGACGACCGAAACGGCGAATCTCATGCGTACGCTGAAGGCGGGAGGAGCCGAAGTGGCTCTCTGCGCCTCGAATCCTCTCAGCACTCAGGATGATGTTGTCGCTTCGCTGGTGGAGGATTACGGGATTTCCGTATTCGCGACGAGGGGTGAGGATAATGAAACTTACTACAGGCATATCAACGAGGCCCTAGATCTAGAGCCGCAGATCACCATGGACGACGGTGCGGATCTGGTCAGCACGGTCCACAAGGACCGAAGGGACCTCCTTAAGAATGTGATCGGAGGCTCTGAGGAGACGACGACGGGGGTAATCAGGCTCCGGTCGATGCAGCAGAACGGTGTCCTGGAGCATCCCATGATCGCCGTTAATGACGCGATGACCAAGCACTTGTTCGACAATAGGTACGGAACCGGCCAGAGTACGATAGACGGAGTTCTTAGGGCCACAAATAAACTGCTGGCGGGATCGAGGTTCGTGGTCTTCGGGTACGGCTGGTGCGGACGAGGCACGGCGATGAGGGCCAGGGGAATGGGGGCCAATGTTATAATCGTCGAGATCGATCCCGTAAAGGCGCTCGAGGCCGTCATGGACGGATTCACGGTAATGTCGTCGAGCGAGGCGGTGAAGGTCGGGGATATCTTCCTTACCCTGACCGGAAACATTTCCGTGATTCGCAGTGAGCATTTCGAGAAGATGAAAGACGGTGCCATCGTGGCGAACTCGGGGCATTTCAATGTCGAGATAGATATCCCCGATCTCGAAAAGCTCTCCTCGGGTAAAAAGCGTATCCGTCACGAGCTGGATCAGTATACGATGCCGGACGGCAGGAGGATAAACCTGCTCGGAGAGGGAAGGCTGATCAATCTGGCCGCAGCCGAAGGGCATCCGGCTTCCGTCATGGATATGAGCTTTGCCAACCAATCGCTCTCGGCGGAGTTCCTGGTAAAAGAAGGCAAGAAGCTCGAGAAAAAGGTTTACCCCGTTCCCGAAGAGATCGACAGGGAGATCGCCCGGTTGAAACTCGAAGCTATGGGCTGCACTATCGACGAACTGACGGGAAAGCAGAAAAAATACCTGGCGAGCTGGGAGATAGGCACGTAATCACGTGATTTGGCATGGGGTGTTTGCGTTGTAACGCAAACACCCTTTCTATTTGCCGAGAATCGAGAAGTTCGCGAACCTGCCGGCCGTTTCCCTGGTCCGCCTGTCCATCACAGCGATATACAGCCGGAATGTCCCTTCCCAGAGGTTGTCCGTCGCTATCTCGATACGCTCGGCCTGGGTCGAACCGAATCCGCTTGTTTCGAATTTCGAGCTGATGGCCGTCTCCTCATCCACCAGCACAGGGCCTTTTCTCTTAGGGGAAACCGGTATTATCCTGTAATCGACCGTGTAGAGCGACAAGCCGTCGTCGCCGGTCTCGAGGCCGTAGATCTCAAAATAGAAGGTAAGGGGAAAAGGCATCTTGTAGGCGTGGACGGGGTGTGGCACGATTTGAAGATTGCCTTTTAGAAATTTGACGTTTTCCGTCGTCTCCCTGATGCTGCTCGCGAACTGTATATCGCTGAGCACGAGCTTTCCATCCAACGGCTCGAGCTCGAGCGAGGTTTTGTAAGCCCCCCTGCGTCCCGATTTGAGATCGGTCGCCTGTATACCTACGCGATAGTATCCGGGCTTGAGCGAAAGGGTGATCTGCCCCGGTATCAGTCCAGGGCCCTGGAACGATCGGCCCCCGCGCTGCGAAGCCGTAACGATCGTTTGTGCATAGCCTGCTTCGTTGAAGTCGATATCCCTGACGAGAGCTTCAAGCTTGATCCGGGCATTGAGTGAATCGCCCGTGCGTTCGAATCTCAGCTCCGAGGTCGGTATCTCGAAATTCAGATCGGTACGGATGATACCAGGTCCCCCGTTAAAGCTCGTGACATCGAAGAAAACGGGGAGGGGGTTTTCCTTAACTTCGTAAGAATAGATGACCGGATGCTCCTTCATCTCTTTCTCGAAGTTATTTTTCGATTTCTGGGTTCTCTCGGCGTTTATGGCGTCTATCATATCGGAGGGTGTTTCCGTCCTCACGTCCACGTCGGCGATATAATCGATATCGTCGGGATTGAGGTTTCTCAAAGCCCGTATATCCTCCGGCGACGTGTAGACCCAAGCGTCGGCGGGGTAGTTGCCCAGGTATTGGGCTATCGCTTGGAGCTTGTCCTGCTGTTCGCGTCCGGTCATCCCGTAAACATCGAAAGCGAAGATGAAATCTCCCTTGAGGTTGAAATTCTGGAAGGCCACCAGCATATCGAGCGATCTGTAGTACCATAGCTCGCCCGGAGGGATGGCCCTGTAGAACCCGATATCGGCCGGAACCTTCGTCCTTGTGGCGGGCACCCCGTACCTTATGAGAACCTCGCCCCTTCTATCCCATCCGGGGGCCTTACTCCTGCCGAATAGTTTCCTGGCGAGCTTTACACGGGTCTCGTGCTCTATCTTTCTCTCGTTGACGGGAGTGGTAGGCGTAGGATCGTTGATGATCCAAAAGCGCTCCAGCCACTTGTCCCGTTCGGCTCTGGTCTTAAGAGTCAGGAATTGCTTTTTCTGGTAATCGTTCAGCGAATACTTGAGCCCGAAATAGTCAATAAGCTCATCGTTGGAGAGTTTTTTCAAGAGCTCCGTTTCGCCCTTGAAATCCTCGGCGGCGGTTTTGGCAGGAAAGAGGCACAAGATAGCCGCCGTTGCTATCAGTAGTGAAGGGTACAGCCAAAAGCCTTTCTTTTTATCGATCATCTCGATGTCCCCATTTCTTCAGCGGCCTACCTGTTAGCCCGCTGCAGGAGTACCCCTCCGACTACGGCGAATACTATGTTTCCCGCCCAAGCGGCGAGGACGGGCTGGATGACCCCGCTGTGTCCCAACGCTTGCCCGATCCTTAGAATACCGTAGTAGGAAAAACTAATCAAAAGAGTCAATCCAAACCCCGTAGCGAGGGATGTTTTCCTTTTTGCCGACGAAAGAGACACTCCTATAACGGCAAAGATAAGGTTGGTAAACGGAAAGCTGAATTTAAAATATAGATCGACGAGGTATTTGTCAATCGATCCGCCGCCGCGCCTGACCTTATCGATATAAACCTTCAGTTCTGCGTAGTTCATCTCCTCCGGTTCCATTTCCTCCTTAGCGAGGTCCATCGGTTTTTCCGGAAGATCGCTCATCTCTTTTCTCTTGAAGGGGGTGACCGTTTCTCCCTGTTCGTGGAAGTCCCTTATCACGCCGTCGGTGAAGATCCACTTCTCCCCGTCCCAGAAAGCCTTCTTCGCGTCTATCCTCCTGACCAGGCTGGTCCCTTCGTACTCCTGCACTATGACGTTCTTCATCATGCTCAGGGAGACGTCGTATCTCTCGGCGTAGTATGTTCTGTTGTTCTCCCCCTGGTAATGGAGGTTGTTCTTGTACTTGAAAGTGTCGCGCTTGTTCTGTTTCTCGATATCTATCTTCATCACCCGGTCGCCCTTCCTGTTGGCGAACGGAACCACCATTTCGTCCGTCGCTATAGATGCCAGTGTGATCAGCGCGGCGGAAACGAGTATCGGAGCCGCGACTCTGATCAAAGGGGTTCCGGAAGAGATGAATGCCGTCAGCTCGTTCTCCCTAGAGAGCTTTCCCAGGGTGAAGACCGTTGCCAGCAGAACGGACACGGGCGTTATGAGCATTATTATCCATGGGAGCTTGAAGAAATAATAGGCCGATATCATCATCATAGTCGCGTCGTTGTCGATGAAATCGTCTATTTTCTCGTTGACATCGACCGTTACATATATGACGACGAACGCTATGAGGCCAAGCAGAACGTTCCGCCAGAAACCGGATAGTATGTACCTGTCATGAATTCTCAAGATCCACTTCCAAGATCCGTGATCCTCTTCTGCTGATGCAGAATATAGCCGGTCAGCTCCTGCTTCGCCAATGCTTCAGCAGGTTTAGCCTGTCCCAGTTGATCGTCTGGGATTCGCGGACCGTGCTGTAAAGCAGGATGACGGCTGCTGTAAGCAGTATGATGTTCGGCAACCACATCGCCAGCCAGGCGGACACGTAACGTCTGTCGGCCAGTTTCTCCCCGCTGATAAGGAACATGTAGTATATCAGGAAGAAGAGAATACTGAAACCTATGGCCATCGTCATCCCTTTTTTACCGGATCTTATGGCGAGGGGAGCTCCCAGCAGAACGAAGATTATGCAGCTGAACGGCAGGGAGAATTTCTTGTGTATTTCCACCTGCAGGCGGCTGATCTGGCTTTTCAATCCCTCGACCATCTTCATCTGCGCCTCCAGGGAATTAAGCGCTTTCTCGGCCTGATTACGGTCCTGCCCCCTCGGTCTCGACACGCTGCCCGGATCGGGAGGAGGAACGCCCGGTTCACCCTCCTCAAGCGTTTTTTCCAATCCGGGAACCGCCACGGAGAGGACCCGGACCATCTCCTTTGCGGCTCCTTCGTTCATGTCGGCGAGCCTGTTGGCGATCTCGCGCCTGCGGTCCTTCACGTTGGCGCGCATCATCGGAACGTTCATCTCTCTGTCGCTACGGTGAACATGCGCGCTTCTATGGAGGCTCCGGTCTGTATCCTTAATATTGATCGTGAAATGGCTGAACAATGTCTTACGGTAAGTTGTCACGTCCCCAGCCTCGGGCAACTCGTGGATTTCACCGTCCTCCAGCTCGAACCGCCAGACGTTATCCTCCGCTATGTACCTCATCTTTCCACGGGCCGCGATTATGGTAGTCGGCACCCCGTCTTTCTTCTTCTCGAATATCTGCACGTCTTTTATATCTCCCGTCTTGTCGTTCTTTTCCTTGATCAGGATCGTGTAGCCGGGTAGTGCGCTGCTGAATATATTCTCCTTGAATTCCAGGGTGGGTTTCATTTTCCCTATGTCCAGCATCAGCCCCGTCAGCTTGTGGTTGCTTTCCGGAAGAATGGCGTTCTGGTAGTAAACCAGAGCGCCGGCAAGAAATATCGAGGCAACGAAAACCGGCAGGATCATTCTGTAAAGGGAGATGCCGCTAGATTTCATCGCCGTCACCTCGTTGTCCGATGCAAGCTGGCCGAAGGCCATCAGCGTCGCCGGCAGAACGGACATTGGTATAATTAATGCGAACATATGCCCCAGGCTGAGTATGAAAAACTCCAGAACGACAAGGAATTCAACACCCTTGCCGATGAAGAGATCAAGATATCTAAATAGGAAGTCCATTATAAATACGAAGGTGATGACCGACAGGCCGAAGAAGTAGGGAGGGATGTGGCACCTCAGTATATACTTGTCAATAGTATGCATAATACCGGCTTGGACGTTTAGTTATAGAAAGCCGCCGAGGCTGGCTCGTATATAGACAACTGTTGCAATCATCGTTCCGCCGCCCTTGGCGTCTTTTAATGATATATCGGCCTGACGGCCATTTCCCCCCCCGGTCCCCTGTAAAAAAGGCCGGCAGGGGATTGGTCTATTTGTACCCTTTTGTAGACAAGCAGGGGGTATTCTGTATCTATAATGGTACAACCTTTAACCTTCCTGAAGTCCCGGACGGCCGGTGCATATGCGAAAAATAGTCTGCATTCGAAATTTAGCACAAGTTTGTTTGCGGGCAATAGGAAATTCTGGCATCTTTCAGCGATGTTCGATGGAGCTGCCGATAACAATGAAAGCTGAAAAGATCAGATTGTCGACCGGCAAGGCCGCACTGATAGTTTTTACCGCCCTGTTAATTATGCTTGCTTCGGTCTCGCGGAGTGGAGCCCAGACACTCAGCGTCGATCTGGGAAAGATGGCCGAACAGCTCGAAATCCGTTATCGAATGGCGGAAAAGGGCGAGCTGCCGTCCCAGTATATTCTTCTTGATGATGCTTTCATATTCCCGAATTTTCTTAAAACCGATTTCAGCGGTAAAAATGAATACATCGAATTCGACCCCATAACGGGCTACCGGTTCAAGTTCAGAGTCCCCTCCTTGTACGGCTTTGTCAGCAGGCAGCGTCAGGAAGGGCCCTACTTCGTCAGGTCGCAGAGGGACATGCGGGAAGATGGAATGGAGATCGAGATATCCTCGTTTGAGGATCTGTCCGAGTCGGCTAGACGGAGAAGCTTCGACAAACTCTGGCTCGATGAGCTCCAATTTAGTCTTAAGAAAGAGAGGAAACCGGGCAGGAGAAGGGGGCTGCTGGATCTCGATATACCGATAAACCTTCCCAGCCAGATAGAGTGGTTGATAGGAAAGGGTGAGGAAACCCACCTCATGGTCCAGGGTAAGGAGGAGATCACGATCGGCGGGACATCGAGGTGGTGCGCCAACTGTCCCGAGGTCGCGGGAAGCGCGAAACAGCAGAAATTCCCCGATCTCGACATGGAACAGAATCTTACGGTGAATCTCCACGGCAACATCGGCGAGAAGATCATAGTCGCGATTGATCATTCAAGCCACGGGGGTATGGGATCGGTTAACAAGGTCAGAGTCAACTACCAGGGTTTCGACGACGATGTGATCAAGCTGATCGAAATCGGAGATACGGACCTTACCCTTAAGGGAACGCAACTGGTGAAACCGGGGGCCTCCAAGGGGTTGTTCGGAGCCAAGGTTATGGGACAGGTCGGCCCACTCGATCTGACCGTTATTGCCGCCAAGGAGGAGGGAGAAACATCTTCGGGCAGCTATTCGGGACAGGGGGGGCGAAGCGAGGAGATCACTGTCGGGGATTACGATTTCATCAAACGGCAATACTTTTATCTGGAGAATCCAGGAGACGATTTCATCAACCTTCTGCCGGGGTTCCCGGCAAGCGGCAATCCGTCATATTTTCCGGTCCCGGGAGAGGAGTACTACCTCGAGCTCTTTAAATCGATCCGTCCCGACGTTGAATGGGCGGACGACCGGCCCAAGTACTATGTGAAGGCTTACACCGACTCGCTGAACAACGGGCTCGCAGACGACATAGCGACTCAGGAGCCCTATGAGTTCTGGTACGTTCTCCTCGAGGAGGGAGTCGATTACGATCTGATCAGGTATTACACGGGGGAGCCGGGAGAAGAGATCAAGTATCTGGGCATCAAGCTCAACACGCCGCTACCCGAGGACAAGGCGCTTGCGGTCAGGTACGTGAACGATCAGGGAGTTACTATAGGAGACTACGGTAATTTCCCCGGGATAAGCGCCGAGGATCCCCCCGCCGTCGAGGACCTGACAGAGCAGCAGAAGATCACCGCAGAGCTGATATGCCCTCTCAACCAGGACTTTTATCCTCCCGGCTACGAGGGGGGAAGGTACACGTCCACATGGAACATGATGATGCGCAACGTCTATTCGATCGGCTCTTTCGGCAGCGGGCAGCTTGAGATCAACATAGAGGACATCACGATATCTGGAGAGGCCGATCCGACCCTCGAGCCTTTGACGAAAGTGAATTTCCTGAGAATATTCGGTCTCGATATGTACGATAACACCAAGTATCCTCCCGCACCTCCGCCCGACGGCATTATCGACGACCGCCTCGGCGTGCTCGACCGTGACAACGGTATCATCATGTTTCCGTGGTACGAACCGTTCAACCCTCCGCTGGATGTGACCGCCTATAATCTGAATCCGGTAGAGAGCGATTACGCGACTGCGACTCAGATAGCCGACACTCTGGAGATGAACGATGCTATATACGGATTGAAGACCTGGTCGACCAATCCGCCGCACAGGTTCAACCTGGTAATCAGGTCGGAGGGAGGTCCAAGCACATTCAAGCTAGATCACTTCGATATCATCGAAGGAAGCGTTTCTGTCGCCGTGGACGGCAACAGGTTGAGCGAGGGCAGCGATTATGATGTCGATTATGCGGCCGGCGAGGTAAGGCTGAAGGGCGATGCGGCGATGTCGGTCACCTCTGAATCGAATGTATCGATAGACTATCAGCACACTCCGCTCGTCGGTGGAGGAAAGACATCCCTGCTCGGTGTCGGCGCCGATCTGAACCTTTCAACCAACACGAGATTCTCCGGCACATTTCTCTACAATTCGGTGGGAGCGCCGAGGTACAGTCCCAGGCTCGGCGAGGAGCCTTCAAGAACGATGGCATCCGATATCAATGGGTCGGTCCTGTTCAGACCGAGATGGATGACATCGGTGGCGAACCTTCTCCCCAGGGTGGATACGAACTCGGAGAGCAGCCTGGAGCTGTCGGGAGAGGTGGCGGTCAGCATCCCCAACCCCAACGTCAAAGGGGAGGCCTACGTGGATGACATGGAAGGGGTCGAAGACTCCAACCAGATAGGTCTTACCATGCGATCTTGGTATGAAGCAAGCCCCCCGCTTGATCCCGAAGTCGAAGGACAGACACTCGATCCGGTCCCGGCCGACCTGGAATTTTTCTGGTACAACCCGAATGCGGAAGGTCAGCAGAAAGATATCGTGGTCAACAAGCAGGATATGAATCCCCGTCTCGACGAGAGGGAGAGGATCAGGGTCAACTCCCTCTTCATGAAGGCGATAAATCCCGAGCCCGGGCAGTGGTGCGGTGTCATGACGGGATTCCCCGGGGGCCTCGATATTCAGACGGCACAGTATCTCGAGATATGGGTCAACGATTTCAACACCGATCCGGAGACCCGGGGCGGGATACTTCATGTAGATCTGGGCAAGATAGACGAGGATTTTTACCAACCGGAGCTCGATATCCTGAACGATGAGAAACAGATCAACTGGAACGCCGTGGAATACGATATAGGTTTCCCGGGGGATAATCCCTCGAGGCTTTATCCGCTCAAGCTGAACGATGATTACTGGAATCCAACGTGGCAGGTGTACGAATGGATAAACTCGAGGATATCCAACAATTACCACGATACCGAGGATCTCAACAGAAGCGGGTTTCTCGACAAGAGGAACGAGTACTATTCCCTCACCCTCAACCTTGCCGATTCGGCGCTTATCGACGTGTGGAGGGATTTTCAGAGTATCACAGGGTACTGGTACCCGTCCGATGACGTGCAGCAGGGAGAGATAAACAGGCAGAAACGCTGGAGAATGTACCGCTTGGACCTGTCGAAAGCGCTCGTCCCGGGCGGGATTGCCCCTCGTCTCGATGAGGTCCAGCATATGAGGATATGGATCGAGAACGTGGACGAGCTTAAAGGCGTCACAAAATCGGGCGAGCCTTCGCAGCATGTTCTGGCCATCGGAGGGATAAAGTTCGTTGGAAGCAGGTGGGAGTACGATAATATCAGGGATCTCAAAGGGGAGATTATCCATCCGGTTCCAGGAAGCGGCACCGTGGATGAGATGAACGTGACCGTGGGGGCGGTAAACAACAAGGACAACCCGACCCTCTATTTTTCCCCCTACAGGGTCGAAGATGAAGAAGGCATAGAGAACCGGGAGCAGTCCCTTCTTTTCGATGTGGAGAATTTCGCCGACAGCAGCGCATTCAAGGTGATAAAACGCTTCTACGGCCGGGGACAGGACTTTCAGCAGTACAGGGAGATGATCTTCTTCATCCGCGGTGACGACGAGCTTGTTTCATACGGAAACGACAAAGTCGATTTCTATCTTCAGATCGCACGCGACAGCAGCAATTACTACGAGCTGGAAGTTCCGCTGACCAGCAGAGATATCGGGAAGTGGATACAGGTGAAGGTTACGCTGGCCGATCTGACCAATATGAAGATTGGTTTCTCGGGGACGGGCACCGTCGAGAAGGTGATAACTGATGCCGTGGATCCCAAACGTTTCTATACGGCGCGGCTCAAGGGTACCCCCACGTTGTTCGAGGTCAAATACCTGTTCGCCGGACTGAGGAACCGATCGGGGGGCATGATACCGAGAGGCCAGCTCTGGTTCGACGATCTCGGGCTGGGCGAGGTGAGAAAGGATATCGATCACGCCGAGAGAATATCGCTTTCGGCCAGGTTCGCGAATATATTGACCGTAGTGGGGGAATGGCAGCACAGCGGGCCGGACTTCCGAAAACTCCATCAATCACGTGGCAGCGGAAACGCCACCGATAACCTTGTGTTCAGGGGAAACTCGGAGATTAACCATTTCGTGCCGACCGGAGGATTCACGCTGCCGGTGTCGGCTTCCTACTCGACGATGACATCGAGGCCCAAGTACATGACCAACAGTGACATTGAAATAGAGAACGAAACGGTAAGGGACAGTATGGAAACCGTCTCGAACAAGTATAATTTCAATATCACCATGAGACGCAGCGGATCTTCCAATTTCATCATGAAGAACCTGTTCGACAATCTGAATGCGGGTTACAAAGTCGCCTGGAGCAAGATGCACTCGCCGAACAGCGCCGACACTTCCCGGACGATGGAATGGAACGTGAACTATCAAATCCGGTTCAACAAAAAGAGGGAGCTTTCCCTGCCGCGGGGAATCAAATGGAGGTACTGGCTCACCAGCTTCTCCCTTGATGCAAAAGGGAAGAGATACTGGCGGAGGGTCTACTCCTACTCGTCGGGGGATTTTCTGAAAAAACCGACGAGCAAGACGCACAACTGGAGCGACAAGATGCAGATGATCTACGATCCCTTCGATTTCCTGAATATCAGGTATGATAGGGACGAGAACAGGGATCTTCTTCTTTACAGGGAATTTCATGGAATGCCGACCGGGAGCCTGACCGGTTTCAACGAGAACATCCGGTTCGATTTCAAGCCCGGTCAGAATTTCTTCCTCATCTCGGAGTTCAAGCCGACAATAGACTACACCGCTCGATATCATGAGGACGGCAGGCCCGCGATCAGAGTGGGAGATGATCCTCAGGGGACCAGGACAATAGACGCCAGCAGATCTGTCAATTTCTCATTCGATGTCGACGTGGGAAAGTACACGGTCAAGACGGGTAAATTTATCGGGATATTGCCGAAAAGCGAAACGGCTAAGCGGAGAGCAGGCACCAGGCGTTCCCCGTTTACCGAAACAACGACCAAGTTCGTCGCAGATACCTTTAAGAAGCCGGATTCATTCGGAGGAGAGCAAAAAACAAAAGGTATAGACGAGCTTAATGCCAGCAACAAGATAAAAAATGTCCCAACGAAACCGCCTACCGCTCCGGCCGTCACACCGGCCGATACGACCGGGCAATCGAGCAAGGGAGCCTACGCGGATCTGGGAACCAGGAAGCCGAGAGGCCCCGCAATAAGCCGCAAGACGGTGGAGGACGAAGGGGAGGGATCCGTCGAAGAGCCGGGTGCTCCCGCAGACACGCTCCAATCGAAACCACGCGATCCCAGGTTGCTTCTGAGGCATCTCTTCCATTTTATGGGGGGTATCGAACCTGTAAGGAGCACGTTGAATCTGGACCAGAACAATAGCTACGACAGGGTCTACGACAGAGCGGACATCATGTACAGGCTCGGTATCACAAACAGAAGCGGGGTTATCGGTCCATCGGGCGAAATCGAGAACGAACCGCGCTATTCATCCAAGAGTCTGAAATTGATCATGAGGACCGGATTTGATCTAACGTCCAACATATCGGCCGATCTCAGGAGCTCGATCGGCACCAGCACGACCGAGAAGGTCGGTACAAAATCGAAAACCAACAATATAACCTGGCCCGATGTGACGGTGAACTGGCAGGGGTTGGAAAAATGGTCTCTGATAAAAAGATTTATAAAGACAAGCTATCTCACGATATCTTTCAAACAGACGAAGATAACGAGTTTGGGCAGGGAGCAGTCCAGCTTCAATCTTACTCCCAACTGGAACCTGACCTGGAAGAATGATCTGTCGACGGCGCTCTCGCTTTCCTACAATCAGAGCAGCGATGTGAACAGAAGCCAGGATATGTGGAAGAGGAATTGGTCGGCGAATGTCGAGTTGAGATACAACATCAAGGGATCCAAGGGATTCGGGCTGCCGTTGCCGTTCCTTAATAAGAAAAAGTTGAAATTTAAGAGCGAACTCAATACAGTAATGAACATAAATTACAGTGTTACTGAAAGCTACAATGTGCCGGCGGTGAGCTCTCTGGGGATATCGCCTTCGATGAGCTATCGGTTCAGCGAAAGCGTCAACGGCAACCTTACCCTCCGGTACAGCAGAACCGCCGGTGGAATAATGAATACGGTCAATCACGAGGTAGGTATGCATGCGACGGCTTCTTTTAAATTTTAGAATAGGGTCCGTTTCGCGATGCCGCACGGCCGGCGGGATCGTCGCGATCTCTCTCTTCGTCCTTTCCATATTTTCCCCGGGATGCGGCCCCGATGCGCGACCTGCCTTCGACGGCGAATCTGCCTTTGTATTCCTCGAGGAGCAGTGTGACATCGGTTTCCGCTATCCCGGGACGGCGGAACATAGGAAGCTACAGCGATACCTGGTTGACAAGCTCAAATCGTTCGACGCCAACGTATCGCTACAGCCTTTCGACGGTTTTTTAAGCACTGGGGACACCCTGCATCTCATCAACATTATCGCTAATTATAACATGGGTAGTGACAAGAGGATTCTCCTGGGGGCGCATTACGATACCAGGCCCGTCGCCGACATGGATCCGGATCCGGCGAACAGGTCGAAGCCGATTCTCGGCGCCAATGATGGGGCCAGCGGAATCGCGGTTCTTCTAGAGATAGCGCGGCTGCTCCAGTCGGCGAAGCCGCCGGTAGGGGTGGATATCGTTCTATTCGACGGAGAGGATTACGGCGATGCGGGAAAACCGTTCGACTTCTGCCTCGGTTCTACCCATTTCGCCCGGAACCTGAAGGGGTACAAGCCATTATCAGCCATCATCATCGATATGATCGGCAAGAAAGGATTGCAGATAAGGAGAGAGGCTTTTTCGGATCGTATGTCCCCTCAACTGCTAGATGAGATATTCTCGATCGCCGCCGAAATCGGCGCAGAGGAGTTCGTCAGCGAGGGAGGCGACACGATCATCGACGATCACCTGCCCTTCATTCGTGCCGGAATCCAGGCGGTCGATCTGATAGATTTCGATTACCCATCGTGGCATACCCTGGAGGATACTCCGGATAAATGCTCGCCCGCCAGCCTTGAGGCGGTAGGCAGCGTTCTTGTTGAATATATCTGGAGACAGAAAGATTGATTTGAATCACGGTGCCTTCCGGCAAGATTTTCCTTGATTTTACTCCCGATTTCAACTAGGTATTAATGGTAGTTTGGGGCGGGGTCGCCCCTTTTATTTTGTTTCCGAAGGGGGCTCGTCAATGGATCCGAAAGGACGTCTCGGCGAAATCGTCGAGAATGAGGTGGAAAGCCTCGGTTACGAGCTCGTCAAGTTCGATTCGTATTCAAGCGGCCGCAGGAAGGTCCTGAGGATATTCATCGACGATCCGCTTGGAAGCGTGACACTGGACGACTGTATCAAGGTCACGAAGTCGATCGGTTTTGCGCTGGAAGGGGAGGATCTCATCCCCGGTCCCTATAACCTCGAGGTATCATCCCCGGGGATTAACCGCCCGCTGGTGAAGATCGAACATTTTGCCAGGTTCACGGGGAAGAACGCGAAGGTGGAGTTCATGACTCCGGAGGGCGGGAAGGGATCTTTTATCGGAAAGATAGTGGAAGCGTCTTCCGGGGGGATAGTTTTCGACGTCATGGGGACTCCCAGGAACTTGTCGCTGGACAGTATTTTAAAGGCGAACCTGCATGGCGAAAAATGGAAGATAGAGAAGAAAAGGAAACCTTCGGGCGGATGATCCGGCCGGAGCCTGCAGCAGGAAAGATTTTGACACGGCATAATATGTAGATTAGAATCCACAAAATGTGCGATGAGGGGAGTGCTTGAAAATGAATCTAGGTTTTATCGAAGCTTTTTCACAGATTATCCGGGTGAAGAGGGTTGACAAGAGCACTCTTGTCGATACGATAAAAACCAGTATCATATCGGCCGCCCGGCGGAAGCTGGGTCAGGAAGCCGAGATTACCGTGCATCTTGACGAGGCGAAGGGCAGCCTCGAAGTCTTCCGCGTATATCAAGTGGTTAAGGATGTGGAGAACGAGGACACGCAGCTCACCCTCGAGATGGCCAGGAAGATCGACGATAAGGCGGAGCTGGGCGGCGAGGTCAGCGAGGAGCTCTCCCTGGAGGATTTCGGGAGAAACGCCGTTCAGACGGCGAAGCAGATCCTGATGCAGAAAGTGAGGGAAGCCGAGAGGGAAAGAATATTCGACGACTACAAGGACAAGGTCGGAATCATCGTATCCGGCACCGTCCGGCAGGTCGACCGGGGGAACATCCTCGTCAATCTTGGCAGGGCCGAAGCGTATCTTCCCGTCCGCGAGCAGATACGAAAGGAACGGTACAATCAGGGCGAGACGCTCAGGGCCTGCATCATCGAAGTCGACAAGGATGCCAAGGGTCCCCAGATAATCCTCTCGAGAACGAGCAACCAGTTTCTGCAGAAATTGTTCGAGCAGGAAGTTCCCGAGATCTTCGATGGAGATGTCGAGATAAAGAGTATCGCCAGGGAGCCCGGCGGACGTTCGAAGATCGGTGTCTACTCCCGCAACGACAAGGTCGACGCCGTCGGCTCATGCGTCGGGATGAAGGGATCCCGCGTTCAGGCCGTAGTCAACGAGCTACATGGGGAGAAGATAGATATAGTCAACTGGAGCGAGAACTCCTCGGAATTCGTTTCCAGGGCCCTCGCCCCGGCTAAAGTATCCGCCTTGAGGTTCAACGAAGCCGAGGGGGATGTTCTCGCCATAGTCGAGGACGATCAGCTTTCCCTGGCTATCGGCAGGGACGGGCAGAACGTCCGGCTGGCCTCGAAGCTGACGGGATGGAAGATAAACCTTACCACGGTGAAAGAGGTCGAGAGGAAAGACAGGCTCGAGCAGAAGCTCCAGATGGATATTTCCGAGATGTACGGTGTTTCGCAGAAAATGGCCCAGAAGCTGAAAAGCGTAGGCATATTGACGGTTCAGAAGCTCTTCAAGACCCCGATCGACGAGCTTCTCGAGATAGATGGAATAGGGCAGAAAACGGCCGAGAGGCTCAATGCGATGGCCGGCGAGACGATGGAAGAGCTCAACAAGGCGCTGGAAGAGCTTCTGGCGAAGGAGCTCGAGGAAGAGGCCGCCGAGGACAAACAGCTATTCGACGAGGATGCCCTGGCACCAGAGGCGAAGAAGGTCGAGGAGGAAGTCAAACTCACCGAGGAGGAGTTGTTCGGCGAACTCACCGACACTAAAAAGGATGAAGCCGGGACCGAGACGGCGGTTGAGCATGAAGACGATGAAGAAGGCGATCTGAAGGAAGAGCCGGAAGATAAGGAAGACCAAGAAGATCAGGAAGATCAGGAAAACCCTTTAGAGCCACAGGAAGATGAGAGCGCGCCGAGCGCCGGACCGGCCGGCCCGGAGGAGCTGTTCGATATCGACAGGGAAGAGACAAAGGATGAAATCGCCGGTGGTGAAGCTTCGGAGGAAGTACCCGGAGATGAAACTGAAAAGGGATGATCCTGAAGGGAGTTGAGTTCTTTTGACGAAGGTTCGCGTTTACCAACTTGCACGCAA
>CAZPAH010000024.1:27230-28387 GCA_964584495.1 uncultured bacterium | reverse complement strand
CTTCCTCGGCAAGGGCGACGGCTCAAACGTCGGTCGAGGCGGGGGTCGAATTCACCGTAAGATCTCATCCGGATGGAAGCTCTCCTCAGGCGATAGCCTCTTCCCCTTCCCTCGACGTCATTGCCGCGGCGATATCGCACCTGGTATTCACCACTCCCCCGAGAACCCTGACGGCGGACGGTGAAAGCGGCGCGATGCGGATTCGGACCGAGGATAGTTACGGCAATCCTTCCCCTGTGGTCTCGAACCAGGACATCAATCTTTCCTCGACCTCGCCAGAGGGAAGCTTCTCGCATCTCGGCGGCGGTGGATGGAGTCCACTCTCGGCGGTTACGATTCAATCGGGGGAGGATACTGTCTCGTTCTACTACAGGGACACGGCCGCCGGCACGCCCGATATTACCGCTTCGGCCGACGGCCAATCATGGACCGACGCGCAGCAACAGGCGACCGTCGACCCGGGAGAACCCGCCGTGCTCGTCGTTTCTCCAATCGATACGACGGTAACGGCCGGTGAGTTTGCCAGGTTCCTCATCAGCGTTGAGGATATAAACGAAAACAGGAGCCCGCTGTCGTCCGGCCAGGTTATCTCGCTGATGGCTGCAAGCGGAAACAGCTTCTACGACAAGGATGACCATGGCACGAATGTGAGCCAGATAACGATATCTTCCGGCAGCTCGTCGGCTGAGGTCGACTATATGCACACCGGGATGAATATTTCCTCCGGATACCTCCTCGCTTTTCTCGATATGGACGGAGAGGAGCCGAGCCTGGAAGCGGCGGTGACGGATATTTACGTCACCCATGCCGGCGCCGACACCGCCGTATCACATGTGGCGGTAGACAAAGCTGTGGTTACGGCGGACGGAGCGGACGAGGTGACGGTGACGGTGACGGTTCTCGACCAGTTCGGGAATCCGGTGGACGGTGCGGCGGTCACTATCGCCGCGACAGGATCGGGTAACGTCATAACGCAGCCGGTGGGGGTGACCGGCTCGAACGGGGTGGCGACGGGGACGGTTCGCTCCACGGTCGCCGAGGTGAAGACGGTATCAGCTTCGATCGGCGGGGGCACGATCACCGATACGGAGGATGTGAGCTTCGAGGCGGGGGATGTGAGCCTGACGGTGTCGGAGGTATCGACCGATACGGACACG
>CAZPAH010000024.1:24903-27130 GCA_964584495.1 uncultured bacterium | reverse complement strand
CTGGTCGACGGCAGCTACCTGACCTCGACGCGCGAGGTTGTGTTCAAGCCGGGGGATGTGAGCCTTACGCTGTCGGAGATATCGGGGGACAAGGCGGTTGTGACGGCGGACGGGGTGGACGAGGTGACGGTGACGGTCGTGGTGAGGGACTCGGACGGTAACGAGGTATCGGGCAGCGGGGTTGTTCTGGAGGTAACGGGATCGGGTAACGACATAACGCAGCCGGTGGGGCTGACGGGGGTCGACGGCGTGGCGACGGGGACGGTTCGCTCGACGGTAGCGGAGATGAAGACGATAAAGGCGAGGCTGGACGGCAGCTTGATGGCGGACAGCTTGACGGTATTGTACGAGGCGGGGGATGTGAGCCTGACGGTGTCGGAGGTATCGACCGATACGGACACGGTGACGGCGGACGGGGTGGACGGGGTAACGGTAACGGTGACGGTGAAGGACGCCGAGGGTAACGCGGTGTCCGGGAGCGCGGTGGTTCTGGAGGTGAGCGGGAGCGGGAACTCGATAACGCAGCCTGTTGGGGTGACCGGTTCTAACGGGATAGCGACGGGGACGGTTCGCTCGACGGTAGCGGAGACGAAGACGGTGAGCGCGCTGGTCGACGGCAGCTACCTGACCTCGACGCGCGAGGTTGTGTTCAAGCCGGGGGTGACGGACAGGTTCATCATCACTCACGATGGGAACGCGACGGCGGGTGTGGGGGACAATATAAACGTGGAGGTGAGGGACGCCTATGACAACACGGTCGTTTCTTTCGATGGAGAGGTTAAGATATACACGAGCACACTTGAAACGGCAGATAGGATAACCTGGGGGATAGGAACGGGCACGGGATCGATAGAGTCCGAGAGCAAGGACACGCTGAGCTACAAGTTCGCTCCAACCGATAATGGAACCGTCACACTCGTCATGACGGATCTTGAAGCCGAATCGATATACATTACGGTCTCCTACGGCGCGGTGACATCGATTTCCGGAACCGTCCTTAATGTAGGGCCTGCCGGTGCGGATAGAATTCTAGTGGTCAGCGGCAACGGACAGAGGGCGGTTGTCGGCAACCCGGTTCCGCAGCCTCTCCTTGTCAAGGTCGAAGATGCTTGGGGTAACGCGGTCTCCGGCGAGACGGTAACCTTCGCTGTAACAGCCGGTGGAGGAGTGATCGATACTGATCTTTCCACGGGCGGCCAGCAATCGACGGCGGTTACAGGTTCGGGCGGAACGGCTTCGTGTGAATCATGGACGCTCGGCACGGTGAGCGGCGAGGGTTCGGACGAGGCGACGGCCTCGATCTCATCGGGTACGCTGACCTCGGTGAATTTCACCGCCACTACGGATCATGATGAGCTCGCGAGCGTGGTCATAACGCCGTTAAGCGGTGACGTGACGGTAAACAGCGGTACTATCGTGACCGCGACGTTGAGGGACCAGTTCAACAACCTCGTTGTGGGCGAGTACCTTACAGTTTTCATTAAGGATACGGCCGATGGTTCGCTCGGCGAGGATATTTCCAATCCGAATCCCACGGATCCACTCGGTCCCGCGACAAGATCGGGCACCAGCGACAGTACCGGGACAATCACGTTGGTTTACAATGCCCCCTCAGTAGCCGGCATGCAGGACATTATCGACGCCAACAGCGCCGTAGTTCCGGCCGCTTCGATTAACGATGTAATCTATACTGCGGTGGCGAGCGGAGCCACGAAACTGCTCGTAACCGATGTCGACAGCCAGACAACCCAGGCGGGTGTTTCATTCTCATTCGCGGTAAAGGCGGTAGACAGCAATGATAATCTCGATCCCTCCAACAGCAGCCATATTGTTCTTTCCCCACCTTCCGGGGGAGGATTCACCTTCAGCCTATCGGATTTCGGTCCGCCCGTGACCGAAGCGGATCTCTCGAACGGAACCGTTACGCTTTTCGGAATCGGCACGAAAACAGGGAACTGGAGCATTGATTTGACCGCGGGGGCTCCTCCCCTCACCGCTACTGATTTTACGATACATATAATACCCAACAGCAATGTGGATCATTACGTTTTCACGACGCCCCCTTCGGCAGTATCCGGAGAGGATATCTCATTGCAGGTAAGGGCGAAAGATGTCTTCGGCAACCTTGTGACATCGGCCGGCTACGATATAGACTTGAGGGCAGTGGACCCGTCGGACACGACCCTCGACGCATCCGGCAGCCTTTCCGTCGTCTCGACATTTCGTT
>CAZPAH010000024.1:0-24893 GCA_964584495.1 uncultured bacterium | reverse complement strand
CTGGATCGTCAATGATCAAGGAGTTAAGGGCTATCTTTCCGGCGGCGTCTATTCCGAGGATAATATCCGGTACGAGACAGCCGAGGATATCAGGATAGAGGTAAGCGACGACAGCACGTCAGTCGTCGGCGTCAGCGGCATAATCGCCGTCAATCATGCCCCGGCATACCAGATAGTAGAGCTCGGAGGGGACAGCACCGGTGTCGTCGCCGGGGATTCCGTTCTCCTGCGCGCCATGGTGATCGACCGCTTCGGTAATCCTGTCGATGGAGAGACGGTTTCATTCAGCATTCTTGAGGGTGGCGGCGGGTTGGCTGTCTCCCAGCGGCAGACACGGGCCGATGGATCGACATCGGTAATGTACATGACGGGCATCGAGGCGTCGTTGAACAGGGTCAGGGCCGCCATCCTGGATGGAAATCCCGAGGGACTGGAAACCCAGACTTTCGAGATAACGACCGTGCCAAAATCCGATATCGCCTACGTGACACTGGATATCGATGGGAATTCGTTCGAGGCCGGCGAGCATTTTTCGGGATCGATCGAGGCTTACGACGAATTCGACAATCTTATCGTCTCTGACAATTCAACAAGGCTCATACCGGTCGCCGAGTCACCTTCGGTTGTATTCGATCCCGATACGCTCGTTCTGTCGGCGGGAACCGGCTCGTTTACCGCGTACGATACGGTGATGGGATCGAACAGGATATCGATAGAGTCGCTCGCCGGAGTAACGCTCGCTCCGTTCGGAGATCTGCTGACGATATCCCCCGGGCCGGCCTTCAGGATACTCGAGGTGAGCGGGGACACGACCGGCGTTATTTCGGGAGACACTACCGAAGTCAAGGTCCGGGTGCTCGACATGTATTCCAATCCCGTTGAGGACGAAATAGTGCATTTCACGATCACAAGCGAGCTCGGCGGAACTCCCTCGTTGAGGGATCTCACGGGAGCTCCCGGTGATGGGCTAGTTATAACGTCCGCGGCAGGCGTGGCCGCTTGCAGCTTGATAACGGACAAGAACGCCGGAGAGAATACCGTCGCGGCCACGATACTGGATGGAGATCCTACAGGCCTCGAACGCGTGGAATTCTCGATAGTAACAACGGCGGGAACGATATCGAGGTACCAGCTGACCGCCGGCGCCGCTTCCTATAGGGCGGGGGAGGTTTTCAGCGTCGGTATAGTAGCCTACGATCTGAACGACAATATCGCTTATGGTGATTTCACCACGCAGGTGCAGCTGGGAAGCAACGCGACTGCCGTGTGGTCGGAAAACCCGGTCACCCTATCAAACGGTTCCGCCAGCGTTGATGTCTACGATACGCTGGCCGGCGCGCTGGTTCTCTCGGCCCAGACGAGCGGCGGCGGAGCCCTTAGCCATTGCGACACGATAACGATAGTTCCCGAGGCGCCCGCCGGCCTCATTTCGATCCTGTCGGTCGTTCCCGATACGATCACCGCGGGCGGTAATAGGCCCAGCGCGATAACGACAGGACAAATAACGGATACCTACGGCAATGTTGTTGCAAGAAGGACGAGAGTGACCGTCACTCCTTCCGATGGAACGGTCACCAGCGACGATCTCGATCCCGTGATACCCGGCGTGCAGCGGGAGACGGGCGTTAACGGCAGGGTCTCCGTCTTCATCGCGGCTTCGGGAACGCCGGGAAACGTCTCGGTCGATTTCGAGAGCGTCGAGGGGAGCGGTTCCGGATCGGCGGCACTCTACTTCGCGGAACCTGCCTCCTGCGGATACGGAGGATATATCTACCCTCACTATCTCGTGCCGGGCGATGATATACAGTTCGGGTGCGCAGTTTCGAACGGCAGTCCCACGGGGGTATATCTGGATCCGTCGAGCGCCGTGACGATATCGGACGGATATGGACACAACTACTACTCGACTCTGGGGAGCCAGGTCTATCTCGCGGGTGCGGCGACCGATACTATAGTATTCTCGACCACGGCCCTGCCGTCCGGCTTTATCGGGGGAGCCTATACGCCTCATGTCATGCTCGAAGGTATCGATCAGTACGATTCGGATTACGAAACGCAGTTCAATGCAGGTACCAACACGGTAATCGTGTCGCATGTCGAGATTACAGGTATCACCGCCCTTCGGTCCGTCGTCAGCAGGGGTGACACCGTTCAGGTGGACGTTACGTTGAAAAATGGCGGAGGCGGGGCGATCTCGGTGCAGGATATTCAGCTCGATTTCACGATGGGGGACTATTCCGTCCTTCCAGGCTGGATACCCTCTCTTCCGGACACGATTTATGCGGGGCTTCAGAAAACATATTCCGTGAACGTCCGTGTGCTCCCAGGATCGCCCCTTGGAATCGATACGCTAGATGCATCGGTATTCGCCCGGGCGAACGGGTCGGATATCTACGATTATTCGGCGGGCGCGAACAGGACGACCTGGCTCGTCCAGTCGGCCGCCACCGTCCTTTATCACGATGGTTCGCTCGATCCCGCCGTTGTTTCTTCAGGCCAGTCCCAGGCTTTCTCAGTAAAGCTGGAAAACTCCGGAGAAGCGGCGGTGATTCTATACCCGGTTGATACCCGTCTCTCCTTCACCGACGGATCCGAGTCTTTCTCGACGGGTCTCGGTTCGGAAGCGGCGCTGCCCGGGAACGCGGTTACAATGATCGAGTTTCCATCGTCGACAATTTCGGCCGCGATGACGCCCGGCAGATACCCTGTGCTGATTGACGTGCACGGATCTGAGAACGGAGGAGAGTTCGACACGACATTCTACGCGACCGATTCGATCGATGTCGTCTCTCCCGCCCAGCTCGAATATATCTCAGCCTCCCTCACACCCCTGACGTTGAGCAAGAACAGCTCTGTGGCATTCGAAGCCGGAATCAGAAACAACGGGGGGGGAAGGGTGATCCTCGATCCCGCTTCCACTTTCATCTACTTCACCGATGGAACGACCACTTTCTTTTCCAAGATCAATCCCGATCGAACCCTGCAGATCGACCCGGGAGACAATACACTGTACTTCAAGTCCACAATAGTTTCGGAAGATATCCTCACGGGCGTTTATACGCCCCAGATTCATATACAGGGAGACGAGTACGGCATTTTCTTCATGTCCACCCCGGCGATCAGCGATAATGTCTCAGTCGAGGAACCCTCGCAGCTCGCGCTTAATTCGATAACGATACTGCCGGATGACAGGATAACGGCGGACCAGACCGTCGGCAGGCTGGCACGCATGACGGTGGAGAATAACGGCGAGGCGTCGGTCAGGCTAGACAGTCTGGAGTTGCGGCTCTTCGCCGGGAACGACCAGGTAACGGAAGAATATATTATTCTACCGGTCGATTTCTCGCCTGGGGCGGAGGTGCTGGCCGGAGGCCAGCGGGACAGCTTCAACATTCTTCTCAGCGATAATCCCGGAAACCTTATGACGATAGGCACGGTCGTCGTCGATGCGACTGTTTGGGGCACCGATCTCAACAGCTCCGCTCAGCTGGTAGCGACGACAGATTACGGTGGGAAAGGGTCCTTTCTCGTTCAAACGCCCGCCGACCCCGTCGTCATGGATCTGCTCGCGTCCGTCGGCGAGGCAACCGTCGGTCAGAGCCGGGACTGGTCCGTAAGGGCGGTGCTCCGTAATGACGGTGAATCTGATCTCGATCTCGATCTCGATCCCGGGTCCACTTACCTGACGTTTTCGACCTCGGGTGACTTCAGCGTCGTGCACCCCTCGTACCTTGAGGGGGGGGGGACGATTCTTGAGGGGGGATCGGTCGATACGCTGACTTTTATCGTTGATCTCACGGGATCGGTAGCAGGGCCCTGCGATATCAATATTATTGCATCGGGCACCGAGATAAACAGCCAGAGGGTTCTGGGTCCTTTTACGGGTTCACCGGGAACGGAGGCGGTTGTCGATGTCCAGCTTCCCGCGGCCCTTGCGATAACGGGAATATCCCCTTCACGCGACCCGGTGACCATCGGCCAAACGAATGTCTGGTCGCTGGCGGTAACCCTGTTGAACACGGGTGGTTCATCGTTGACGATCGATACGGAAGATCACGATTCGACCACCGTCGATCTCCCCGGGGGATCGGGATTCGTGTTCGGTTACCCGTCCCAGCTAGTAGGGGGCGGATTGGTTCTCGGCTCAGGAGAATCGGGCACGCTGCTCTTTACGGTGGAGAATACCGGTTATATCGCCGTCGGCAAGAGGGTTATTACCGGCAGCGTGTTAGGTACCGAGAATAACAGCGGAAGGGCGGTTTTTATCGAGCTGGACTCATCAGCCAGCACGGATTCGGTAGAATTCGATCTGCCGCCGATGCCGCAGTATTCCACGGGGACCCTCAGTCCCTCCCTGATCAGCAGCGGGAGCGATATATCTATCGAATTCGGAGTGTACAGCGACGATCCGGATCACGCTACACTCGTTCTCGATCCTGATAAAACGACCGCATGGTTCGGCGATGCCGACGGTGACACCTTCAGGGCCGATCTGTCGCCGGTCTCCATGCAGATATTACCCGGTGGATCGTCAGGTGTGTTGATATTCAACAGGGGTTCGGTGGGCTCCGGCATAGAGCGGCAGGGCTACAACGTGGGGGTGCACCTGGAAGGCGTAGAAAACGGCAACTCTTTCAGTATGGATTTAAGCTCCGCTCCGGATATGCTCACCGTAGAGGAACCGCCCCAGCTGAGCATAATCAGTATCGGGACGCCCCAGAGCGTGACGGCCGGTCTACAGCCCCCGTGGGATGTGAGAATGGTTCTTCATAATACCGGCGAAGCCTCGGTGGAAGTGGATCCCGATCAGGCAAACACGCACATATCGATCTTCATCGTCGGGGAAGGAGACAGGACCGGCGAATACTCGATAACCTCGCCATCCGGCCTGGAAGGCTCAGGCGATCTTATCCTGCCCGGAGGGCAGATCGATACTCTCGTCTTCGATGTGACCTCCACGGGAATGACGACCGGCACCGCCATTGTAAACGGAAAAGTCACGGCTACCGATGTCAACAGCAGCGATGTCATATCGGACGATACCTATACGAGCGGCGGCAGCTACATGTCGGTTCAGACACCCGCCGTGCCGGTGATTGTGGAATCCGTCGCCAGCAGGAATTTCGTCACGTCCGGGCAATCAGCTTCGTGGACCGTCACGATGCTTGTAAGGAACGATGGCGGGGCGGAGATGACGCTCGCACCCGACAGCACCTATATCTTCAGCGATTATTTCCTCAACGTCCCGTCACCTCCCCAGGTTTTCTCCGGAGGAGGGACGTCGCTGCATTCGGGCGAATCGGGGCACCTCGAGTTCACCGTTACCCCGACACCCGTTATACCCGCCGGGGCGGATCTGGTTCTGCATGGAAGGGTCGGGGTTTTCGAGAACAACAGGGACGAGTATCTCCATTTCGATACTCAGGAGGAAGGCAGCGGAGCGGGAGCGATCAGGGTACAGGCCCCCGCCGATCTCAGAATAGTAACGCTGGATAATGCCGCTTTCAGATCGCCTTGGGTCAACTCCGGGCAGGAATTCCCGATCGTGCTGGAGGTCACAAACGGCGGGGCGGCGGCGGCGCGCGATATAGACATTTCGCTGACCGGTGACGGATCCTCAATTATCGGAAACACACCCCTTCTGGTGGAATTCCTCAGCGGCTTCGATTCGATAACGGACACATTCAGGATTACGGCGGCCGCCACAGTCGGGCAGGAGATATTCGACGCGGCGATCGCGGGAGCGGTCGATGATAATTCGGGCCAGAACGATCTGGTGATCGTTTCGGCGGCGCTCGATGATTCGGCCCTGGTCGTAATTCAAAGGGCCGGAGATCTGGAAGTGACCTCGATGGTTCCTTCCCAGTCGGAAATCAACGCCGGCCAGACGGTCGACTGGAGTGTCAGCATAGATCTGCGCAACGCAGGAGATGCTCCGGTCACCCTGGGTACTCCTTCCGATGATGATCTGGAATTCAGCAAGGGAGGAGTTCCGCTGGATGATTACCTTGTGATCCCACCGGCGGGGTTCGCTTCCGGCAGGCCCGGATTCGTCCTCGGCGGAGGAGAAGAGGATTCGCTCATCTACATCATTTCCTCTTCCGGGATAGATACAGGGCTGGTCGATATAAACAGCTTCAGCGGCTGGCTCGACGGCAACGATCCGGGATCGGGGACCGTCGTCGCCGGTGGTTCGACATCCATATTTGTCAAGGAACCGTCGGGATTGAGGATAATCTCGGTTACGAGCGATGCGCCGAATAACGGTATGTTCCCCAATACATCGATAGTAAATACCGGACAGCAGTTCAACGTGACGGTAACGGTCGCGAATACAGGCGGTGACGACCTCAGGGATATAGAGGTCTCCCTGGTCTCGAACGGCAACGCAACGACTCTTCTAATTCAAGAGAGTCCCGAACTGACCACCGGCAGCCAGGGGGATTTCGTTTTCAGGGTTACCGCGGGATTGGAGGGGGTCGAGATATTGACCGCATCGATCGAGAGGGCCGTTTCGGTAAACACCGGGTTGGAAGTTCCGCCTGTTCAGGCCGTCGAATCGATTGAGAATCTACAGGTGCAGCTGCCGGCGGCGCTTGCCGTAAGCGCCGCGATTACTTCCCCCGCAGGAGCGGTCGACGACACCGTTTCCGTTCTCCAGGAATTTATCTTCACGGCGGTAGTCGTAAATGAAGGAAGTGCCGGAGAGGACAATACCGGCCAAATAACGCTATCCCTGCCGGCGAATGTGGAACGGGTCTATCCGCAGGCCGATTCTCTGACGAGGGGATTTTCTATCGATCAGGATGTATCCTGGACCCTCAGAGCGCCTTCCGAATCATCATCGTTGCCTTCGCCGATTTCGATCGAAATCAGCCGTGCGCCCAGGGACCTCAATACCGGCACGAGCGCCTACCTTCAGGTCGCCTCATCCGCCCTTCAGCTCGTGACCGAGGACGCCGCCGGTATCTCCGGCTGCGACCTCTATATCGAATCGCCGCCGGGAGCGGCCGACATGGTTCTTTCGACGCAGCAGGCGTTCGATGTGAGGTTACAGGTGACCCCTTCCGATAATTCCTCGGGTAATTGGGTGGAGATATCGCTTCCCGCCGGTTTCGCAACGGCGGGCGAGACAAGAAGGTCGATAGGGGAAGGGGATGGTTCAACAAAGGCCGTAACATGGACCGTTACGGCTCCGCAGAATGAGTTCCCCGATGCCCGTATCGATATCGGCTCGGGCGGGATAGACGTCAACTCAGGAGACGACTTCTCCGGGTGCTCCGACTATTTGGACCTGACCGTCGTAGGAAAGGCCGTCCTGGATCTCTCGGCTCAGATATCGTCTCCTCCCGAAGCGGTCGAAGGCAATATGTCCGTTAATCTTCCTTTTACGATAGAGGCCGTGACGGCCAACCTCGGTTCCGCCGGTGTCGACACCAGCGGAGCCCGCCTGGAGCTTGTTCTGCCGACCGGAGCCGGTTACAGGCTGGACGGCTCCGGAGAAACGCTGAAGAAAGGGTTCTATCCGGGAATACCCGTAACCTGGAATCTGAGGGCTCCGGGGACGGCATCGGCTCCCCAAATTATAATGGTGAGGTTCGCTTCGCCGGGAGCGGCCGATGAGAACTCGGGCGAGGAGGCGGAACTCCTTACGGCGGAGGTGCCGATCGGAGTGACTACCGAGGCGGGTACCGTTTCCATGCTCAATATCTCCAGCCTCGATACGATACCACCCTGCGTCGTTCCGCAGGGAGCGCGGGATGTTCCCGTTCTGAAGGTGGTTTTCTTCAATAATTCGGCATACACCGTTGGGCTCGATACCCTCTACGTCAGCATACAGGACGGGCGCGGCGTGAACCGGGTGGTTCCATCGAGAACCGTATCCTCGATCTCTCTCCGGGCGACAGGAGGATGGGAATCCTCCTATGCGGTGGGAAGCATTAATCCGGTCGCGATGGATGTCTCCCACAATTTCAGTATCGAACCGGGTTTTTCAGACACACTTCTGGTCGGAGTCGATATAGCCGGTTCGGCTCAAGCCGGGGAGATCAGGGTGAATCTCGCCCGCAGCGCCGACGTAGTTTTCTCGATTGGGGCCGAGCATATACCGATCGGTGTGGTCTGGGAAGGTGATGGAGAGGATATAGCAGGCCATTTCTACAACAGTCCAATGTCTGTAATGACGGCCGATTTCGAAGAGTATGCGCACAACTATCCCAATCCGTTCAGAGCCGGAAGTGAATCGACGAAGATAACGTATTTCCTGACGAGGGACGGCGGAGTGAACGTCAAGATATACGATCTGACGGGGCAACTCGTCTGGACGAAGGATATAGCTTCAGGAGAGGAAGGGGGCCGGGGAGCCGATGGCGGCATGTGGTGGGAGATCGAATGGGACGGCAGAAACGCAAGAGGAGATATTGTCAGGAACGGCGTCTATATTTGCAAGATCCAGGCGGGATCGAATTCCGCCATCTTCAAGATAGCAGTTGCCAAGTAGGATGAACCGGATGAGTAGAAAAGCTTTAATGACTTTCGTCGCTCTCGCGGTCCTTCTCGCGCCGGCTGCCGGCCGGGGTCAGGATGGAGGGGGTGGAACGCGTTCGATATTCACCCTGGGAGCCGGTTCCAGGGCGATCGCCATGGGAGGCGCCTTCACCGCGATCGGGGATGATCCTTCGGTCATTTACTACAACCCGGCCGCGCTGAAGCTCAACGGGGCGCCTAGGATACTGGCCAATCATATTCAACTCTTTTCCGGCTTCGGCGACGCCACATATGATTTCCTGGGACTCGCCTATCCTACCGTTTCCGCCGGCTCTTTCGGAATCGGTTTTATGACGGCCGGAACCGGTGGAATCCGCGAATTCGACGACTTCAGCAGGGAAACGGGCGAAATATCCTACAGAGAGAGCCAGGCGATACTGGGATATGCGTTCGGTCTTCCTTGGCGGTATATAGGCCGGTTCACGTTAGGTTCCTCGGTAAAGATCCTCAACCAGAGGGTCGGCGACTTCTCCGATACGGGAACCGGTCTCGACCTGGGGATTCTCTACGAGCAGGACTATATTAAAAATCTCGTCATAGGATGCAACATACAGGATTTTTTGGGCGCCGAAACGAAACTGGTATCGGTCAGCGAGAAGGTTTACCGGACGATCATGTTCGGTGTCGGATATTCGTACCTTTTTCAAGGGGGATCGAAGATCAACCTTTCCATGCAGGTCGATTTTCCGGAGAAGGACGACAAAGATCTCAGGTTCGGAGTGGAGTACGATTACAGGAGCAGGATCAGTTTCAGGCTTGGATATGATTCCGAATCGATTACCGCCGGTGTGGGATTCGCATGGAGAGGTTACGGGGCCGATTACGGATTTTTCACACGCGAGGAAGCGGGGACCTCTCATCCGATATCGATCTCGGCCCGGATCGGAATGCCGGTTGTCGAAAAGATTCGTGTTCGGAATGAAACCAGGGCGGCAGAAGAGGAGAGATTGCTGAGGGATGTCTTCTCCCGACGTGTTTCCAGGCATATCGCGGCGGCCGACAGCCTTAGGATGGAAGGCAACCTGAACGAGGCGCTCGACGAGATCAAGATCGCCCTAGAGTTCGATCCGTCGAACGAAACGGCTACTAGGTTTATCGAGGAGGTGGGAGCCGAAATTCTGCGGCTGCAGCAGGAAAGGACGTCTACGGCCGAAAAAGCCCTGCTTATCAACCAGCATTTCAGCCTGGGGCTTAGATACTACAGCAACAACGAGTATATCCTGGCCAGGGCGGAGTGGAGGAATGTCCTCGAGCTCGATCCAGAAAACACGCAAGCTTTGGAATATCTCGACAGAACAGAGGAAAAATTGGCCGAACAGGTCGAACAGCACAGGATTGCGGCGAGGGAGCATGAGCGCCTTGGGAGGTTGGCGGAAGCGATAGGAGAGTGGAATACCGTTAGAATGATCGACCCGGAGAATCAGGAAGCAAGGACCGCCTCCGAGCGGATATCCAGGAGGTTGAACGAGCTGAACAGGGATTACAGGGCCGCCAACACCAGATTGATGGCGATAGAGCAGTTCGAGGACGCACTGACCGCTTTCAGCGCCGGCCGCTACGGCGATGCGGTAGAACTTCTCAATGCCCTGCTCGAAAAGCAGCCGGACCACGAGGAGGCCAGGAAGCTTCTCAGGCGCGCGCAGAGAAGAATGACTCCCTTGACCGATGAGGAAAAGAATGAAATCAGGCGACTCTACATAGAGGGGATGAAGAATTTCACCAAGAAAGATTTCAACGCCGCGATCGAAATATGGCGCAGGATCTTGGAGATCGACCCCGACAATGAAAGTGTAAGGAAGAACATCGAGGAAGCCGAGCAGCGTATCAGGAAACTAGAGTCATCGGAGGCGGAGTAATTGAAGCAGCAGCTTCTCACCGGGCGTGACACATTTCACCTGGAAATCCCCGCTGACGAGAACAATCTCAGCGAGGTAAGGGATTTCATCTCGGATATCTGTGCCCGGGCGGGGTTTTCCAAACGTGAGACCAACAACACGAAGCTCGCGATGGACGAAGCGTGCACGAACATCATCAAGCACGCCTACAAGGATATTTCGGGAAGCATCAGGATAGACGTTCAGGCCGAACCCGGAAATGTGGAGATCAACATTTTCGACCGGGGAGAGCCGTTCGAATGGTCCAAGATCAAGGACCCCGACCTGCAGAGGTATGTAGAGATAGGGAAAAAGGGCGGTTTGGGCATATACCTGATGAACCGTCTCATGGATTCGCTCGACTATCAGTCGACGGATGCCGGAAACCGTCTTTTCATGTCCAAATCGGCCGATCTCGGGAGAAAATCGGCGGAATCTTCCTTCGCGTCCTTCCGGCAGCCATGGACCAAAACGCTTCGTTTCAAATTCGCTTTGAGGGCCACAATCGGACTGTTCGGCCTCGTTCTCTTCCTCGGCGTCGTTCAGTATATCAACCAGACGCGCGAGATAGAGTCGCTTCGCAACCAGGCCTGGTACGGTATGACGAATTTCGCGAGGACCCTCGAAACGAAGAGCGAGAACGCCCTTGTGATAGATGATTTTTATGATCCGAAATACAGGGAGATCAACGATTTTATCCAGGATAAGATCCGCAGCCTGCCGGCCGTCAAATATATCAAGATTGTGAATGCCGAAGGAAAGATAGTCTCGTCGAGCGACATCGAAGAATTCCAGGAAAACTACGAGCCGCCGGAGGGAGCCGCAGGCATGGGTTCTAAAGGTGTCTGGATAGCCCTGAGAGACGCGAACTGGGGAGATATCAGAGAGCTCCACTATCCCGTCTATCTATCAGAGGATGAGGCGGCCAAGCCCGTTCTTCTGGGCAGGGTCGTGCTCGGGGTCTCTAAATCCGAGATCGAGAACACGATACACGATGAAAGGCACAGGACCATTCTAATCCTGTCGGGAATCTTTCTCGTCGGAGTGCTTCTCATTTATTTTCTTATCTCGGTCTTCGTCAAACCGATCCAGGCGCTCACCGAAGGTGTACGGGCGATGGGGGAGGGAGCTCTGGAAGACGGGATACAAATAAGCGGACCGGAGGAGATAGGCGCAATTGCGGAGGCGTTCAACGAGATTACGATGAAGTTCCGGCATGCGCAGAAAAGCGTGGTGGAGCAGGAGAGGATGCAGAAGGAGATGCAGGTTGCTCAGGAGATACAGCATTCTCTTCTTCCCAGCGTTGTTCCTGAGATCAGCGGATACGATATCGCCAGCCTATACAGGGCCGCCAAGGAGGTCGGCGGGGATTACTATGATTTTGTCAATGTCGATGATGAGACTCTAGGCGTGGTCGTCGCTGATGTTTCCGGCAAGGGAGTGCCCGGATCACTGGTGATGACGATGATTCGGACGGCCCTTCGCATGGAGGCAAGGGGAAGCCTTTCCGCTGCGGATGTTATGTCGCGCATGAACGATTTCGTCACAGAGGATATGAAGAAGGGGATGTTCGTTACGATTTTCTACGTCATCCTCGATTCGAAGAACCGGATAATCAGCTACGCGAGCGCTGGACATAATCCGATGATACTGTTCCGGGCCGAGACGGATGAGACGTTCTTCCTGAATCCGCGGGGATTTCCTGTCGGTATCAGCCTCCCCGACGACACGCTGTTCAGGCGCTCGATCGATGTGGAAAAAATCAAGCTCAAGAAAGACGATATGCTCGTCATCTATACCGACGGGGTCACCGAGGCGATGAACGAGGCGAGGGAGCAGTACGGCGAGGAGAGGCTGATAAGCCTTATAAAGCGGCACGGCAGGCTTACTCCGGAAGAATTCATAGAGAAATTGAACGATGACATCAGAGGTTTCACCGGCGGGTACCCTCAGAACGACGATATAACCGTCGTGGCGATCAAGGAAAAGCTCATGGCCGACGATGTCCTGTTCGGTATCAGGAAGAAGCTGCTCGACCTTGTCGACGTGGATGGACTATCGGTGGCCGAGGCCTGTCAGAAGATGAAAGTATCCCCCTCGACATATTACAGATACCGTAAAAGGCTGGCGGAGTTGGGTGAGCGTGGATTAAAGAACAAGATGCTGAGACAGGAGCATGAGATAAAGCGAGTCAGCCTCGAGCAGAGAAAACGAATACTCGAGATAATCCGGGAGACCCCGAAATATGGGGCAAAGAGAATCGCCGCGATCTTCAATGCGGGCAAGGCCGAGAACGCCATGTTGACCTCGTCGCTTGTCTACGACGAGCTCAAGAGAATGAGGTTGAACACATACGAGAAGAGGCTCGAATACCTGAGAAGGAACAAGTTGATCTCGGAGGAAGTATTCCAGGAAATGATGGCTTCTCCCTCGTCGAGAGCAGCTGCCGTACCGGATCATGAAGAGGATCTGACGGTTCCCTCCGCGCCGGGGGAGGAAGAAGGCGTAACCCTGCAACCGGAAGGCGCTCTTTTCCCGGAAAGCGGGGATGTAGGGCGTGATGAGAAGGCGGATGATGTTCACGCCGCCGGCCCGCAGCCCGTCGAGCCGCCGCACGTGACCGTTTCCCGCATCGAAGAAGGGGCGCGAAGGCGGCCGGCGGAAGAACCCGTTGAAAGACAGCTTGAAAGGGTGCTCGGCAGGGAAGACGAGTCAAAGAGAATGGTAAGGATTGAGTCCGAGGAGCACGGAGAGGGAGTCGTCGTTCTCAGGGTCAGGGGTCATCTGGATTCCTCTTCCGCCGGTGAATTGGAGGAGGTGCTCGAGAGCGTCTACGAGTACGGGTATCACAAGATAATAGTGGGACTCGAGGATGTTTCTTATATAAGCAGCGGGGGGTGGGGGATTTTCACGGGACGGGTCAAAACCCTTCGTGAGGGAATGGGCGATGTAGTCCTGGCCGGTATGTCGCCCGAGGTGTTCGACATATATGAGCTGCTGGGATTCCAGGATATCATTATGCATTTCCAGAAGGTTGAAGAGGCTGTTGAATTCATCTCGCTGCCTTTCGCCGAGAGACAGAAGCGGCTGGAGGAAAGAACCAGGGCCAGGGAGAAGGAAGAGGTTCTGGAGCACCGCGTGTCGGCGAGCGACATCGGAAGCGTTATAGAAGAGGATGAAGAACAATCCCCATGGACACCCCTTACGATAGAAGCGGGGACCGTCGGCAGAACCGGCGAGATCACGGTGCTGAATCTGGCGGGTGTCATAGATACGGTAAGCTGCATTAAGCTTAAAACCGTAATGAACAGCCTGGTGGACCAGGGGTCGATCAAGCTGGTCGTTGATATGTCACGGGTGGAATATGTGAGCAGCGCCGGTTGGGGCGTCTTCGCATCGAGGCTGGACGATCTTCGCGGCATGGGAGGGGATATCAAGATATTCGGCATGGACCCCGAAGTCGATGGGATATTCCATCTTCTCGGTTTTGATGTCATCATGAGATCGTTCAGCATACTTGCCGAAGCGATAGATGATTTCGACACGCGGGAAACTGCCTCCAAGGCTCGCGGGGAAGCTGGCGGATCCAAGCCGGCCGTAACCGAGTCGGCCGAGAGAATATCGAATGCCGGGAAAGCTCCCGCGGCAGGTGAGGCCGAGCCCGAAAGATCTATGAATTTCAGATACTCCAGGATCGAAACGTCGGTTAAAGGATCGATGGTTCTTAAGGTGGGAGGCGCGATCGACGCGGCAACGACGGTCGAATTCGAGAATCAGCTCGATCTCTGCATGAACGAGAGCCCGGCTTATTTCGTCATCGATCTTGAGGATATCGTATATATCAGCAGCAGCGGCTGGGGGGTTATAGTAAAATATTTGCAAAGCCTTGGAGATCGATCCTGCAAGATGGCCCTCGCAGGTATGGGGCCGGCGATATTCAAGATCTTCCGGGATCTCGGTTTCGAGCCTTTGATTCCGCACTACCTCACGGTCAGAAAAGCTCTCGAGCAGCTCTCGTCGACCGGTGAAGAAAGATCGGTGAAGGGCGGTTCGCGCGGCGCCGATGCGGCGACTACGGGGCTTCCGGCGGGCCGGACCGCATTTCCGGATCTGGACGGTATCGGAGTCAAACCGCTCGAGGTCGGCCCGATGGAAGATATCGAGGAACTGAAGGTTAAGCTCGATCTCGAGGCGGAAGGAGAGGCCGCGGACGATAAAGACCGCCGGCTTAGGGAGATCGGATGGGCCGAGTACGGGAACAAGCTTGGCAGGAAAAATGATACCGACAAGAATGGAAAGAATTAAAGGATGAAACGTTACGCGGTCATGACGATGAAGGGGGGAACCGGAAAGACAACCACTTCGGTCAGCGTGGCCCACGGGCTGTCTCTCAGTGGACGGAAGGTCCTCCTGGTCGATTGCGATCCCCAGCGCAATGCAGCCGTTACGTTCGGCGTAAAGGGAGAGAAGGGACTGGCCAGGCTTCTTCTGACGGGCGACGTCGAGATCATCCAGGTGAGAGAGGACTTTTTCCTTATAGATTCGGGTGGCAGGAAACTGCTCGAGGTCGAACTTCTACTCGGCCGACAGAATAAGCGCGAAAACAGGTGTTGCATGAATGATTTCTATACAAAATTTAAAGCATCTCAAGGGCTGCGATTACGTCATTTGCGACTGTCCCCCCTCGATGAATCTCATAAATGTCAACGTTCTCGCTTTCTGCGACGAGATATTCATCCCCGTGGCGATGGATCATCTCTCCCAGGTCGGGGCGGAACAGACGATGGAGATAATAGAGGAGATTAAGTGGCTTACTCGTAGAAGTTCCATAGTTTTCCGGATATTACCGACTTTCTATGACTCGAGGACGAATATTTCGAAGACTGTTCTCAGCAGCATTCGCGAGAGGTTCGGTAGCAACGTTTTCAATACGGTCATCAGGATTAACACGGCGCTGAAGGAAGCGCCCGGCCACCACAAGACGATATACGAACACGCGCCATTGTCGAGAGGGGCGTTCGATTATTACAGGTTGACCGAAGAGATACTGTCATTGAACGGAGAAGAATAGGGTTACGGAATCAGCCTGATATGTTTGATATCGTCTGGTTTCCAGATGTGAAATCTGCTATGATACGTGAGAACCGGAGGACGATGAAGTGGAAAGCCTCGAACTGAGAGAAGAAATTCGGCGCGGCGTAGACAGGTATTTCCTGCAGACCAGCTATATACCGGAGATGAGTTATATTCAGAGCTCATTTTTCCGTGAAGGCGAGGTTTTCTACTCGGTTGTTCATCAAATCGAGGAGGATCCTACAAAGGACCTGCTCAAAGAGATAACAAAAGACTTTCACAACGAGAATAAGAAACATTTTACTTTTCTGCTGCAGGCCAGGGACAAGGTACAGCGTATCGATGACCCGGTTCCCCACCTGAAGCTCTCCCAGGCGTTGGCAAGAAGGAACCTTCACTCGGAGGCCATAGAGGAAGCTCAGCTGGCGATCGAAAAAGGTTGCATCGATTCCATGGCGCAGATGGTTATCGGCCGCTCCTGGTTCAAGCTGGGAGACTTCACCAAGGCGTATAAAGCTATAGAGAGAGGGATAGAGCTCAGCCCGGGATACCCCGACCTTCACAACCTGATGGGATTGATCTACCTCAAGAGAAAGATGTGCAGGATGGCGGTCGAAAGCTTCAAAAGGGCGATATCCTTGAATGTCTACTTCGGCGAGCCTTACCTGAACCTGGTTCGGGCATACCTGCTCAATACGCTGATCAAGCAGGACTACGAGCTGTCGAAAGACCTTCAGGGCAAGTTCAATACCAATATCGACAGGGCTGTTCACCTGAATCCGTTTCTCAATTCAAAAGCGGTCGCCAAGGCGAGGAAACTGTTCGAAGACGGAAAGCTTAAGGAGACGATGGAAGCGCTCGAGGAGGTAAAGGAAGACACTGACAGGCTCGTCGTGGACGATGTGATCCTTGAGCTTTACCTGATACTTCTTCAGAGCGGCAAGGAGCTGCCGGAGGAGGATATTGAGAGGTACCTGGCAAAGATCAGGGAGATAATCGACCAGAATCCGACATTCGCCGATGCATATAACTCTCTTGGAATTCTGTATACTGCAAAATGCAAGATATTTATGGACAGGGCCGGTGCTGCCTTCGGAAAGGCGCTCGAGATAAACAGTGATTATGATAAGGCTAGAAAGAATCAAAGACTTACAGAGAACGATAGGGAGGGGATTTTTATTCTTTTAAAGGCTTTATTGGACTGAAGATTGCTAGTTTTTTATCGGGCACCAGAACAGGAAGAGAAAAATCATGGACGAACTGCATATTGAGGAAGAATTAATAGAAGATCTTGTTGTTCTTAAACTTAGGGGTCTGATAGATTCCGGCACCTCGCAGTTGATCGAAGAAAAGTTCGACGAGCTGGTCGCGGGGAAGAATGTCAAGATCGTGGTGGACCTTGAAGAGGTCGACTATATTAGTTCGGCCGGGTGGGGTATATTCGTCGGCGAGATAAGGGGTGTTAGGGAAAAGAACGGCGATATAAAGCTTGCCGGAATGCGCCCCGAGGTAAGGGAAGTCTTCGATCTGCTTGAGTTCAACGCGCTGCTCGAGCCTCATAACTCGAGGGAGGATGCGTTAGCGGCTTTCGAAATGAAGAAAAACGGTGAGTTAACCTGAGCTTGAGGCGAAAGAGGGAGCGAGAACAAAATGAACGACATCAGCATTTCTTTCTCAAAACCGGAAGAAAACCCCGATGTTTCGATTATCTCCGTCAGAGGTTACGTGGATACTACGACTTCCGCGGAACTCGAGGAAAGTCTCAAGCGGCTTCTCCGAAAGAATAGGTACGATATCGTCATAGACCTGGGAGGCGTGAATTACATCAGCTCGGCGGGCTGGGGTATCTTCATCAGCGAGATCAAGGAGATACGTGAAAACGGCGGAGATCTCAAGCTCGCATCGATGATAGGCGATGTGTATGAAGTTTTCGAGCTGCTGGAATTCCAGACGATCCTGGAAAGCTACGATTCGGTCGAAGAGGCTATCGCCAGTTTTCAGGTGACGGCCGACAACAAGCAGGATGGTGAAGGCACCCAGATCAAGACATGATCGATCCAACGGTCCAGCCGATTTATTACATATCCGATTATTTTATCTGAAAGCAAAATTTTTGTGTTTTTCGCGGTGAATGCTGCCGATAAAGGGTAAGCTATGAAATTTTTCGCTTATCCGGCCTTGTCCAGCGGGAGCCGATGGGAAACACTATCAGAGCATTAATGATCGATGATGACCGAGAGAGCGTCCGGGCGGTCAGGCGCAACCTCGACGGCTCTAAAAAAGAGCATTTCGAGATAGAGTCGGCGGGAACCATCGAAGAGGGCGAAAGGCTCCTCGACCAATCGTTCTACGACGTTATACTGCTTAATCAATGCCTCGTCTGCGGGGACGGCAAGCCGGGGCTTGGTCCGTTCATAAAAAAGGCCTCCTCGATACCGGTGGTTATACTCGGCGACGGGGAAGGGGAACAGACGGCTATGGAAGCGGTCAAATGCGGGGCTCAGGACTATCTTGCAAAGGAGGAGATCGAGGCGGGCCGGCTGGAATATTCACTCAAGTATTCTATAGGGAAAAAGGCGGCAGACAACAGGGTGATGGAGACAGCGAAGCTGAAATCGAATTTCATCTCCATAGTATCGCACGAGTTGAGGACCCCCCTGACGGCAATAAAGCAGAGCGTGAGGATTCTCGCTGACGGGATGGCGGGATTCCTCAACGAGGATCAAAGGAGCATTATCGATGTCACAAGCAGGAATGTGGAGAGACTTGAGAAATTGATCTCCGATATTCTGACATATCAGCATTTCCAGAACGGCAAGACGAACCTCAGTATCTCGAGGAATGATATTAACGATGCGATTACCGGAGTATGCGAACGAATCCGCCGGGACGTCGAGCGAAAGGGTCTTGAGTTAGTTCTGGATCTTTCCCCGGAGAAGGTGCAGACCGAGTTTGACTGGCAGAAAATTGTCGAGGCCCTGGAGCATATTGTCAACAACGCCGCCAAATTTACCGATAAAGGCAGAATAACGATCACCTCCAGGTACGAGAATAATACCGTTCTGGTAAAGGTCTCCGATACCGGTCCCGGAATAATCGAAAAGGATATCGATAAGATCTTTTGCATGTTCGAGCAGCTCGGATCGATAAATGACAGGAAAACGGGAGGGGTGGGACTCGGACTGGCTCTTACCAAGGAGATCGTGGAGCTTCACGGAGGCAAGCTCTGGGCCGAATCGGATTTTGGAAAAGGGTCTGTATTCTCCCTTCTCCTTCCGGTGGTAGAGCGCAGAAGCAGGTAGAAAACTCTCAATACATGTTACGTCTCGATCGTTAACGATCGGGCTCTATAGGGCTTTCCGTTAACCTTGAATCTATTTCCGTCCTCCGGTACAATCGTCCGGACCGCCATTTCCGGCGGTTGGAGAGCGACCGGAGCGATCGATGACGGGAGCAGGAGAAAAACTGATATTCGAGCCGGACTTTCTCGGCATCGCTTTCGGCGTTCTTCTTGTTTTCCTTTCGTTCCTTCTATACCAGAGGACCTTTCCGCCCCTTTCACCGATGAAGCGGATTTCGCTCGCAATTCCCAGGGCGGCGGTGTTCCTGCTTTTAATCCTGTTCATACTGAATCCGGTTGCAGTCACCGTCGAGACCGAGACTAAGAAAGCCGTTATCCCCGTTCTGATAGACGTTTCGCGGAGTATGGCGATACCCGACTGCAACGGATTGACAAGGCTGCAGGCGGCCGAAGAGGGAATGAAAGAACTGGAAAATACCCTGTCCGGATTGGATCTAGAGATAGTGCCTTTCGCGGCAAGGATCTACGAGTCGCCGGTCGATATAGGCGGTATGCCGGAGGCTTCCGGCGAGGGAACCGACATACTGGGAGCTATCGAAGAGGTCGGCAGGAAATACAGGTCCAACGATAGGGAATCCATAATCCTCTTGACTGATGGAAGAGTGACACGGGGAATGATGAGAAGCAGCCCGGGGATGGGCGCCAGGGTGTTCGCCGTCGGGTACGGGGACACGCTGGAGGGAAAAGACGTCGCCATCGAGGAAGTCGATTACGAGAGGTTCGTCTATTCGGGAACCAGGATCGATATCGATGCCTCAGTCAGATTCTCGGGCGCAACGGGGGACGAGGATATCAAGTTGGAGCTTCTGCAGAACGGCGATGTGATAGACTCATCCATGCTCAAAGCCGTGCGGGGAGAGGGAACGCTGGATGCTTCCTTGAGTTTTATGCCCCGGGTGGAAGGCGAGTGCAGGCTAGAAGTCCGGGCCCTTCCGGTCGCCGGCGAAAGGATCGAGGATAACAATATAGAGTATTTAAGGGTAACCGTACTGAAGGACAGGTTGAAGGTCCTGTATCTCGATGAATCCCCTGACTGGAATATGACTTTTATCCGTGAGCTGGGTGAGCGCTCCGAAAGGTTACTGATAGAATGCGTCACATGGACGCCGCGCGACGGCATACATTTTATCTCCGACAGGAGAAGGTGGTTCCCGCCGGACGGCTCCCCCTCCCTTCAATCCTACGACCTTTTGATAATCAACGACGATACAAGGGTGTTCAACACCGCCCGCAGGATTAAGATCCTCGAAGAATTCGTGAAAGCGGGTGGAGGGCTTTTGCTCATAGCCGGTGAAAACTCCCCCCTCGTATCGGCAATACGGTTGGAAATGATGGAGGGTTTTCTGCCTGTAAGGAGAACCGGCGATCCCGGACTCGTACCGGGAGAATTTCTTGTAAGGAAGGGTACGGCGGGTTCGGGCCGGTTGTCGGTACTCGCGGGACAGCCGGGTTCCATGGACCGGCTGCCCCCTCTTCTCGCCGCCCTGTCAGGAGTGGGTGTCACGTCGGAAGCGGAAGTTCCCCTTCTCTTGGAAGATGGAAGCAGGACGAGGCCTTTCCTGGCGGTCCGGCGCTATGGGAGCGGGGTTTCGGCCGTTCTCTTCGGATCGACCGTTTGGCGGTGGAGGCTGGACGGAGATTACGGCGCTTCGGTATATACCGATTTCCTGGCCGGGCTGATTCAGTATTTGGCGAAAGGAGCAGAGCCCGACCGCTTCACGTTGAATCTCGATAGGACCGTTTACAGAACGGGAGAGAGGCCCCGACTTTCACTCTTCATGCGTGAAGGAAAGCGATACGGAAACGCCGGGGGGGAGGTGCTAGCGCTGGGTGGCGGCGAAGAGTCGCCGGCGAGAAAATTCATTTTCAACCTCGAACCGGGCAGACCCGGTTTGCAGAGGGCCGTTCTCGACCCTTTACCGCCGGGGGATTACAAGGTTGTGGCCCGAGCGACATCCGATACGGGCGAAGCGGAGTCGGCCGAATTTTCGTTCACCGTCCAGCCTGTTTCGATAGAGTTTTCAAGAACATCACGGGATGAGCCGTTTCTTCGCCGCCTTGTCGCGGATTCGGGAGGCCGGATTATCGAATCTGACAGGCTGGGCGAATTGCGCGATCTGATCCGCCCGGGACCCGCTAAGATAGAGAGGAAAAAGATCTCGGCGCTGAGAGAAAAATATCAATTATTCGCCTTAATTGTAATCCTCCTGGCGGCCGAGTGGATTTTAAGGAAAAGCTGGGGACTGGTCTGATCGGTCGATCTACTCTATAAAATATTTCTATTGAAATCGATTTCCTTCGCGGGTATTATCGTTCCGGATACAGTGAGGAGGTGGAGGATGACGGGAAGGGTCTGTGTCCGGCCTGCCCGGATATTATTCCTGTTAATTTTAGTGGTATTTTCCGGAAAAAGCGAAGCGTCCCCGGTATACGGCGGGGTTGTCATCAACGAAATTTATTATGACCATGCCGGAGGCGACGGGGGCTGGGAATTTATCGAGCTCTTCAACAGTGGAATGACATTGGTCGATATAGGCGGGTGGCGGTTGGAGTTCGTCGACGGCCGGACCGGAACCGCAAGAACCGTCTGGGAGGCCGCCGGTATCGCTACGTTGGCGCCGGAGGGGTATCTTCTGATCGGCGGGAGCGAGAGAACCGATGACCCCGATCTGGCGCTCGAAGGGAATCTGGAAAACGGTCCCGATGGTGCGAGACTGATCGGCGGGACCGGGACCATAGACATGGTCGCCTACGGCGAACCGCTCATCGCCGGGCTTTGCGAGGGAGATCCGGCTATCGATGTGCCCGCCGGCTCGAGTCTCTCGAGGAAACCGGATGGCGTGGATACCGATAACAACCGGGAAGATTTCGTGATGGCGGATCCGACTCCCGGGGTCGAGAATTTCTTCGATTATGATATCGCCCCCCATATTTCCGGAATCGATATCCTTCGCTGCAGATCGGTGCCCTTCGATCTTGTAGTGATACTTGAGAACGTAGGGACCGGCGAGTTTATCGATGCGGTCACGGTCGATATTTCCATCGGTCCCCCGGGCGACCCGCCGGAGAGGGTGTCGCGCCTATGCGAACTGGCCCTCGAACCGGGGAAAAGCGATTCCTTTTCTGTAACGTTACTGTTTCACTCGTCTTGGATGCTGGCCACAGGAACGGTTATCTATTCGGCGATGGACACGAACGCGTCTAACGACTCATCGGCCGCCAGGCTCTCGCTATCGCCGGGCCCGCTGGTCGTCAACGAGATAATGTACCGTCCATATATCGGAAACAGCGAATGGATAGAGCTGTTCAACAGCTCGGAGGTCGATCTTGACCTGCAGGGATGGCATATATGCGACGGCACCGGTTCGAAGAAGCTTATTTCGGCCGGGCGTACCCTGGTAGCCGGCGGCGGGTGGCTGATACTCGCCGATGATCCGGAGTGTTTCCTCAGGGCCTTCCCCTCATGCGTCTCGCCGGTTCTGTCTCCGGAAGGGGGCTGGTCCGCCCTTAACGATTCTGAAAAGGGCGGGCAAGCTGATGAAATTGGAATATTCGACCTGCATGGAACCCTTGTGGAAAAAGTCGTCTACCACGACATGTTGAACGGCGAAAGGGGGCGATCGATAGAGAGGTATTCACCGGCGGCGTGCAGCGAGTCTGGGGAACCGATCTGGCATAGATGCTCTTTGGAAACGGGAGCGACGCCCGGAAAAGATAACTCCGTTCTCATCACTTCCGGGCGAGGCGGGAGGGGAATGAGCATTTCCCCTAACCCCTTCTGCCCCGGCTGCGGAGAAACGGCGGTAATCTCCTGCCGGCTTATCGAAGGTGAGACTGGATTCCGAATGACGGTTTTTGACATCGAAGGGTTTGGCATCAGGAAGCTTTATGCGGAAGATGGCGGCGCGAAGCCTGTATCGTGCAGGTGGGATGGAAGAAGCGACGGGGGGAGGATAGTGCCCGACGGGTTGTACCCGTGTGCGGTCGAGTACGTCGGGCCGGGAGGTGGAGTGTGCAGAAGGGAAAAGTGCTGTATAGCGGTTGGAGGCGGTTCCTGACGGCGGCGCTGCCGGCGCTGTTGATCGGCCAATGGTTTTCGCAAGTCCGCGCATCCGTGCTTTCGCCCGTTTGGGATAGCGGGACTCGATCGATCTCGAGGCCACCGGGTTATTATCCTTTCATCCCGGGACTGGAAAGGGATTTTTTCGCCCTAGCCGTCTCTTGTTCGAACCCGTATTCGCTTGACGGGCTTATCGCCACACGTACCGATCTTATTCGCGGGCGTAAGAAGTATACGCTGGCCGGGTGGTGGGGAATGCTGCGGCACCCGCTCTACCGCGAGGACAGGCTCGGGATACGTGCTGGATTGATGCTGCCGGAAGGGGGTCTCGGGGTAGCCGCCGAACCGATTATGTCAAGGCGGCGGACATCCGGATTCGAGTCATCCATCAGCTTGAGAAGCGACATCACCATGTCGATTGCCTTTTACGATTTCCTTAGCTACTGGGTTCATATACCTGTCACGATAGCCGGTTACGGAGGGACCGATAAAACCGTGATGGGAGTGTCAATAAAGAGCGGTGGAACCGAAGTCGCATTCAATATCCGCGCCGGGAAGATCGGTGAACAACTCACGAAAGGCTCTGCTACGGTCGAACTGTCGGACAGGATTCTAATTCTCTCGGGGATAAATTTCGAGACGGACGAGCTATCGGGGGGCCTGATCGTGAGGTGTGACGGGATCTTCGCGGGCCTTTCATACGGCAGTCATCCGGTGCTCGGGAGCACATACCATGTCGGGATCGGGAGGTTGTGGAAATGAGATCGAGGACGGGTGTTATTCCGGCGGTTATGGGAGCGCTCTTGCTTTCCGGCTGCCTGGCGGGGTGCTCTTCCGGCCCCCCACCGTTGGACCGGCTCATAACGGATCCGGAAGAGAACGGGATCGTAGAGAACCTCGAACAGAACCCGATCGATCCGGTCCACGCCTCGACCGGCGAGCTCCTTTCTATTCCCGGTTTTCCCCCGGATCTGGCGAAGAAACTCTGCGCTCTCTCGAAGGTGTGCCGGGATGCGGGAGAGATTCTATCGAGATTGTCGGAGTATGATAAAAGACGGCTGTACCGTTTCAGCAACTGCCTTCTCCTGCCCGGAGAGAGAGGTTATAGGGGTCGGGCTACCCTGGTTACTAAGGGAGCGGGTTCCGAGGCCGATCCGGAGGGAAGGTTCAGGTTGTGGGCCGAACACTGGAAAGTCACCGGCAGGATCAGGGAAAGGGCCGGTGTGATTTCGGATTCTTTTTATCTCGAATTGGCGCGCGCTTCCGGGAGGGTGGCTCTGCACGCAGGCGATTTTATGCCCGATCTGGCCCTCGGCCTCCTCTTCGCCGGGTATTCCAATTCATTCCCTTTTTCAGGCTGGTACCCGTTACGAAGGCAGAGGTTGATAACGGGGAGGTGTTCCTTCTACGGCACGGTAATAAGGGGCGGCGCTGCCCGGTTGAAAAGCGGCCGGGCAAGGGCTGTTTTCTTTTCAGGTGCGCCGCTGACATACCGCACCGGGAAGGCCCGGCTTCGTGCTCCTCTCGTATGGGGTTCGAACCTGTCCGTAAGCCGTGGAAATGGAAGATTGGGGGTTACAGCCTGTATGGGGCTCGATGAAGGACGTGGAACCGCTCTTTCGGCCGATTACTGTGAAGAAAAGGGAGATTACCTCGCCGGTGTCGAGGTTTGCCTCGATACAGCTCGTTATCCCGCTTGGGCGGCCGGAGTCGTGCGGCGGGGCGATTGTGGAATCGGCGCGCTCTTCTTCTCCATTCCCGACAGGTCGAAGATCCGTTTCGGAGAGATCGCCGGTGAGAGCGGAAGCCGCTCCGCCTTAAAGAAAGGGGCCGTTTTCCTTATTTCAAGGGAGATATCACGCAGGACCAGGGGATCTGCGGCATTTGAATATGAGAGGGAGGATAAAGGGCGCGCTATAGAGCATATAAGATCTCTCAATGCCAGGCTTCAGGGGAGGTGGAAGGGCCTAACTACATC
>CAZPAH010000023.1:0-28526 GCA_964584495.1 uncultured bacterium | reverse complement strand
TGCTCGAAAGAGGGCGTCGAAGGCTGGTACGACTGGTTCTCGGATTACTACGATGACGTAGTATATGTGATCAAGGGCGAGGTCTGGTGCACTGAAGATATCTCGGTCGTGAACTACGACTGGGACTATAGCGGCGGCACCTGCGTTGAGCCCGACACGGTATGCGTTCACTTCACAAGCCGGTCCGGCTGGGGCATCACTTCGGATCCCGAAGACGGCGATTGCTGGATCGCGGATTACGGATTCGCATACGGCGTCGAGGTCTGCCTCGAGGTCCCCTGTGACGCCGAGGTCGGCGACGTCGACACCCTGACCGCAATGGTCGCGTACTGCACCCAGGGTCATTGCGACACCACGTGCAACACGCCCTGCTTCGATCTCGGACTCCCGATGACGATGACCCAGGCCTTCGAGATCGTCGTGTCTCCGCCCGCGCTTTACGTTCTCCAGGACAGCCTGTACCTGGTTGAGCAGGGCGCCGTGACCGCTTACATCCCGTTCTCGGTCTGCAACGGCGATCCTTGCGCGGATCCGACCACATATGGATACGAGATCACGAAGACCGGTACGGTAGGCGGCGGCTTCCCGCAGAGCGGAACCGCTGACAACGTACCCGGTGGCGAGTGCCTGAACGTATACGGCATCATCGACGCCAGCGAAGCAGACATATGCGATTACGACGAACTGACGATCATCGTTTGGTCGGTCGACACGCCGGTCGTCTACGACACCTGCGTACAGCTCGTCCACGTTGTTGAGCCTGTACCGGTACCTCTCTTCACGACGCCAGTAGTGACGATCCTGGTTCTCTCCATGATCCTCGCCGCCGCCGTTCTTATGAAGAAGCGTGCCGCCAGCAGGGCCTAGAAATCGAGGGTACTTGCTTAACGACGTGAGGTATTGGGAATATTAAAAAGGACCACGGAAAGAAGCCAGAAGGTGAAGTAAGAGAAAAGAGGAAAGCGCCAGCTTTCCGGAAAGAGTTTACGCTCTTCCTGATTCTCTTTTTTACACTCTGGCTTTTTTCCTATATTTTAACGAGAAGATTCCCCGAATTCGTGACCGGTTTGCAGACTTTCGTCGCCGCCGAGGTAGGTTGGTGCCTGGAAAAGCTCGGTTACGCATTCACCCTCGACAAATCGACCTTCACTTTCATTACCCCTCACGGGGGGGAGCGGCTCGTCGTCATCGCCGAATGCACGGGGCTCTACACATCGATCATTTTCTTCTCGATCGTCGGAGCGTACCCGGCCAGGTTCGGCGAAAAATTGATCGGCATCCTTTTAGGGATACCCGCCATCCACCTGCTGAATCTCGTGAGAATGGTTTTCATCTCCCTGGTCCTCTACCATAAAAGGAATCTCTTCAATTTCTTCCATGGATACCTATGGCAGGTAAGCTTCGTCATATTCATGCTGTTCATAGTAATCTTCTGGATGACCAAGATCGTGAAACCGCCCGGACGGGACCCTTCCCCTTCGGACGGCCGGAAATAATCATGGGAGCGATTCAATGGCTGGCGTTTCTCAAAAACCCGAACCGGCTCTGAAGAAATCGGCCAAGCCTATCTTTCTTTTCTTTCTGAGATTTCTCGGGGCATCGATCGTTCTCTACCTTATATATCTCAAAGCCGGCTTCATCTATATGCACCTTGTGGCCTGGGGGGCGAAACCGATTCTCGCGATCCTCGGCCGCAGGCTGATCATGGATCACGCCCTCAAGGTTACAGAGGAGGTCTCCCTCAACCCGGTCGTTTTCCTATCGCTGGTTATCGCCGTCCCGGGGATTAGCTGGAGGAAGAGACTGAGCCCGGCGCTCGTCGGCATTCTGATCCTGACCGCGGCCAATATCCTCACGATAGTCCTTGTTTTTATGGCTTTTTACACGAAGAGCGAGAAGCTCTGGTCGGGGACCGAGTTCTTGAACCTGACCATCAACTTTTTCCTGCCCCTGATGCTCTGGTTCATACTTATGCCGGTCAAGGAGCTGTTCTCTCCGGCCTTCAAATCTTCCTGAGATAAGGGCCGTCAGGCCTGTCCTCCACCGTGTATCCCGCCTCGGCGATCTTTCCCCTGATCTCGTCGGCCTTAGCCCATTCCTTCTCCCTTCGGGCCTTTTCCCTTTCCCGGACAAGGGAGCTTATATTCTCGGGCAGGACCGTCCCCGCTACCGGCAACCCCTCGGCGAAGAGTCCCAGTATCGAGTCGAAGGTCCCTATTGTCTCGATCAGGATCTTGCGGGCGGCCGGATCGTTCTCCAGGGTTCCCGGCATATCAGCCCTCACCCTGTTCACCTCCTTTACGAGCCTGAAGATATGCCCTATCGCCTCGCCGCTGTTGAAATCGTCGTCCATCGCCTCGAGGAAATCCTTCTCCACCTGACCGGCAAGCTCGACTATCCCTTTCGAGGCGGGCAGTATATCCTTCCCCTCCGCCCCCCGTCCTCCCCCGATCTCGTCGAGGTAGATGCACATATTCCTTATCCTCTCGAATCCCGCCTCAGCCTCCTTCAACCTGTCCCTGCCGAATTCGCTCCTGCTTCTGAAATGGGTGGAGAGAAGGTAGAACCTCACCACCTCGCCCGGAAATTCCTTGCAGATATCCTCTATGGAGAAGAAATGCCCCGTCGATTTGGACATCTTCTCCCCCTGGAGGTTCAGAAGCCCGTTGTGCATCCAGTAATTAACGTAAGGCTTTCCGGTTGCCGATTCGCTCTGGGCTATCTCGTTCTCGTGATGCGGAAAAATCAGGTCCTGTCCCCCCCCATGCATATCGACCGTCTCGCCCAGATACTTCATCGACATGACAGAGCACTCTATGTGCCAACCCGGCCTTCCCCTTCCCCACGGCGACTCCCAGGACGGCTCCCCCTCTTTCGCCCCTTTCCACAGGGTGAAATCGAGCGGGTCCTCCTTCTGTGTCCCCACCTCGATCCTAGCCCCCGACTGCAGCTCGTCGATGCGCCGGCCCGACAGCTTGCCGTACGAGGGATTCTTCCTGACGCGGTAATATACGTCCCCCCCCGATTGGTAGGCGTACCCCTTGTCGACGAGCGTTTTCACGAGGGCGATGATATCTTCGATATGCTCGGTGGCTCTGGGATATACATCGGCCGGCAATATGTTGAGCTCTTTCTCGAACCTGAAATACTCCTTTATGTTCCTTTCCGCCACCTCGCCGAACTCGATCCCCTCCTCTACCGCCTTCGCTATTATCTTGTCATCCACGTCGGTGAAGTTCTGCACGTAGGTCACCTCATACCCCTTGTACCTCAGGTAGCGCTTGATCACATCGCCCGCCACGAATGCCAGCATATGCCCCATGTGCGGCTTGTCCTGAACGGTCATCCCGCAGAAATAGATCCCCACCTTTCCCTCGTGAACGGGCTTGAACTCTTCCTTCTTTCTGCGAAGCGTATCGTAGACCTTCAGAACCATTGTTCCTTCCTTCCTTTGGCGGTTGTCCCGCGCCGGTCAAGCGAGACCCTTCACCGTCTTGCCGTCCAGCTTTCTGATAACCTCGACGAGAAGCTTTACCGTGTTGTCGAAATCTTTTCTGAACAAGATCCCGGCGGCGCTGTGAATATACCTCGTCGGAACAGCTATAACAAGCGCGGGCACTCCAGTTTCATTGAGATGAACCCTCCCGCCGTCGGTCCCTCCGTTCGGGATCGCGCTGAAATGAAAAGGTATCTTGTTCTTGCGGGCGGTCTCGACAACCAGATCTCGAAGCCTGATATTCGGTATGAGCGTGGCGTCGAAGACGCACACTGAAGGACCCGCGCCGAGTTTCTCGACGGCACCCTCCGGCGAGCCTGGTATGTCCTGCGCGATATTCACATCGACGGCGAAGCAGACATCGGGCTTCACGACATTCGCGCTCGTCACGGCGCCCCTTATCCCGACCTCCTCCTGGACGGTTCCGACACCGTAAACCTCGCACGGAAGGCTGTACCTCTTCAACCTCTTCATCACCTCGATTACCGCCATGCATCCAACCCGGTTGTCCCAGGCCTTCGCCATGTACGTTTTCCCCCCCTTCAGGATGGTGAACGGGAACTCCGGCACGACCGGATCGCCCGGCCTGATCCCCAGAGATTCCGGCTTCTTATTCCCCGTCAGGCCCACGTCTATGAAGAGATCCTTCGACCTTACCGGCTTATCCCTTTCTTCTTTTTCCATCTGAAAGGGGCTTTTCGAAGCTACCACTCCGGGTATATCCCCCTTAGAGGTCATCACCCTGACGGGCAGGCCTATCATCCTCGGAGGCCACCATCCACCGAGCGTGTTGAACCTGATGAACGTCCCGGTGAAATGAGAGACCATGAATCCTACCTCATCCATGTGCCCGGCGACCATGATCCTCGGTCCATCGCCTCCGCCCTTGAGTTTCGCTATGAACGAGCCGAGACGGTCCCTCTCTATCGATGCCAAGGGAGCGAGGTGCTTCTCCATGAGGGCAAATATCTCCCCCTCCGCTCCCGAGACACCGGCGGCCTCGGTGAATTCCTTCATCATTTCCTCTATCTTGTCCATCTTCCTCCCCCTACCTTTCGGTTCGTTTTCTTTCGAGCGCCAGGAGGCATATCTTCTCGACGAGCTCACCGAAGTCGATCCCCGCGTGCGCCGCAGCCATCGGCACAAGGCTCAATCCGGTCATCCCCGGCAGCGTGTTGACCTCCAGGCAGTACGGTTCCCCGTTTTCGGCCAGGCGGAAGTCAACCCGCGCGTAATCCCTGCATGAAAGCGCGTGATAGGCGAGCAGGGCTTCCCTCTTGAGCCTGTCCTGCGCCTCTATCTCTATCCTGGCCGGCGTCTCATACCTGCTGGTGCCGTGCGTATACTTCCTCTTGTAATCGTAGAACCCGCCCTCGGGGATTATCTCTACCACCGGCAGGGCCGTCCCGTCCAGCACGGCGACGGTAACCTCCCTTCCCGGAATGAACCTCTCCACGATCACCTCGCCTCCGAAAAGCGCCGCCTTATCGAGAGCCCCGCCAAGTTCCGAGGGATCGGCGACATGTGAAAAACCGACGCTCGATCCCTGGCAGTTCGGTTTTACAACGACCGGAAAACCGATATCCGATTCTATCGCTTCCCTGACCCGGCGCACCTCTATATCGCCGCAGTTTTTCGCAAGAATATGCGCCGCCGTCTGTATACCCGCACCGGCGAAAAGCGCCTTCGAACGATCCTTGTTCATCGCAAGGGCGCTTCCCAGCACCCCTGTCCCTGTATATACCGCTCCGGCGGCCTCGAGCAGGGCCTGGACCGTTCCGTCCTCTCCGCTCCCACCGTGAAGGGCTACGAAAACGACATCGGCGTCCTCTATCCGCTTCGACCAAAGCCACTCGAACGCTTCTCGGCCGCTGAGGGATGGAAGCTGCCCGGCAGGTTCCACTCCTATCGATCCCCTTCCCGGTTCCGCCTGCCGATTCATTGAGAGGGCGGGATCCAACGTTTCAACGTGATGACCCCTTTCCCTCAAACCCTTAACCACGGCGGCCCCGCTCGAAAGGGATACATCCCTCTCGGGAGAATCGCCTCCGAGAAGAACCGTAACCCTGATCTTCGACTTGTGCCTCATACTCCGGCCTTTCCCTCCTCAGCGGACTTTATCCTCACCGCTCCGCGAGCATTCTCGCTCCCTTGAGCACCCCTACCACATCTTCTTTTCCCCTCACCATGATTATCGTCGAAAGGTCCGGCCCGTGAACGCCGCCGGTCAGCGCGGCCCTCAAAGGCATGTAAAGTTCCTTTCCCTTGACCGAACATTCCTTGCCGGCCCTCTTTATAATCCCCTGGATCTCTTCCCTATCCATCCCTACGCCTCCCTCGAACCCGGTGATGAATGCGTCAATGAGATCGCCCTTTCCCTCGAGAACCGAAAGCCCCTCCTCGGAATAATCAGGCGGTCCCGGCCTGAAGGGAGCGGCCTCGGACGGAAGCATCGCGAAGTAGGGCAGATTCTCCGATACGACATCGAAGATCCTCTCTAGTTTTTCCCTGCTGTATCCGGAAGTGAACCGTTCGGGAAAATATCCGGACGCCATGTCGAAATAGGCAGCCGAGCCGCCGGCCCTCACGTGCTGGCTCGAGACCCAATTGAGCTTGGCTTCGTCGAAGATGCTTGGGCTGTCCGACACCCTTTCAAGCTCGAACTCATCCACCAGCTCCTGCATCGAGAGTATCTCCTTGCCCGAATGGCTGGACCAGCCGAGAAAGGAGATATAGTTCACAACCGCCTCGGGCGGATATCCCCTCTCCCTGTAGTCCCTTATATTCGGCGCCCCGTGCCTCTTGCTCAGCTTTGTCCTGTCCGGTCCCAGGATGAGGGGAATGTGCGCGAAAAGGGGCATCTCCAGGCCGAGCGCCTCGTATATCATGACCTGGCGGAGCGTGTTCGAGAGATGCTCGCTACCCCTTATAACGTGGGATATCCGCATGAGGGCGTCATCGACGGCGGCGGCGAAATTGTAGGTCGGCAGCCCGTTCGATCTCAGTATCACGAAATCCCCCACCATCCCCGGCGGGAAAACAACTTCTCCCCTTGCGATATCGTTGATTCTCTTCTCTTCGCCGGCCGGCACTATGAACCTGATACTCTCCGGGAGGCCGGCCTTTCTTCGCTCCTTCCGGTCCTCCTCCGTAAGGTCCCTGCACGTTCCGTCATACTGAGGAGGCACCCCTTCCCTCTTCATCTTGTCCCTCTTTCGGACAAGCTCCTCGTCGGTACAGTAGCAGGGATACGCTTTCCCCTCCTCTACGAGCTTCTCCGAATATTCCCTGTATATTTCGATGCGCTGGGACTGGCGGTACGGCCCGCAATCCCCTCCGGCGGACGGTCCCTCGTCCCATTTCAACCCGAGCCAGATCATATCCTCCAGCATCTTCTCCTCGTACTCGCTTGTCGATCTCTGCTCGTCCGTGTCCTCTATGCGAAGAATGAACTTTCCTTTCTCGTGGCGGGCGAAGAGGAAATTGAAAAGGGCGGTCCTGGCCCCGCCTATATGAAGATACCCCGTCGGGCTCGGCGCAAATCTAACTCTCTTATCGCTCAAGCCTATCCTTCCATCTTCTCCAGCAGAACAACGGCCCTGGCCGCGATCGCCCGTTTCTCGCCGACAGGCCCCATGCCTTCCCCCCTTGTGGCCTTGACGCAGACATCTTCCTCTCCCACCCCCAGAGCCCTGGATATATTGCCGGTCATCCCGGCCTTGAAAGGAGTCACGAGAGGCTCCTCGGCATGGATGATGCAATCCACATTCACCACCCTGTACCCCCTGCCCCCGACCATCGAGGCGACCTCCTCCAGAAGAATGATGCTCGATGCATCCCTGTACTTCTCGTTTTCGGGGAAAAACATGCCCAAATCGCCCAGCGCGAGGGCGCCGAGGAGCGCGTCGCAGATCGCATGTAGAAGGACGTCGGCATCCGAATGCCCCGACAATCCCCTTTGGTAGGGTATCTCCACCCCCCCCAGCATCAACCTCCTCCCCACCTCGAGAGGGTGAATGTCGTAGCCGATCCCGATCCTGAACCCGCTTTTAGTCACCATGGCCTGTACCGCATTAGAATGAAACTGTCGGCTGGGAGACTGTGTACGGTCTTTTTCCTCACCCCGGCAGGTCGAGCTTCTTTCCCGACAGAAAGCTCGAGATTATCTCGATATCATCTTTGACCGTCACCTTTATATTCCAGCGTTCCCCCTCTACCGCCTTTACCTTGATCCCCGCTTCGAGGACCAGAGATGACTCGTCGGTGGAGCGCCTTACATTTTCTTCCGTCGTTTCGTAAGCCTTCCTCAGTATCTCCGTCCTGAAAGCCTGGGGCGTCTGTATCCCGACCACCCTCTCCCTGGGCACTATCGCCTCGAGGGTGTCGTCCCTCAGGCGGCCCAGCGTGTCGGTCGCCTGCAGGGCGGGAACGGCCGCTCCGAATTCCCTCGCCCCGGCGACAACCCTTTCAACGAGGGAGCTGGACACGAAGGGCCTGCATGCGTCGTGGATGATCACGATCGCGGCGTCACCCGCTTCCTTCAGCCCGATCGCCACCGACTCCTGCCTTGTTTCCCCGCCGGCCAGAACGCGGAAATCGACACCCGGCAGATCGCCGCCGAGCACCTCCCTCGCTTTCTCCTCCCATCCCGGGGGAACCATTACGATGAACCTCTCTATCCCCTTCCATGAATTGATGCTCTCAATCGATCTTGCAAGGAGGGTGTGCCCTTCAATCGGGTAGAAGCTTTTCGGCAGCTCCCGCCCGAATCTCAAGCCTCTCCCCGCAGCGGCGACGAGGCAGATAATCTTTTCGCCTTTCATTCCCTCTCTCTTTCCCCTTTATGAACCGCCACTTTCCGCCTATTCTAGAAAATCTCGATCTTGAGATACTTCTTCGGGTTAGCTTTTATATCGGCAATCAGCTCGTCGAGCCCCGTTATCGACGCCTCGAGCCTGTCGAGAAGCTCCCTGTCCTGGAAAAGCGCCCCGATCGTCGTCTCGCTCGTGTTGAGACGTTTTGACAGATCCCTAAGAATCCCGGCCGTTTCAGTTATCCTGTCGACAAGCTCAGGCAGGTCCTCGCCCGCCTCTTCCAACCTTGCCACTATGCTGTCGATCCCCGCGGTGTTTCTGGTCAGCAGGGAATCTATCTTCAACGCCGAGTTGCTGAACGAGCGGACCCCCTCGTCGAGCTTCTCCGAATTACGCTCGATAAATTCCCTCAGTTCCCCCGTGAGGGCGGATAAATTCTCCGCCGCCTTGGACAGATTGTCCCCCTTGGATAAAGTCTCGGTAAGCGTGGATATGTTAGCGGCAAGCTCCTTGAGATCGTCCACCACTCTGGCCACAGACGCTAACGCCTCCGATATGCCGGGGTCGTAGACACCCTCGAGCGTAGCGCCCTCCTCGAGATACTCGCCGGATTTTCCGAGGACGATCGTCACTATCCTCTCGCCCATGATCCCGTGAGTCTCCAGGACGACCTTTGAGTCGGCCGGTATTCGGACCGACGCATCTATCTTCAGGCCCAAGACGACATCCCTGTCGCGCAGGATGACAGATCCGACCTCACCCTTCTCCACCCCGTTCACGCTTACCACGTCCCCGACGTTGATCCCCCCCACCATCGGGAATACCGCGTTGATCTCGTAAGTGGTTCGCCCGATCTTGAAACCCTCGAACCACATCAGCCCGACGGTGAATACCAGGATCGCGATAAAAACCGTGAACCCGACACGAAGCTCGAGCATCCTGTATTTCATCCGGAACCCTCCGCCTCGGTCAGAAATCAGACGGGTCTTATCGGCCCGTCCGCCCTTCCCTCTATAAACTGCCGCACTATCGCATGATCGGTTCCAGCCATATCCTCGGGACTCCCCGAAAAGATGATGCCCCCGTCATGCAGCATAGCTATATTGTCGGCCACTTTGTATGCGCTTTTTATGTCGTGCGTTACCACGATCGACGTTATATCGAGCTCCTTCTGTAATCCCCGGATAAGCTCGTTTATAACATCCGCCATTATCGGATCGAGCCCCGTCGTCGGTTCGTCATAAAGGACTACCTCGGGATCCATCACGACAGCCCTGGCCAGTCCAACCCTCTTCTTCATTCCGCCGCTCAACTCGGCCGGATACTTGTCGTACACATCGCTCAGCCCGACCAGCTCCAATTTCTCGAGCGCCTTCCCTCGTATCGCCGCTTCCGTCATCCCGGTATGCTTCTCGAGGGGAAGCGACACATTTTCACCTACGGTCATCGAATCGAAAAGGGCGGCGCCCTGGAAGAGCATACCAAAGTGCATCCGCATTTCAAATAACTTTTTCCTGCTAAATTGCGTTATATCTTCATTTTCGAAGAATATGCGGCCGGAATCGGGCCTTATCAGCCCGGAAATATGTTTCAGCAGAACCGATTTCCCGCACCCGCTCCTGCCTATCACCACCAGCGTCTCACCCTTCCTTATATCGTAGTCGAGTCCCCGCAGAACCGCCTCGCCGTCGAACTCCTTGGTCACCCCCCTCAAGCGTATTATCATATCCGCGGACATTGCGTCCCCTTCCTATACCGCTCCGTTGACACTCTTTCAATCCGGAGCGAAGAGTATCCGGAATATCAGAGTCGCCAGCAGGTAATTCGAAACGAGGATCAGAAGGCACGACGAGACCACCGCCCTCATCGTGGCCATCCCGACCCCTTCCGCCCCTCCCTTCGTCCCGAAACCGTTATAGCACCCCATCAGGGCGATAATATACCCGAAGAAAAATGTCTTTATAAGCCCTCCAACCAGGTCCTGGTACCTGAAGAGCAGCTTTAGCCCATTCTCGAAGAGATTGAAGCTGACCCCGATCGAGATCTTCGCCACGACCATCCCTCCGAGAATCGCCAGAAGATCGGAAAAGACGGCTAGAACGGGGAGCATTATCGTCGCTGCCGCTATCCTTGGAAGAACGAGATACTCGACCGGATCGATCGCTATCATCTCCATGGCGTCGATCTGCTCGGTCACCTTCATCGTCCCCAGCTCAGCCGCTATCGCGGCGCTCACGCGCCCTCCCACAACGAGGGCCGTCAGAACCGGGCCCAGCTCGAGTGTCACAGATTTGCCGACAACGGCGCCGAGGTACCTGAGGGGTATAAATCCTTGAAACTGGTATGCCGCCTGGACTGCGGTGACGGCGCCGACGAAGACCGATGTGACTATGACGAGTGGGATCGACCCGGTTCCGATACGCGCCATCTGCACGAGCAGGTTTCTCAGGTTTCGGAAAATCCTGGGAGAGATGGCGGTGACCCTGCAAATGAGAATGAAGATTCCGCCGACTTCCTCGAAGAAACCGAGGAAAAACCTTCCGAGCAGGACGATGATCCTCAAATCGAACCTCCGCCGGCGACTTGCCCACAACTCTTATTGCGTCGACCGCCCGCTGCTGCGCCCCCAGTCCCTCTAGAACACATCCGCCGGTCCCGTCGCATCCGCGACCGCCATCGACCGGAACCTCGTGTACTGTTTCTCGAAAATCAGGGGCACGATCCCGGTGGGCCCGTTTCGCTGCTTTCCGATGATAAGCTCCGCAATCCCCTCCTTCTCCGGATCCCCCGGGTCGTAGAACTCGGGCCGGTAAAGAAAAAGGACCAGATCGGCATCCTGCTCGATCGCCCCCGATTCCCTAAGATCGGAAAGCATCGGCCTCTTGTCCCCTCCCCTTGACTCCACCGCCCTGGAGAGCTGCGACAACGCTATGACCGGAACTGAGAGCTCCTTGGCAAGGGCTTTCATCATCCTCGAAATCGCCGAGATCTCCTGCTGTCTGTTCTCGCTCCTCTCACTTGCCCGCGCAAGCTGGAGATAGTCCACGACTATCAGCTCGAGATCATATTCCGCTTTCAGCCTTCTCGCCCTCGCCCTGATGTCCAGGGTGGTGATCGCAGGAGTGTCGTCGATGAATATCTGAGCTTCCGACAGCAGTCCCGCCGCGTTCGTGAGCCTCTCGATATCCTTCGCCGAGGTGAAACCCCTTCTGACCTTCTGCGCGTCGACCTGCGCCTCGGAGCATAAAATCCTCTGCACGAGAAGCTCCTTGGACATCTCGAGGCTGAATATCGCAACAGGCTTCTTCTCCTCCAGCCCCACGTGCTGCGCGATATTGAGCGCGAAGCTCGTTTTTCCCATCGAGGGTCGGCCGGCGACGATAACCAGATCGCTCGGGTGCAGTCCCGCCGTATACTTGTCCAGATCGATGAACCCTGTGGAGAGGCCGGTCACGCTCTCGCGCGATTCGTGGATCCTCTGTATCTCTTCGAACCTCTCCTTGAGTATCTCCTTTATATGCATGAATCCCTGGCTGACCCGGGATTCGGAAACCCTGAATATCTTCTGCTCCGCCTCGTCGAGGATCGTCCCGACCGAATCCTCCGCCCTGTAGCACTCGCTCGCGATCTGCGACGAGGCGCTGATCAACTGGCGGAGAATGTATTTCTCCAGGACTATGTTAGCGTAATGCTCGATGTTGGCCGCGCTCGGAACGCCGTCAACCAGGTCGGTGAGGGCCGCGATTCCACCCGTCCGCTCAAGATCGCCCGCTTTCCTCAACTCTTCGGAAAGTGTCATCACGTCGATCGGCTCGTGCCTCACGAAGAGAGCGATCATCGCCTTGAATATCATGGAATGCGCCGGATGGTAAAACGCTTCGGGAGTGACGATCTCTACGGCCTTCGTCGCGGCCTCGGGCTCGAGCAGGACCCCTCCCAGTACGGCCCTTTCCGCTTCCACCGCCTGAGGCGGCATCCTTTCAATCAGGCCGTCGCTTCGTTTGCTCTCCGTATCTGATCTCATCGGATACTACCTCCACTTCGACCCTGAACGTCCACCCTTTCATCCCCCGCTCGAATACCCGTCATAAAGGTTTCTCAGCATCTTCATATCTTCCCACGCGGGACGTTTGAAATGCGGATTCCTGAGGAGCGCCGCCGGATGATAGGTGACTATGACCCTAATACCGTTGTAATAATGTATCCCCTGCCTCAGAACCTTGAGGGAAGCCTTGGTCCCCAGCAGGTTCTGCCCGGCGACGCGCCCGAGGGCGCATATCAAACGGGGCTTGATCAGCTCCAGCTGCCTCGCGAGATAAGCCTCGCAGGCCGCCACTTCATCCTCCCTCGGATCCCTGTTGCCGGGAGGGCGGCATTTGAGGATATTCGCTATATATACATCTTCCCTTTCGAGCCCGATCGAGGCCAGAATCTTGTCTAGAAGCTTCCCCGCCCTTCCCACGAACGGCTCTCCCTGCAGGTCCTCGTCCCTGCCTGGGGCTTCGCCGACGAAGACTATCCCCGATTCCGGATCGCCCCTGCCAAAGACCGTCTTGGTACGGGTTTCGCTCAGAGCGCATCTAGTGCATCCCGATACGATCCTCTCGAGAGAAGCGAGGTCCTTTCCCTCCGGTTCCTCCGCCACGGGACCGGCGGTCGTGAAAAGGTTTTCCTGCGTCGGGGGCCTGGTATCGCGCCTGAATCCCTCGCCCAGGACCCTTCCCTCCGAATCACCCGCCCCTACGATCTTATCCTCGGGAGATGTTCTCACCATTATCTCTTCTTCACCTGCTCCGCGCCTCTCCCGGTAATCTGCGCCATCGATCCTGAAGATCGAGGAAACACCCGCCGAGGCCCTGCGCCGCAGATACCTCTTCATATCCCGCAGCAGCTCTGTATCGACACAGCTCATCAACGAGCCTTCCTCAACCTTGGATCCTTCATGATCGCCTCAAGGATCAACGCGGCCGCTTCCTCCTTGGCTACAACCGCCGTCGAAAAGAGCTTCTTCCTCCCCTTGAAGAGGGTTACCCGATTCGTTTCCACGCCGAAGCCCGTATCTTCGCCTATCATGTTCAGCGCCATGTAATCGCACCCCTTGGCGCCGATCTTTTTCAGGGCGTTCTCTACGCCGCGCTCGCTCTCCAATGCGAATCCGACGGTTATCTGATCTTCTCTCTTGCGTTCCTTCAGCGAAGCAAGGATATCTGACGTTGGGACGAGGTCCAGGCTGATACCTCCATCGCCCCTTTTGATCTTTCCCGCTCGCTTCTTCGCCGGCCGGTAATCCGAAACCGCGGCAGCCATGACAAGCACGTCGCATTTGCCGAAGCTCCTCGTTACGGCCGACTTCATGTCGGCCGCCGAAACGACCCTCTTTATCCTTTCGGCGCAGGGCGGATCGATATCAACCGCGCCGTGAATGAGGGTCACCTCGGCCCCGAGCGCTCCGGCCTTTTCGGCGACGGCGAATCCCATCCTGCCGCTCGATCTGTTCGAGATGTAGCGGACGCCGTCTATCTCTTCCTCGGTCCGCCCGGCCGTCACCAGAAATCTCGCCCCTTCAAGGGGCCTGTCCGCGAAAGAGCCCTTCAGGATCTCGAATATCTCCTCGGGCTCCCTCATCCTCCCGCTTCCGACGGAGTTACAGGCGAGCTCTCCCTCCCCGGGATCGATAATGGTGCGCCCGTCCTTCTTCAGAAGCTCGACACTTCTCCTTACCGCCGGGTTGGCCCACATCCCGTCGTTCATAGCCGGGGCGAAAACGATATCGCAGCGGGCCGCGCATACGACGGTCGAGGGCAGATCATCCGCCAGTCCCAGCGCTGATTTTGATATGAAATCTGCCGTTGCCGGAGCAACGACTATCCGGTCGGGCCATGTCGCAAGCTCGACATGCTCCACCGAGGGTGTTTCCCTGCTGGCAAAGAGATCGGTAGGAACCGGGTTTCCGGAAAGCACCTCACAGGTTAGTGGGGTTACGAACCGTGCGGCCGCTTCGCTGAGCACGACTCTTACCTGTGCACCCGAGCGCTTGAGAAGCCGCACAAGGTAGGCGGATTTGTAGGCGGAAATCCCTCCCGTGACTACGAGAAGGATCTTTTTCCCGGCAATGTTTCCCGTACGCCTACTCTCCCTCCTTCTCGACATACTTGTACTTCACTTTCCCTTCGATGACACGATTGATCGCGATCGTTGTAGGTTTCTCCTCTATCTCCTCGCCGGCCCTTCGAAGGATTCGATTTATCCTCCTCGCCTCCCTTGCGACGACACGGATAGCCTCGTAACGGTTATCGATCACTTTCAGGATATTCTCCATGTTCTTGACCTTCATTCTTTCCCCTCGAACTTGTTACGGACGGCTCGTCGGAACCCCTCCGGCAGGCGGAAGGCCCACCCGGCCCGGGGTCCTCCCCCGTCTTTATCTGTCGCTTTGACCCGATTTAACAGGAAATATATTAATAATACATATCCGCGATCATTTCAACGGTTAAACTCAAAGCCGGTTCTTTCCCGTCTGAGCGATTCGGAGCCTATGATCCCCAGAACCTGGGATACGCAGGTTTCCAGATCGTCATTGACGACTAGATAGTCATACCGCCCGCCTAACCGCATCTCCTCCATGGCGTTGGCAAGCCTGCGCCTTATAGTCTCATCGCTGTCCGTTCCCCTCCCTCGAAGCCGCTTCTCCAGCATCTCCCAAGAGGGTGGAAGCAGAAAAATCAGGACCGCGCTGGAAGCCTTTCCCTTCACGCTCATCCCGCCCTGAACGTCTATCTCCAGAAGAACTTTCCTGCCAGCGGCCAGCTCCCGTTCAACCTCTTCCGTCCTGGTCCCGTAGAGGTTTCCGTGGACCTCGGCCCACTCCAGCAGCATCCCCCCGTCCCTCTTCCTGGCGAACTCGCCGGGAGTCACGAAGACGTAGTCATCCCCGTCATGCTCTTCTCCTCGCGGTTTCCGCGTCGTGACCGAGACCGCTCTCGCGATATCATCAGCCCTTTCCAGGATCCTTTCGACCACGGTCGATTTTCCGGCCCCGGAAGGCCCCGAAACCACTACGATAAATGGTTTTCTATCGATCTTAATCCTTCGCCTCCGTCGTAACTTCCTTTTCCCTCCAGCGCTGCGCTATCGTCTCGACGGCCACGGCCGACAGCACCACATGTCCGGAGGATGTCACGATCACGGCACGGGTCTTCCTGCCCTGCGTGGCGTCGACGAGCTTCCCCTGATGCCTCGCCTCCTCCCTGTAACGCCTCATCGGTGCGGAATCGGAATTTATGATGGCGATCACCTTGTCCTCCGCAACCACGTTGCCGAATCCCACATTTAAAAGCATGACACCTCCGCTCCGGTCACTCGAGGTTCTGAACCTGCTCCCTTATCTTCTCCACGTTTTCCTTTATCTCAAGGCAATCGCGGATTATCGCCGGGTCCGAAGCCTTGTTTCCCATTGTGGTCGCTTCCCTGTGAATTTCCTGCAGGAGGAATGTTAGCTTCTTGGAAACCTCGCCCCCTCGCGACAGTATCTTTTCGAATTGGCCGAGGTGGCTGTTAAGCCGAACGAGCTCTTCGGAAAAATCCGTTTTATCGGCCATTATGGCCGCTTCAAGGGCCCACCGATTCTCGTCTATCGCGGCGTTCCCTATCAGCTGTTTCAATCTTTTCTTGGTTCTGGCCAAAGCCTTCGCCAGAGCCGCCGGGGCTCGATTTTCTATCCTCGACGCTATTCGTGTTATGGTCCTCAGCCTTCCATTCATGTCCCTGAGAAGCTCCGCCCCCTCGTTCTCCCTCATTCCGGTACAGCTTGAAAGCGCCTTGCCGAGCGCTTTCTTTACCGCGGAGACGAGCTGCTGCGGCGGTACCGTCTCCGAGTCGACGGAGAATACGTCGGGGATTGAAAGGATCGTGTTGATATCGACATCGCCGGGGATCCCCTCCTTCCTCGCCAGGACACTCAGCTCTCTGTAAACCTTCTTGATAAGCTTGCTGTTGATGCGAAGGGTTTCCGCATCGAAAGAGCGGGTCAAGGTCACCGTCAGATAGACGTGCCCCCGCTTGATCTTCCTGCGGATTATCTTCTCGAGATCCCTTTCCGTTCCATTAAGAACCCTCGGCAGCCTTATCGACAATTCGATGAACCTGTGGTTCACCGTGCGTATCTCGGCGATAGCCTCGCCATCTCCGATTCTGGCCGATCCCTTGCCGTAACCGGTCATGCTGGTTACCATGCATCTCTCCTGTTCTTCATACCGAATCGATTTTCCCCGCCAGGTTGATATCTTATATACAAAGAGCCGTTTTGTCAAAAACCGTTTGAAGTATTCTCGTTTCCCCGCGGATGGGTTTGACATGCGGCAACCGTCTCTTTATCATACCGGCGATGAACAGTCTTGCCGCATACGCTCTTGCCCTGGAACTCGACAGGGAGCTCGCCGGATCATCGATAACCGGGCTGTACGGTTACACGGGAGGATCGACGATCGAACTCGAAGGCGGTCCCATTCGGTTTATCCACGTTCTCGACACGGCGAGAGGTCCGCACTGCTTTCCCTCCACCGCCCCCGTAATCACCGGAAATTTAAGAAAGACGATCTTCGCCCGGTGCCTCGGAGCCAGGATCTCGAGCGTCACCCCTCTCGGTCTCGACCGGATAATATTATTCAAGCTGAACTCGTCGGGCGACTGGGGCGAAAGCAGGGAAGATGTCATCCGCCTCGATCTGACGGGTTCGGCCGCAGCTTTAACCCTCTTCTCCTCTCCGGACGGCAGGCTGATCGCCACGGCGGGATCTTCCCGCTCCCGCCGCCCCGCGTCCGCAGGCGCCCTCCCGCCGGGAAAACCGTTTACGATCTTGTCGCTGCCTTCCTCCCCCCCTCCATCGATCGTTTCCTCTGAATCGACACGAGGCGATCTCTCCGCGGCGGCTTCCGCCGGCGGACGCTTGTTCGGCGCCGAAACGGCCGCTCTTCTGCTCGGCGCCGTCGGGGGACTCGATCCCGTGCTGAGCCGCGCATACTCTATAAGGTTCGGCCCCGACATCTCCTCGATCTGGCCGCATCTCAACCTCCTTCGCCGAACTCTCGCGGCCGGAGAGTTCGAGTGGAGTATCTACGATATCCGAGAGGCGGGGCCTAGGGGAGAGGGATCGATTTATCCGGTCGCCCTCCCTTTCGAACGAAGGGAGACGAATACGGTCGGCTTCTCCGGAACATTCGAATATTGGGCGGCTGAATACGTGATACCGGCCTACACCGACCGCCTGAAGAGCTCGGCCCTATCGGGCGCAAGGCGCAGGCTGAAGCGTTCCATGAAGCTTCTAGCCAACCTGACTTCAGATCTCGAGGAAGCGGGGCGGTCGAAAGAGTTCCGTCATTTCGGCAATATCCTTGTAACCCACCGTCACAGGTTGAAAAAGGGGCTGAAGGAGCTGACAGTCCGTGATTTTTCGGGAGAGACCGAGATCACCGTTCCCCTCGATCCCACGCTGGACCCCGACAGGAATATCAGGCTTTATTTCCGCCGCGCGAAGAAGGGGGAGAAGGGCCTCCTTCTTATAATGAACCGGCGGAGCCGTATAAAAAACGATATGGAAGCCGACAGGAAGAGGATCGATTCTATCTCGGCGCTTGAAGATCCGCAGGGGGTCCTCGCCGCCGTCCCGGCCGGGAAGCGGCCGTCCCGCAACGAGGCAGGCGGTGAGCAGGCCTCTTTCAGGTCTTTCGAGATCGAGGGATCCTACAAGGTTTACGTAGGGCGAAACGATCGTGAAAACGACATGCTTACCCACAGATTCTCCTCGAGGCGCGATCTCTGGTTCCATGCCCAGGGGGTTCCCGGCTCTCACGTTATCCTCAAGGTAGATAAGGGTTCCATCCCATCGAGGATAATCGAAAAAGCAGCATCTATAGCGGCCTGGTTCAGCAAGGGGAGAAAATCGGCCACGGTACCGGTAATCTACTCCGAGAAGAGGTACGTGAGCAAGCCGCGGAATTCGAGGCCAGGCACCGCGGTCACGACCAGGGGAAAAACGATCTTCGTCACCCCTTCCCTTCCAGCCTCCGGGGAATAACAAAAAGGGAGGCTATTAACCTCCCTTTTTTGATAACCTTTCTGCCCGGAAAAGCAAAGCGGTTCCTCCGCCATCCAGGTGTGACGGTTACCCCCAGCCACACATCTTCCTGTTACCGCGGGCAAGATCTATCTACTGCAAATGGTATTCCAACGGGAAGCAGTCACGCCTCATTTGAGGGCCAGACAACCTGTTGTTAACAGGCCACTTGGGGCTCGAGCGAAAAACAACCTTCACTCTTTCCTATATTTACAGGGAGATGATCGTTAAAATATTTAAGCCCGCGTTAAAATGCTTACCTATTTCTCGGCGTAGCCCGTCTCAGTACCAAGTATGTAAGTATCGCCGCAAGAGGTCCCTATCCCGAGATAGACCGGCGGGAAATCTTCCCACTGAACGTACACATCGTTGCAAATCGGGCTCTGCACGCCCTGATCCCATTCGAATACAACCCTGTGATGAGACTCGTCGATCTCGCTGAAATGGACCTGGACCGGCACTTCGGAGATTATCCGGTACAAGATTCCGTCGAAGAAAACATAGGTTTTTCCTTCACCGAGCTTCTTGTCTGTGGGTAATGCATTTTGGATCTGAGCCGATAGATACGCTGTGGAAAGGATAAGCACTAGCACGGCGATCGAAACTACTTTCCATCTACCCTTCATCGACAGCCTCCTTTTCGCCTCCCCGGAAATCCGAACCGTCATGCCGGGAGAGATACTATTTCAAATACGCCGCCTAATCCACTACGTCGGGGAATATACCATATTTTTCAAAATATTACCATATATATTTATTCCACTTCATGATACTTCAAGGGTCAGAGCCGTTCATCCCCGGCCGGTCCGTCGATCTCCTCTATGAGCGCTTCGAGCAGATTGCCCTCTAACTTTCGCACAACCCGTCCCTTTTTGAACAGGACAGCCCCGTTCTTCGTCCCCGCCAACCCTACGTCGGCCTCCGTGGCCTCTCCCGGTCCGTTCACCTCGCATCCCATCACCGCTACGGTGATCCCACTGCGAAGGGATGGCAATATCCGCTCCATCCTTTCCGAGAGACCCGCCACGTCTATATGAGATCTTCCACATGTGGGGCAGGAGATCAAGACCGGCAGATCGGGCCTGAGCCCCAACGACGAGAGGATCGCCGCCGCGACTATCACCTCGTTTACGGGATCGCCGGAAAGGGATACGCGGATCGTGTCTCCAATTCCGTCGAGCAGAAGGACGGTCAGCGCGACGGCGGACCTGGCCGTTCCCGTCAGGGGCGGACCCGCTTCGGTCACACCGGCATGTATCGGGTAATCCCCGGCGGCCGCGAAAAGACGATTCGCCTCGACGGTGACCGAGGGACTGGAGGATTTCAGGCTGAAGATCAGCTTATCGAATCCCATCCTCTCGATCATCTCCATATGGCTTACGGCGCTTTCGAACAGAGCCCTCGCAGGATCCTTCGAGTATAGCTCTCTGAACCTTTTCTCGAGGCTTCCCGAATTCACACCTACCCTCACCGGTATCCCGGCCTTCGCCGCCGCTTCGATTACAGCCCTTACCTTCTTCTCCCCGCCGATATTGCCCGGATTGATCCTCAGCCCCGCAGCGCCCCTTGACGCGGATATCACAGCCAACCTGTGATCGAAGTGAATATCGGCCACGACGGGGATCGGGCTTCTCCCGCAGACCTCCTTCAGCGCGTCGGCATCGGCTTCGTCCCTGACCGACACCCTCACGATCTCACATCCAGCCGAGTAGAGCGATCCGATCTCGCCGAGAAGCTCTTCCACGGCGCAGGCCGGCAGGGTCGACATCGACTGGATACTTATCGGCGAATCCCCGCCTACAGCTACATCCCCGAACCGCACCTGTCTCGTTTTTCTTCTCGCTATATGATCCACCACGTCACCTGCCGTATAAACGCAAACCTTTCACGCGGACCGCCCGGGAAGTTTCGGACCGGCCACCCTCGCGTCCCCCCGCCTGCTTGTGTATCCCTCCATGTCGAGAAACTCAAGAAGGGGAACAGCGTACTTCCGCGATAGGCCGGTAGCGTCCTTGAACTCGCCTATGCTCATCGATTCCTTCTCCGCCAGTATCTCACCCGTCCTTTGCAGCAGAATATCGAAAGCTTCCCCCGAAAGGAAGAGATCGCCCGATATCCTTCTTATCGAGCCCTTTTCCTGAAGGATGTGAAGATACCTGACCAGCGATTTTTCATCCGGCACCTCGCCGCCCAATTCTCCCTTGGATAGGAACTCGAGCCCCGCGCTTCTGATCCTCTCCTCCAGCCTCTCCAGGACCTTGCTCTCCTCGGCGGAAAGCTCGATCTCTCCGCTTCCCGCCCTGACCCTCGCCCCCCGGAAGAAGAGACGCCCCTCCCTCTCCCCCGTTCCCAGCACATGATCGAACAGCTGCCCTCCGCCGGCGCCGGGTTTCACACGGGGCTCCACCCGGTCCATCCCCCAGATCAGGTTCTCCCCCGACTGAAAGCTATCGAGCAGCCCGAATATCTTCCTTTCGAACTTCACGAGCTCCTCGGCGCTGTATATCCTCCCGCCGAGCCGGAACACCTTCTTCTCCTCTTCCAGCGCCGCGACCTCCCGCTCCGTTTCCCTGACCCCGTAAAGGAGCGGCCTTTTCTCGGGCAGTCCCTCTGTTCCCGCCGAATCGGCGAGAGCGAGCACCTTCTCGCGATCGGACCCTTCCTCGAGCCTCCCGAGAAGACTCAAGGCTTCACCGTCGAATCTCCTTTTCCTCGCCGCGGCCGGGTCGAGTATCTTACCCCCGGCGAGAACCCTCATCGGCGAATAACGGCGCAGGACGAACCTGTCTCCACCTACGGCGAACGCCGGCTCCTCCAGCCTGAGTTGAACGAACCCCCGCTCCCCCTCGCCGAGCTCCTCCCTGTCTAGCAGCACGACCCTGCCGAGAAGCTCGCCGGCGGCGTGGTGAAACCTCACCCTCTGCCTGTTCTTTATCCTCGATCCCGGAAGCATGCTGACCTCTAGCGAAAGGTCCAGCATGCTGGACCTTTCGAGCACGCCGGGAGTCACCACCTGGCTCCCAGTCGACACCTCGCCCACCCTGACGCCATGAAGCGCGAGGGCGGTCCGCATCCCCGCACCCGCCTCCCCCGTTTCCCTGTCGAATGAATGCACCTCCCTGACTCTCACCTTTTTCCCTCCCGGCTCGACAACGAGCTCATCCCCTTTCTTCACCCTGCCACTCCACGTAGTTCCCGTAACGATCGTTCCTATTCCGGGTTTAGAAAAGACCCTGTCGACCGGGATCCTGAAAAAACCTTCCTCCCTCTTCGCGGCGACCGCCGCGGCGCCATAGGCAAGAAGTCCCCTCAACTCTTCGATGCCTTCCCCCGTCACCGCCGAAGTTCTTACGAAGGGAGAACCTTCCAGCGGGCTTCCCTCGAGAAGATCGGCCACCTCGCTCTTTACGACATCCACCGTCTCCCCGTCCACAAGATCCGTTTTAGTTATCGCAATGATACAATTCTCTATCCCCAGCAGCTTCAGAACTTCGAAATGCTCCCGAGTCTGCGGCATCACCCCTTCGTCCGCGGCTACCACCATGAGGGCCAGGTCCACTCCCACGGCTCCCGAGACCATGTTCTTCACGAACCTCTCATGTCCCGGCACATCGACTATCCCGGCGGTGATGCCTTCGCCGAGATCTATCGGGGCGAAACCGAGAACTATCGATATGCCCCTCTCCTTCTCCTCGGAAAGCCTGTCGGTGTCCTTTCCCGTTAGGGCTTTTACCAGTTCGGTCTTGCCGTGGTCCACATGACCGGCGGTTCCTATAATCAGGTTGTGCAAACCTTCGGACCCCTTTCGACGATCCTAACCCGGGACCCTCGTTATATCGGCTCCAAGTCCCCTCAATTTTTTCTCGATCCCCTCGTAGCCCCTGTCTATATGGTAGATCCTCAGAATCTTCGTTTCCCCCTCGGCCACGAGGCCCGCTAGTATCAGCGCCGAGCTGGCCCGTATATCGGTCGCCATGACCGGCGCCCCCTGCAGGGATTCGACTCCCGTGACGACGGCAACGCTGCCGTCCAGCGAAATCCTCGCGCCGAACCGCCTGAGCTCCGGCACGTGCGTGAACCTGTCCGAATATACATGCTCGACGACCGAGCTGGCGCCCCCTGCCTTGCAGAGCACGGCCATCATCTGCGCCTGCATGTCGGTGGGAAAGGCCGGGTAGAATCCCGTCTCTATGTCCAGCGGAGCGATCGGCTCCGAACCCTGGACCCTGATCCCGCCGCTGCGGGCCTCTATCCGTGCCCCGCAGCCCGTGAGAGCATCCAGCACCGCGTGCATGTGATCCGGCTCACATTCCTCGATCTCTATATCGCCGCCGGTGATGACCGCGGCGGCCGCGAATGTGCCCGCCTCGATCCTATCGGGAATGACCCGGTGGACGAATGGAACTATTTCGTCGACACCCTCTATCTCGATCCTGGAAGTCCCATCTCCCTCTATCGACGCCCCACCCTTCCTCAGGGCGGACGCCAGGGCGGAAATCTCGGGCTCCCTTGCCGCGTTTTCTATAACCGTCTCCCCTTCCGCAAGCACTGCGGCCATCATCAGGTTCAGCGTCGCACCCACGCTGGGAAGGGAGAGGATGATCTCGGAGCCCTTCAATCCCAGCGCCGTCGCTTCTATATACCCGTGATCGATCCTGATCTCCGCCCCTAGTTTTTTCAGCCCGTGAAGATGCAGGTCTATCGGCCGCGGACCCCAGGCGCACCCTCCCGGAAGCGATACCCGGGCTTTGCCGTACCTCGCGACCAGCGGCCCCAGGGCATAGATCGAAGCCCTCATCGTTCTGACAAGATCGTACGGCGCCTCGTAGCTTTCGACATTCGAGGCGTCGATCTCCAGAATCCCCCCGTCCAAAACCGCCGGCACCCCCAGAACTCCGAGAAGCCTCATCATCGTTTTCGTGTCCCTCAGCTCCGGCACGTTTTCCAGAACGCACTTCCCACCTGTAAGTATCGTCGCCGCCATAAGCGGAAGCATCGCGTTTTTGGCCCCGCCTATCCGCACTTTTCCTTTAAGCCTGCAGGGACCCTGTATCAGAAAACTGTCCATCATTCTTTTCCTTCCGGGCCTTCCGGCCTGAATCCGGTCACCGTCCGTTTCAGTCCGTTGTAATCTTCCATCACGTCTATCCTGACATATCCGTTACCCTTCATGATATCGACGACCTTTTCCTGCTGTCCGCCTGCGATCTCCAAAGCGAGCAGTCCGCCCGGCCTAAGAAGGCTCTTTCCGTACCCGGAAAGTATCGGATAAAAATCGGTGCCGTCCTTTCCCCCGTCAAGCGCCGTCCGCGGCTCGAACTTCGCGACCTCCTCCTGGAGCCCGTCGATCGCCTCTGCCGGGACGTACGGCGGATTGGAGACGAGAAGATCGAACTGCCGAGCCCCTGAGAACGCCTCGAATCCCGAGGCCACCGCGGTACAGACCCTGTCAGATACTCCGAGCTTCTCGAAATTCTCCCTTGCCAGCAATACCGCCTCGGCGGCGATATCGAAGGCCACGCCCCTCCACAGCGGATGCCTGCTGGCGAGCGAGCCCGATATGATGCCGCTTCCGACCCCAAGCTCTATAAAGAAAAGCTCCTGCGAGGTTCCCAGCAGATCTTCTATCCGTTCGATGAGGAGCTCGGTCTCGGGCCTAGGGATAAACACGTTCTCCCTCACCTTGAAGGAGTTCGAAAAGAATTCCACCTCGCCGATTATATACTGCAGAGGATACCGGCCGGCCCTTTTTCTGAGATCCTCCCTGTACCGCTTCAGAGCGCCCTCTGCGAGAACCTCCTCGAACCTGAGGTAGAGATCGAGCCTCTCGCAGCATAGAGTGCTGGCCAGCAGCCTCTCCGCATCATGCCTGGCCGATTCGACGCCGTGCTTCCTGAGATATTCCTCGGAAAGCCTTACCGCTTCGATTATCGTGGGGCTGTTTTTCATTCGAATCTCCCGCGGCCGTTGGGATTACGTCCCCCGCCGATACCGCTTTACCCGCTCTGCGTCGACCCCTTATCAGCACCGTCTGCGGCCTGATTTTTCATTGACATCTCGAGCAGATCCTCCCTATGCGCCACCGCCAGCTCGTTCACGATCTCATCCAGCTCTCCGTCCAGAACGGCCTGTAGGTTATGAAGGGTGAGCCCCACCCGGTGATCGCTGACCCTTCCCTGGGGAAAATTGTATGTGCGTATCTTGGCGCTCCTGTCACCAGAGCCTACCATGCTCCTGCGCGTCTTCGCTATCTCGTCGGCCTGCTCCCTGTTCGCCTTTTCCAGCAACCTGGACCTAAGCACCTTGAGGGCCTTCGCCTTGTTCTTGTGCTGGGATTTTTCGTCCTGGCAGGTCACAACCATCCCCGTCGGCTTATGGGTGATCCGCACCGCGGAGTCCGTCGTGTTCACGCTCTGGCCGCCGGGGCCGCTGGACCTGTACACGTCGACCTTAAGATCCTTCGGATCGAGCTGCACATCGATCTCCTCCGCTTCGGGAAGGACCGCCACGGAGACCGCCGAAGTGTGAATCCGCCCGCCGGACTCAGTGACGGGCACCCTCTGCACCCTGTGGACACCGCTCTCGAATTTAAGCTTGCCGTATACCCCCTCTCCCTTGATGAGAAAAATGATCTCCTTGTATCCACCTTTTTCCGTGGGGTTGCTGCTGAGCGTTTCCACCTTCCATCTCTGATTTTCGGCGAACAGCCTGTACATGCGGGCCAGATCCGCCGCGAAAAGGGCTGCTTCCTCTCCACCCGTTCCCGCCCTGATTTCAAAAACGACATTTCTCGAATCATCCGGATCGCTCGGGATCAGCAGGACCTTTATCTCCTCATCCAGTTCCTCGAGCCCGCTTTCCAGCTCCTCTATCTCCGCCCTGGCCAGCTCCACTATCTCGGGATCTTCCGAGCGTTCCACGGCATCGAGGTCATCTTCAAGGTTCTTCCTCATGGCGAGGTATTTCCTTATCGCCTCCCCCGCCTCCTCCAGATCGCTTCGTTCCTTCGCCAGTTTCCTGTAAAGCTGCTGATTCCGGATCGTTTCGGGTTTTGATAATTCCCCGGCGAGCTGATCGTACCGCTTGAGCACCGTCTTGTATCTCTCGATATTTCCCAAACCGTTTCCTCCGCTCTTCCCGCCGGCGGCCGCGACTCTCCCGCCCGCCGACGGTCCGTACGATTGAAGAGACTAATTAATCGCCCGTTCTCTTTCCAGTAAATTGTCGGCCAGGCAGGCATCGAGCGCCGCTATCGCGACCTCGATCTGGTCGTCCGAGGGTTCGCTCGTCGTAAATCTCTGCAGAAAAATCCCGGGCCAGAACAGAAAGCCGAGGCGCCTGTTCACGGCGGGACGCGCGGACAGTTTGAGTATCTCGTATGATATCCCCGCGATAGGCAGGATCAAAGAGAACCGAAGGATCCGCTCCCCGGCGGTCTCGGGCTTTCCCAGCAGCATGAATACCATAACGCTTACGATAACCACGATAAGAATAAAGCTCGTGCTGCATCGTGGATGCATCCTCGGGTACCCTCTCGCCGACTCGGGGGTAAGATCTTCCCCGCTCTCGAAAGCGTAAATCGTCTTGTGCTCGGCCCCGTGATACTCGAAGATCCTTCTCATCTCCTTCCACCTCGTGACTATCACGATATAGAGGAAAATAAAGAGGAGCCTCAGCAGCCCGTCGATCAGGTTGAAGGCGAATCCGCTTTCAAAGCCGAACAACTCTGTGATCTTCAGGGGAATGTAGAAGAATACGAGGAACCCCAGCGCGAATGCCGCCAGGACCGTGACGGTCATGTAGAAGGCCGAATGCCCTGCCCCTTCGCCCTCTCCAGCCTGCTCCGAAGAGAAGGACAGCGCCTTTATCGCTACTATCATCGTCTCGACGAGAACCACGGCACCGCGCACGATCGGAAGATTCAGGAGCCTGTGACGTTTGGTGAGGGTTACGAAAGGTTCGGACTTTACCACAATCTCGCCGCCGGGACGCCTTACGGCGGTCGCTATCCCCGCTGGAGAGCGCATCATCACTCCCTCAATTACGGCCTGCCCGCCGACATGAAGGCGCTTCCTGGCTTCCCTGTCCGACATTGGATCCTCTTGTAAGCGCCGGATGATCGAGAGAGTCGGAATTGCCCTACTTCTTATCCTTTTCAGCGGATTTCTTGCGATAATCGCCGTACTTGCGCTGGAATCTCTCTACGCGTCCCGCCGTATCGACCAGTTTCTGCTTGCCGGTGAAGAAAGGGTGACATGACGAACAAATTTCGACATGGATCTCTTCCTGCGTGGAACGCGTTTCTATCACGTTTCCGCAGAGGCAGGTTATCTTAGTCTTTTTGTACTCTGGATGGATATCCTTTTTCATCTCTTTGCTCCGGTTATCTAGTCCTTCATATGCCGCCCGCGGACGGCACCCTCCGCGGAAACTTCAATTTAACGCCATCCCCGCGTGAAATCAAACCCAATCTTCCCTTCCCCCCAACTTTATTCGCTGCCCGCATCCTTTCCTAGGCGTTCATCGACTGCAGGAATTTCGCGTTCGTCTTGGTTCTCGCCATCTTCTCCAGGAGGAACTCCATCGCCTCGACACACGTCTTGTCGCTGAGAAACTTACGCAGTATATAGACCTTGCTTATAACCTTCTCATCGAGTAGAAGCTCTTCCTTTCTCGTTCCCGAACGGAAAATATCTATGGCGGGCCACACCCTCTTGTCGGCCAGCCTCCTGTCCAGGACGATCTCGAGGTTACCCGTTCCCTTGAACTCCTCGAAAATCACCTCGTCCATCCTGCTACCGGTTTCTATGAGAGCCGTCGCGATTATGGTAAGGCTGCCCTGCTCCTCCGTATTTCTCGCCGCCCCGAAGAAACGCTTCGGCCTCTGTAGGGCGTTCGAATCCACTCCCCCGGACAGTATCTTGCCGGAATGCGGAACCACGGCGTTATGCGCCCTTGCCAGGCGGGTGATGCTGTCGAGAAGTATGACGACATCCTTGCCGTGCTCGACCAGCCTTTTCGCCTTCTGAATGACCATGTCAGAGACGTGGACGTGCCTGTCGGCGGGTTCGTCGAAGGTGGAGCTTATAACCTCCCCCTTCACCGAACGCTCCATGTCTGTAACCTCTTCGGGGCGCTCGTCTATGAGAAGAACTATAAGCACTATATCGGGGTGATTCGACGTTATTGAATTCGCGATCTTCTGCAGCAATATCGTCTTTCCCGTCCTGGGAGGAGCGACGATAAGAGCCCTCTGCCCCTTGCCGATCGGGGTGAGCAGGTTCATGAGCCTGGTCGAGAGATCCTTGGGATCGTGCTCGAGATTAATTATTTCATTCGGGTAGAGCGGGGTGAGGTTGTCGAAGAGGGTCTTTTTTCGAGCTTCCTCGGGGTGCTCTCCGTTGACCGCCTCGACCTTGAGGAGGGCGAAATACCTCTCCGAATCCTTCGGAGACCTGACCTGTCCCGTGACCGTATCTCCGGTCCTGAGGGAAAACTTCTTGATCTGCGATGGAGAGACATAGATATCGTCGGGGCCGGGAAGGTAGTTGTAGGCGGGTGATCTGAGAAATCCGTACCCTTCGGGGAGAACCTGAAGAACACCTTCATTGAAAATCAGGCCGTTCATCTTGGCCTGCGCTTCGAGAATCCTGAATATGATCTCCTGCTTTCTCAGGCTGCTGGCTTCGCTTATATCCAGCTCGACGGCCATCTCCATTAATTCGTCGATCTTCTTGCTTTTCAACTGCGCGATATCCATTAAACCCAACCTTTTCTTGTGCAGTGCGCTCCCTGCTGTTCCGGCGACCCGGGAAATTCCCTTTTCCCGCACGGGGCGTTTCCCCGTATGTCGATGAGATTTATTGAAAATTCCAAATGAATTCGAGTCGATACGGCTCCGGGAAAACGAATCTTATTTTGTCAGTGGCAATTCAATCATTTAATCGGCTTGCGGCTATCTTACCTTAAGCGTTTTGTGAAGGTCCCCGCCCGGGTCCGGCCTTCGTATCCATTTTCAGGAAGAATAAATCTGCAAAAGAAACGATCTCTTTTCTAAAGTAAGAATTTACCTCAAGAGCCTCCCCGTGTCAAGTGAAATTGGACA
>CAZPAH010000022.1:23488-29425 GCA_964584495.1 uncultured bacterium | reverse complement strand
ATCGATAGCTGTCCGCTCCTCCAGCTCCGATCTCAGCGATGCGAACCTTCCGAGCTTCTCGAGGCACCGGGCGGTCCGCATCGAAAGATCCTGCTCTATCTCCTTCAGGTCTGCGAGCTGCTCACTTCGATAGTATTCCTCGAGGGCCTTTTCGTACTCTCCGTTATCCTCGTATATCTTTCCCACCCTGTAGATTATCCTGGCCCGCTCCTGCTTTCCCGGCCGGGTCAGATCGATGTATTCGTACCAGGCGCGCGAAGCGGCTTCAGGGAGTTTCTGTTTCTCGAACTTCAGCGCCAGCTCCTCGAGCTTATCACCGGCAAGCCCGGTCGCCGGTCCGGGCCGCCCAGGCCGCGACAGCAGAAGAAAAACATTGAAAAGCGAGGCGGCCAGAACGAGAACGAGAAGAACGATCATCCCTTTTCCGGGACCGCCTTTTCCGGCCGGACGTTCAAGACTGAGTTTAAGCTCGTCGGACATAATTTCCTCCATCGCCTGCGCGCTGCGTCAATATCTTCTCTCCCTCGATCTGAAAAACTGGACCAGGCGGGGAACGTAGTCCCTGTCGGTCATGACCTCTATTTGATCGACACCCATCGAGGCGAAGAGCTCCCGGAAACGGTCGGCCTGCGCCCTTCCCAGCCTCTCGTACCTCTTCCTTACCGCGGCGCTCGAAGTGTCGACGAGTATCAACTCGCCCGTCTCGGCGTCCTCCAGCTCCACGAGACCGACGTCGGGAAGGCTCACCTCCCTCGGATCCACTATAGTGACCGCCACCAGATCGTGTCGCTTTCCGATCACCCTCATCGATTTTTCGAAACGTTCCGCCTGGAAATCGGAGACGAGGAATACGACCGCCCGCTTCGTCGTGACCTTTCCCAGGTAGTCGAGCGCCCCGACGATATCGGTGCTCGCCTTCCTCGGCCTGAAGTCGAGAAGCTCCCTTATAACCCTCAGGACGTGCTTCGTCCCCTTCTTCGGGGGGATGAACATCTCGATCTGGTCGGTGAATACTATCAGGCCGACCTTGTCGTTGTTCTTGACGGCGGAGAAGGCCAGGAGGGAGCAGAACTCGGCGGCCACCTCGTTCTTGAGCTTGCGTACACTCCCGAAATCGCCCGATGCGGACAGGTCGACGAGGAAGATCACCGTAAGCTCGCGTTCCTCGACGAATCTCTTGACATAAGGAGTGCCGGTCCGGGCCGTGACATTCCAGTCTATCGTCCGGATCTCGTCCCCCGGCATATACTCGCGGACCTCGTCGAACTCCATCCCCCGTCCCCTGAACACACTCCCGTACTCTCCGGCCAGGACGTCATTCACTACTTTCCTGGTCGTTATCTGCAGTATCCGTATCTTCTTTGCAAGTTCTTCCGGGATCATGGTACTGCCACGTTATCGAAAATATCCCTGATTACATCCTCGGAGGTCTTCTCCTCGGCCTCCGCCTCGTAGGTGACTATCACCCTGTGCCTAAGCACATCCATTCCGATGGACTTCACATCCTGGGGTGTTACGTATGCGCGTCCGTTGAGCAGGGCATGCGCCCTGGATGCCATAGCGAGGAAGATCGTCGCCCTGGGTGAGGCGCCGTACTGGATCAAGCCGGCCACAGAGAGGCCGTACTCCTTGGGCGTCCTCGTAGCCTGCACTATATTGATTATATAGTCCTCGACCTTCTCGTCCATGTAGATCTCGTCGGTGAGCTTTCTAAGCCTTACGATATCGGCGGGGCTTATCACCGTGTCGACCTCGAGCTTCGGCGCCGAGCTGGCCATCTTCTCCAGGATCTTCTTCTCCTCTTGCTTGCTCGGATAGGTAACCTTGAGCTTGAGCATGAACCTGTCGACCTGCGCCTCCGGCAGAGGATAGGTTCCCTCCTGCTCGATCGGGTTCTGAGTCGCAAGGACCATGAAGGGATCATCGAGATCGTGGCTCTTCTCCCCTATCGTCACCTGCCTCTCCTGCATCGCTTCGAGAAGAGCGCTCTGGACCTTGGCCGGAGCCCTGTTTATCTCGTCGGCCAGTATGATATTGGCGAATACCGGCCCCTTCTTGGTAGTGAACTCTCCGGAACGCGGATTGTATATCAGCGTTCCGATAAGATCCGCCGGAAGCAGGTCGGGCGTAAACTGGATCCGCTGGAACGAGGCCTGGACCGTCCTTGCCAATGTGGTTACGGCGAGCGTCTTCGCCAGGCCGGGCACCCCCTCTATAAGAACGTGGTTGTTGCAGAGAAGCCCTGTCAGGAGGCGCTCGATCATGTACTCCTGCCCGACGATTATCTTACCTATCTCGCTTCTTACCTTCGAGAGGACGGCATTCTCCTTCTCGACCCTTTCGCCGATCTGTTTTACATCGATCACCATCGCCAATGCACCTTTCTATTTTTCGACCGCTCTGTAAGCGCCATCAGCCCTCAGCGGCTGTCAGGAGATCGGTCCCCCCGCGCCGATAAGCACTGAAAATGCCCGGAATTGAAAAGTAAATTAATTGAAACCACCTGTTTTTTCAAGGGTAAACCTCCCGGAGAGGGTTGGCAACCGGACTGTCGAGATCGATTCAATGCCAAGCCCTTCCAATAGTTACTGGATAGTATATGCATATCGTCCATGAAAGTTCCAGCAATCGGGCGGACAATGTGTTATAATTATTTGATTGAAACGAATACAATGAAGGAAGGTGCATATTGATAGGTAAGAAGATACTCCGGACAGCTCTGACCGCCGTCGCGGTTCTTGTAGTCATCTCGCAGGCAATCAACGCCCCTGTTATCTCCGAAACGGAAGAGCAGAGGATAGACAGGATCAACAGGGAGATACAGGAGAAGGGGCTTCACTGGACGGCGAGAACAACCTCGGTCTCGAGATTATCGCTCGAGGAGAAGAAGATGAGGCTCGGCCTCAGGCTAGAGCCCGAGCCGGATCCGGGCCTTCCGGTGATCACCGCCCCCGAGGGGGCCATGTACGATCAGGTGTTCGATTGGCGGACGCTGGGTGGAACGACATCCGCAAAGGATCAAGGCGGGTGCGGTTCATGCTGGGCCTTCGCCGCCACCGGCCAGCTCGAGTCGCACACCCGGATATACGACGGCAGGATAGAGGATCTTTCCGAACAGCAGATAATCGACTGTAACAGCTACGGTTCGGACTGCGGAGGCGGTACGTCGAGCGCCGCTTACAGCTTGATGTCCGGATACGGACAGGTCCTCGAGTCGTGCATCCCCTACGAGGCCAGAGACGACCTGCCGTGCACACAGTCACTCTGCGAACCGGTATCATTCATAACCGGTTCATACGCTGTCGCCGACAATGTCAACTCGATAAAGGAAGCCCTTCTCACAGGTCCCGTGTACACCGGCATCGACATAGTGGACAGGTTCTACGACTACTCTTCCGGCTGTTTCGACTGGGAGGACGAGGTGGTCGGCTACCACGCCGTTCTCATCGTCGGCTGGGACGACACCAAGTGCGGGGGCGCCGGCGCCTGGATAATCAAGAACAGCTGGGGGCTTGACTGGGGACAGGACGGATTCGGATACGTGAAGTACGGATGCTGCAACATCGGCAGGAGCACGCGCCAGATCTACTACCTGCCGAGCAACGTCTACGTTGAGGTATTCGATCCCAACGGTGAGGAGTCGATACCGGCCCTCGAGGACTATACTATCAAATGGACGACGAGCCGTGAAACACCCGACTCGATAAGCGTCCTGCTAAGCCTTGACAGCGGGGCCTCCTACGGCTTCACAATAGATTCCGGGCTTCCGGGGACGACCGATTCACTGATCTGGAACGTCGACAACTATCCCGTCAACACGGCTAGGATCAAGGTCGTCGCCTATCTCGACGGCCAGCTGGCCGGGTACGACACGAGCGACGAGGACTTCACCATCGTCGGGGAGCCCCGGCGGTACGTCTCGCCGACCGGGGGAAACATATTCCCCTACGCGATACCGGAATGGGCCGCCCACTCTATCCAGGACGCCGTCAACGCGGCGATCCCGGGGGATACGATCTGCGTCGCGGGGGCGACATACAACTCCAGCGTCGCCGTGACGAAGGCTGTCTACATTCTCGGCGGATGGAACTCCGATTTCACGGTCAACGACCCCGAGACCTACACTACGACCGTTCAATCGGCGGGATCGCCTGTCTCGTTCGTAACCCTCACCGGGGAGGTCTGCGGCATCGAGGGATTCACGATTACGGCGGGATCGGGATCGTCGCTCCTGCTGCCGGAGCTTGGAAGCTACGGGGGAGGAATCCTCTGCCACAGCGCGTCGTCGGTACTGATAAAGAACAATACTATCACCGAATGCGGGTTCGTGAGCCCCAGCAACTACTCGGCGGGCGGGGCGATAGCCTGCTACAACGGAGCGGTGACGATATCGGGAAACACGATAGAGAACTGCGAGGCGCAGAGCGGCGGGGGGATATACCTCTACCAGGTTACCGCCACGGTCACCGGCAACACGATCACCGGTTCGCGGCCCCACGAGGGCTATGCTGGCACAAAGAACGGCGGCGGGATATACGCCCTGCACGCCACGGTCGCTGCGTCGGGCAACGTGATAACCGACAATTCCGGTTTCGTCGACGGCGGCGGGATCTGCTGCCGGCTCTCGAGCTTCGAATCGAGCGGGGATTCGATACTGTCCAATTCGAGCAGCCATTTCGGCGGAGGGATATGCTCCGACCATTCGACCCTCTCGATCGCCAACTCCGTTTTGGCTGGAAACCAAACGACCAATTCCGGCGGAGGCATCTTCCATAAGGGAGAACATCTTGATCTGACGAATTCTCTTATAGCGAAGAACACATCCGATGCCCTCGGAGGGGGCGTCTACGCCGACAGCTGCTGGGGCGGAATGGTAAACAATACGGTCGACGGGAACAGCGCCCTCTATTTCGGGGGGAATGTCTGCCTTATGTCGTCGGTATCGATAGATGTCAGGAACAACATGATCACCTATGCTCCGGCCGCGAACGGATTCCAGGCGGTCCCATCCGACAACGTCACATTCCAATTCAACGACTGCTACGGGAATACCCCCGCCGATGTCGCATCGCTGACCCCCGATTCGACCAACTCGAGCAGGAATCCTCATTACGCCGATACGGCTTCCTTCGACTACTGCCTCGGCGTCTATTCGGGCGGTATAGACACGGGGGACCCGGCGGTGGGCGATGACCCCGACGGATCTAGACCCGATCAGGGCGCCTTCGGAGGACCGGCCGCCGTAAGATCGGTTCCGGGATACGTCGAGGGGATAGCCGCCGACGCCCTGAACGACTCGACGATAGAGATCACTTGGGATATACCCGGACCGGGCGCCTACGATTTCTACGCAATCTTCGCCGACACGGCGGACGGATTTCTTCCTGACGAATCTAACTGCGTCGGAACGATTCCAGCGCCCGCCGCATCATACGAGCATTTCCCGGTCGAGGGCTGCCTCTATTACAGGGTATGCCTGATCGACGATGCTGGGCACTCCGGCGGATACTCCGGTCAGTCCGAGGGCTGCATAGAGGGCGGACCGACTGCGGTCGACGATACGCCACGATACGTCAACTCCCTCGCCCAGAATTATCCTAACCCGTTCAATCCAGTGACGACGATAGTCTTCGCTCTGAGCGAGGCGTCCGACGTGAAGCTCAAGATCTACGATCCAGCCGGAAGGCTCGTGCGCGTCCTGGTCGATGGTTCCAGGCCTGCCGGCTCTCACAGGATAGGATGGGACGGCCGCAACGGCGATGGAGCCTTGGTGTCGAGCGGGGTCTACTTCTACCGTATCGAAACGGGCCTCTTCAGAGAGACGCGTAAGATGGTGCTCCTGAGATAAGGCACGTCGCCTTCGAGCATATAGGATCTTGAAAGATCCGGATGCAGGATGATCCCCGGACCGAGCGGGGGAAAGGCCTTCCTATCCGA
>CAZPAH010000022.1:2061-23478 GCA_964584495.1 uncultured bacterium | reverse complement strand
AGGTAACGAGGGCTATTCCGCCCAGAGCCAGCACCACGGCCAGGAGCTTGCGCCTGGTGAACGGTTCCCCCAGAAATATCGTGGCCAGGATCAGTATGTGAATGGAGCTGGTCTGGTTGAGTATCGCCGCCGTCCCCGCCTTCGTGTACTTCATGCCCCCGATCCAGAGTATCAGGGCCAGGAACGACCCGAGAATCGTCCCGGGGAGCATGAATTTCCAGCCGCTCGCCGGTTTGAAGGCGGCGAAGATCTTCCTCCTGCCCGGAGAGATCAGCGCCACCGGAAGCATAACCGCGAATGTTCCAATCTGGCGGACCGCCGTGGCCCAGAGGACGGGTGATCTGTCGAGAACCGGTTTTGCTATGACTATCCCCAGTCCCACCGTCGCCATCGACAGCACCCCCAGAAATATCCCCTTCACAAGCCTTTTCCTCGAGACGCCGGGGGGAGGTTTATGCCCGGCGGTTGTCAGAATGCCCGAAAGGATAAGGGCCATCCCCACAAACTGCCACGGACCGAGCTCTTCGCCGATCAACAGATAGGCGAACAGTATGATGAACGGCGAGTATAGACAGTCGACGATCGCGTTTATCCCCGCTCCGACCCTGTTCAGGCAGTGGTGAAAAAGGGTGTCGGAGATAGCTATGGCGATGACGCCGCTGGCTGTCAGGATGAGATAATCTTTTAGCGGGGCCCTTCCGAATAGAGGTTCCCGCATCAGGAGAAAGGTGACCACGAAAAGTGAGGACCCGAAGGTGACCCTGAAGAAATTCAAGGCGTAAGGAGCCACCCTTTCTCCTGATTTCTTGAACAGGATGACGGCCATCGCCCAGATAAGGGCCGTGCCGAGAGCAAGGATTTCGCCCATCGTCTTACCCGTCAACAAGCCGTGCGGGCGAGCCGGGAAGCAATCCCGATTCGCCCGCACGGGAACCGGCCGCCGCTCGCAGGCGGCTGGCCTAGTGAATCGTCAGTTCGTCGAGCAGCTTCCGGGCGCCGCTGAACTTGTCGAGGATGAACAGGATATAGCGCGATTCGACGCTTATCGTCCTCGTAAGATCCTCGTTGAACAGATAGTCGGCCGATATGCTCTCCCAGTTGCCGTCGAAAGCGGCTCCTACGACCTCTCCCTTCCCATTCAGGATCGGGCTGCCCGAGTTACCCCCGGTGATGTCGCACGTGGCCAGAAATGCTATCGGGACATCGTGGATATGCTCGTCGACGTACCCGTCGAAATCACCGGCGGCCTGCAGCGCTATAAGCTTGGCGGGGCAATCGAACGGCTCTTCACCGGTGTTCTTCTCTATCGCCCCGTATAGCGATGTTATATATTCGTAACGCACCGCATCTCGGGGAATGTAGCCCGCCACCTTACCGAAGGTCAATCTCATCGTTCTGTTCGCGTCGGGATAGAAGGCTCCACCCTTCCACTCCTTCATCCCCTCGATCAACCGCGGCCTCAATTCGGATACCGAGCCTCCGAATGCCTTGTCCTTCTCCTCGATCTCCTTCACTTCCGGCATCAATCCCACCGCCAGGTCTATAAAAGGATCTTTCTCCTTCAAAAGATCCTTGCGGGAAAGATCGAACATCCTCATACGTTCGGAGGCGTCGGCCAGTTTCGTGCCCGAATACAGCTTCTCCACCAGAGCGTCGATCTTTTCGCCGTCGGTGTCCCCCGGCATCTGCGACAACGCCTTGTCGAACCCTTCGATCCTCTGTCCGGGAGGAAGGTCCCGGGAACGGAGAAGAAAATAGGTCAGCACCGCCCTGTCGACCCCCTCGTCGTAGCTCCTGTCTATCATACCGAGCCGCATCTTCGTGTTGGGAAGATCCCTTTCCATGAATCCCGGTTCCCTGTCCAAATCCTTCTTGTCCTTTTCCTCGCTCCACCTCACTATCACCGTCGCGGCCCGCATCATCTGGCACCCGAAATTGACGAACCTTCCCAAGAGGCTCTTATCCCTGTAGCTTTTCTGCTCCTCGTAAAGCCGGGCCAGGGACGGCAGCACATCTCCGTACTTCTTCCTCCTGCCTTTATCGCTGTCGATCCAGTCCGTGAAGTCCTTCTCCTGCTCGATCTTTTTGTCCAGCAGTGAGGCCTTGCGGAACCCCTCGAGCAACCCCTCGTTGTTTTTCATCGAGTTGTTGAGCATCTGATCGTACGAGGCGACTTTGATCGCCACGCCGGGGTTGTTCTCGCTGGCCTTCTTGTATATATCGAGAATGTCCCCGAACAGCCTGATACGCTCCGGATATCCCCAGCTCTCATTGTAATCGATCGAATAGGACGTTCTGTACCTCATCGTCCTGCCGGGGAAACCCATTATCATCGTATATTCTCCGTCCTTGATCCCCCTGGAGGAAAACGCCAGGTGAACGGCCGGCCTGTACGGGACATTGTCCGCGGAATACTCGGCGGTGGCTCCGTCGGGCGCCACATACGCGCGGAAGAACGAGAAATCCCCCGTATGCCTCGGCCACATCCAGTTATCGATATCCCCGCCGTAATTTCCTATCGCCCGAGGAGGCGCGTACACCAGGCGGATATCCTTGATCAGGAAATAGGAGAAGAGCTTGTATTCCATTCCCTCGAAGAAGCCGGCGACCTCGCACCGGAGATCGGTGGCTTTCTCGGCTTTCGTCTCGATCTCCTTGATCTTCTGCTCGATGGCCTTGTAACGCTCGGCCCCCGATTTACCCTCAGCCGCCTTCAACACCTTGCCGGTGACGTCCTCTATCGAGACGAGAACCCTCGCCTCGTACCCCTCGGCCGGAATATCTTTCTCATGGGCGTCCGAGTAGAATCCCTCGGCTATGAGATTGTTCTCTTCGGTGCTGGCCCTCTGAAGGGCGGTGAAAGCGACATGATGGTTCGTTAAAAGCAATCCGTCCGGAGACACGAACGACGCCGTCCCTCCTCCCAGCTCGACTATAGCGTAGGCTATCCCTTTTCCTCCGGGAGCATAGATCTGCTCCTGCGACAGCTCCAAGCCGAGTGCCTGCATCCTCTTAAAGAGCACGCTGTCGAACTTGTCCATCTGCCACATCCCCTCCTCCGACAATACCGGAGCGGAGAGGGCCAGCAGGACAGAAGCAAGAAAAATTACCGACATTTTTCTTAGCATCCGTATGTCCTCCTTCTCGTACCGCCTGTCGCCCCATACGGCAGGCCTTGCTTTTGGAGAAGGAATATTACCATGCGGAGGCAACCATACAAAGAGAGATTATCGTCGGTGATGTAAAAACCCGGAAAGTCCTGTGTTGGTATCGATGCCGCCTAGTATTCCTGGAGGACCTTCTCCCATTCCCGCGCCACTCCGATCCTCCGTTTGACAAGCTCGATTATCTTCTGGTTATGGCTCTTTTCCCTCAGCTCTTCCCACTCGGCTATCGCCCTGTCCACCTCTCCCAGGCGTGCGTGCAGGTACCCCTTGATGAACATCGTCTTCTGGTTGTGCGGTTTCTGGGCCCGCGCCTTCCGGAGAAATACGAGGGCCTCGCTGAGCCTGTCCATCTTGTAATAGATCTCCCCCAGCATGCGCAGGGCCTCGAAGTTGTCCTGGTCGAGCTGGAGGACCTTCTCGAATTCGGCCGCCGCCTTCTCGAGATTGAAATGACTGTAATACTTCCTGCCGTTAAGAATCAGCTCGTCTATTCTTTCCTCGTTGTTGAGACCGGCCCCGGACTCATCGTTATCGCTTACAAGCTCGATGACCTCCATCACGACGAGACCGTATATCAGCTTGCTCGTCGCGAAAAGATCCTCTCCAACGGCCTCGTTCACTTCGTATACCGACCTGTTCCCGTCGATCAGGGAGAGAATTTCCCATTCCATGGGTTTCAGATTCAGCCTCTGGCCCTGTTCCTTGTCGGAGCAAAATTGGAAGACCGAGTGCCTCGATGGAACCTTGTTCTTTATATTCGACCATTCGTCGATCCGCCTGGCCCCTTCGAGTATAAGATTTTCCGTATTTAGAATAACGAGAATCTCCCGCTTGGCGTCGAGTTCCTCCTCGAAGAAACGGCAGTTCCCGTTATCCCATTTCAATATATTGTACACGCATTCCCTGATCCTTCCCCGGAAGAAATTTTCCAGGTGGCTCCTCGAGGAAACACCGGCGCGCTCGAGGCAATGAACGATATCCTCGCACTTCTTCAGGTCCTTGTCCATCGCGGCCAGAACCGCCTCATCGACAATGCCCCACTCTTCCAGAAGAACCTCGACCGGCTGCACCGATCTCTCGTAGATCGATGCCAGGCAAACCGACCCTTCCTTGAACAGGATCTGCGCTTCCCTGCCGTCATCGGTATCTGAAATAATTAGCCTGCCGGTCTTGGCGTTCAGGTGGAGAACCTGAAACAGGTCGAACAGCCCCAACTCTTTTATCGATGACTGGATAGCCATGAAACGGTTTCCTTTCCTGTCCTACAACTCAAGTTCGATCTCTTTTCCCAGGTCGATCTCCCCATCCCCGGGATCGAGAGCATTATTCTCCGTGGCTTTATCCGCTTTTTCATTCTTCTTCTTCTTCTTTTCCATCGACCCGGATACTTCCCCGTCCGGACGGCCCCTTCCCGCACCCTTCCCATCTTCTCCAGTTCCCTGTCCGCCCTCGGCCCCCGGCTCATTCTTGCTTCCCCCGGCGGAAAGTCCTTCGAGAAGATCCTTCAGCCCCGTCTCGGCGATGGATTTCAGCTTGTCCCTGATAATATCGAATCTGCGATTAACCCCCGCCTGGAGGAGCTCTATCAATCCGTCGGTCGGTTCGACGGGAAGCTGAGATTGCACCTTGATCGGATCGGCCTTGATCTGTTCGCCCGGGGCGAGGCAGAAATGAAGCCCCGTGTACTCCGGTTTTATTTTGGCGGCTTCGAGAATCGACTGAATCGCACCGGCGAAATTCTCCTCCCTCATGAATACCAACCCTTTTAGATATATGGCGTCGCTGTGGTTCTTGTCGAATGTGAGCGCACTTTCGAGATCGAAGAGGGCCAAGGTCATCCTGTTCAGCTTGTAATGGAGGAGCGCCCTCTTTTCATAGAGAATGGCGCTCTTGCCGACGAAAGCCTCCAACCGCTGTATGAGGTTCTCGGCCATCATGTATTCTTCCTTGATAAGGTTGCAGGTCAGGAAGTTATAGTTCAACTCGAGATTGTACAGCTTCAGGTTCAGCCCTTTCTTGAACATCCTTTCCGCTTCTTCTAGAAGACCCACCTGGTACAGTAGAACTCCCAGATTGTTCATCGAATCCGCATCGGCGCAGTTAAGCCTGAAAGCCTGCAGGTAACATATCGCGGCGTTATCGTAATCTCCCTGCATATGGTAGACGCAGCCGCAAAGCCTGTATGTCTCGGCGCTCTCCTGATTTTCCCCGAGTCCCCTGAGGAATGATACGAGGGCCTTATTTTCGTCACCCTCGGCGAGATGCACCTTTCCGATCTCGATATGGACCCTGTCCTTCTCGGGCATGTCCCTTAAGGCTTTTCTCAGCTCCTTAAGTGCTTCGCGGTAATATCCCCGTTCCCTATAAGCCGTCCCCAGGGTGAATGATGTGCTTTCAAGGCTGGGAATATCCTTGGCGGCCGCCGGATTTCCCCCATCCTTCCCGTAGTCCGAGAGAGCGAGATTGGCCTCGGTGTTCTGAAACGAGGGGTTCAACCTCGATGCGATCCTGCTTTCCTCGAGAGCTTCCTGATAGTGCCCTACGTCACCGAACGCGAAGGAGAGTAGAAAGTGCGACCTCCAGTAATCGGCGTCGAGCTTGATCGCCGCCCTCAGCTCGGATATCGCCTCATCCGTACGCCCGAGGTTGTAATAGATCTCTCCCAGATCGGTATGAAAGACGGCCGATTTGCTCACCTTGTCGCAGGCGCATAGATAATGCTCCAGCGCCTGCTGGAAAAGCCCGCGTCCCTTCAGGACGCTGCCGAGATGTATCCTCGCCATGTAGTTGTCGGGGTTATTCCCAACGACCTTGCCGAGCACCTCCGAAGCTTCATCGAAGCGGCCCATATTCTGGTAGCTGACACCGAGCCTCATCTTCGCTTCGTCGTTGTCGGGATCCTCCTCGACTTCTTTCTTCCACCTGCTGACATCGGGATCTTCCTGCCCCGTCTCCGCAAAGAGATACTGCAGGTTGTCCCGTGCAAGGTCGAACTTCGGATCGATCTTCAGCGCTTCCTTGAACTGCGCTATCGCCTCGCCGTATATTCCCTTGCGGAAATAGAGAACGCCGAGATTGTTCAAGGCTCCGGGATCGTTTCGATCAACCCTCGAAGCGAAACTAAGAATAATTTCGCGTTCGTTGTTGTTCAATTCAGGCATAACCGGTCCTTTCAGCACCTTCCTTAATTAGCGACAACCTGGTTAAGTACTCTCGTGACTACCTCGACCACCCTGGAGGGGTTGAAAGGCTTTATCAGAAAATCCTTTGCTCCGGCCGCCAGCGCATCCTGCACAAGCGCCTGCTGGCCGAGAGCGCTGCACATGACGATCCTGGCGTTCGAGTCGGCCGCGATGATATCGCGCACGGCATCTATGCCGTTCATCTCCGGCATTATGATATCCATAGTGACGAGATCCGGTTTGAGCTCGGCGTATTTCTGTACCGCGTCAGCGCCGGTATCGGCCTCTCCCACGATCTCCATCCCGTGACCTTCCAGGATGTCCGAGATCATCTTGCGCATGAAGATCGCATCGTCTACCACCAACACTCTGGTTTTCACTTCGTCTCTCCTTTCTATTCGACGCCTATCGCTTCGAATATCGTATCGATCGAATCGGTGGTCGGTATAAAGAACAGGAATCCCTTGCATTCCTCCTCGCTCAGCGTGAAGGCCGTTTCGAGGACGATCGCGTAATCCGATTCCATGCTCAGATCAACCAGAATCGAATCCATTACCGCTCCCAGCATGTCATGGGAAAGCTGGGGAACCGAATGCATGATTTTGCGATTGATGAACGTGGCGAGCGTGTTCAAGTAACATCCGCACATGATATTACCAATTTCCCTGAGGGTCGAAAGGGAGTATTCGTCGGTGATCTTGCCGATATCCGTCTGTCTGCCCGTTGTCATCTCGATCATCTTGTTCGCCTCTGGATGGGGGAATATCAGGAACATCATCCCTCTGAAATCATCGCAGTAACCCTCGATGTAGACCACCGACACCATCGACTCCGGACCCTTGAAAAGCGTGTAGATGATCTGCAGCGGTATTATATCGACGTTGGTGATCGAGACATCGACCCTCTTCTTCAATAATTTCGACAGCCCGGTTATGGCGTGGGCGGAACCTATGTTGCCCAGTTCCTTCAGTGCGTCAACCCTCAAGTACGACGGTCTCTCTATCGGACTCATGCGTACTCCTCTCGTTAAAAAATACCCGGGGGTCCCAAATGAAAGCTATCTTGCCGCTTCCCAGAATGGTCGCTCCCGAAATTCCTCCCGTACCCCTGACCAACGATGGCAATCCCTTGATCACCACGTCCTGCTGGCCGAGGATCCTGCTTACTACGAAACAAACCGTCCCATCCTCCATCTCCACCTTGATGATCTTGATATACCTGGCACTTTCATCCGTAACGGACCAATCGAAGATCTCGGCGGGATTGACCACCGGAACCGGGCCTTCCTGCGTCTGCACGACTTCCCTGCCTCCGATCCTCCTGAAAGCGCCCCGTTCCATTCTCATCGTTTCCTTGACGTACTCTATCGGGAGGGCGTGAACACCATCGCCGATAGAGAAAAGAAGGGCCTTTATTATTGAAAGGTTCACCGGTATCGACATCGAAATGGTCGTTCCGGATCCGCTCTCGCTCTCGATCCGCATCGATCCACCGAGGGAGTCGATCGTCTTTCTGACGACATCCAACCCGACGCCCCTGCCGGAGAACCTGCTGACCGCATCCTTCGTGCTGAATCCTGGACTGGTAAGAAGATTGAACAGCTCGTCCTCGGACAGATCGTCGGCGCCCCCCATCCCCTTTCTCGCAGCATTGTTCTTCTTCACGATTTTTTCCCTGTCTATTCCCCTTCCGTCGTCATATATCTCGAGGACCACGTGGTTCCTCTCTCTTCGCGCGCTGAGCGCTATAGTGCCGGATTCCGGTTTTCCCAACTCGCTCCGCTCGTCCGCTCCCTCTATGCCGTGGTCGATGGCATTCCTGATAAGATGGACCAGGGGATCGACCATGCTCTCCAGGACGGTCCTGTCCAGCCCGATATCCGTCCCGGTTATCTCGAAGTCGATATCCTTTTCCAGTTCCCTCGCTATATCCCTGACCACCCTTTTGAACCTCTGGAAGACCAGGCCGACCGGCACAAGGCGGGCCTCCATGATCTCCTTCTGAATCTCCGATATAAGCCTTCCCGATGAGACGAGCTCGTCGGAAAGGTTCTTGCATTCCAGCTCTCCGGCCAGGCTGCTCAAACGTATCCTGCTGATTACCAGCTCGCCGACAAGATCCATGAGGTAATCGAGCCTCTCCAGATCGACCCTGGTGGAAGTGACCTCGGCATGAACTCTTGTCGTTTCACCGGTCTTTGACCCGGCCGCTTCCTCGGGTTTCTTCTCCTCGACGCATTCCTTGTTCGAACGGTCCTTATCGAGCCTCATGCTGAGAGGCGAAAGAAGCACCAGTATCTCCCCCAGCAATTCCGTCCCCTGCTCTCCTCCGCTTTCCCCGATCTCCCAGTCGATCAGCTCGCGAAGCCGGTCGACGACCTTCAGGAGAAGATCCGTCTCGCTCGATGTCAGTTCAAGCGCGCCCTCTCTGCACCGGGACAACACGTTCTCGAGGGAGTGGCTCACCTCAACGATCGAATCGTACCCCATTGCGCCGGACATACCCTTAAGATTGTGGGCCTGCCTGAAAAGCTCGTCGACGCACGACGACGGATCGGAGCTGCCCTCGAGATTCATGATGCCGTTTTCAAGGGCCATCACGATATCGTTGGACTCGCTGATGAACAGCGCCTTATAGTCACTCGATTCCATGTGCCGGTTCTTTCTTCTTCAATATTTCCACGTGCTCTTGGATGCATGCCGGAATATCCGCCAGCCGGACCACACGGTCCGCCTTTCCCTCGCTTATAACCGCTCCGGGCATTCCGAAGATCATGCTCGTCTCCCTGTCCTGGCAGATGACTCTCCCGCCGTTTCTATGGACCGCGATGCTTCCGGCCGTCCCGTCCCGCCCCATGCCGGTCATGATGACGCATAGAAGACGTTCCCCGAATACCGAGGAAAACGAGGTCATCGTGAAATCAATCGAGGGACAGGCGGTACGCTGCAGATCGTTTCTCGGAATGAGCATGACGGACGGCTTTCCGACCTTCTGCTCCACGAACAGATGCATTCCACCCGGTGCGACCAGCACTCTTCCCGGAAAGAAATGGTCTCCCTCCTTCGCTTCGCGGACCGCGACCGCCGACCTTGAGTCGAGCCTTTCGGCGAGATACTTGGTAAAGTTCGGGGGCATATGCTGCACGATCACGATACCGGCATCGAGCCCCGCCGGTATTCTGGGAACGATCTCGGACAGCGCCTGGGGTCCCCCGGTGCTGGCGCCTATGACAACGAGGCAGTCCGTTTCCTTTGCGCGCCCCGATTTTCCGCCCACCCGGAGATGGCTTTCCGGCGGCGCGAATCTAACCTTCGATGCGTCCACAGTTGCGGCCAGCTTGACCTTCGAGATCAACTCGTCCACGGGGAATCTCTTCCCCCGGGATGTCTTGGCCACGAAATCCACCGCTCCGTACTCGAGACATGTAACAGCCATCTTCTCCCCGGCCGATGTATGCGAGCTCAGTATCACCACCGGTGTGGGCCATTCGCTCATTATGTATCTCAACGTCTCGAGACCGTCCATCTGGGGCATCTCAAGATCGAGCGTTATGCAGTCCGGTCTCAGATCGTTCAGCTTCCTAAGCACCTCCCGGCCGTTCCCCGCCACACCGACGACTTCGATCGACGGATCGCCGCCGAGAGAGTCCGTTATCATTCTTCTCATAAAGGGCGAATCCTCGCCGACGACCACCCTGATAGGCCCGCTATCCGCTGTTTCGCGCCTCATCAACATATCTCCTCTTCATTGTTCGCGTAACGCACCCTGACACTTCCGTCGGAGAGATCGAAAAGAATCGTTCTCCCCCTTCGCCCACCGACCCTCTCGCACAGGACCGGAATATTCCTGGCCGCCAGCTCGCTGCGTGCCTCTTTTATATTCAACTCGCCTATCTGCATAACACCCCTGGTTCCAACTACATGTCCGAACATTGTCGAGCCGCCGAACAGCTTCGCCGTAATCCGGCCGGGATCGGCCCCCCTCTTCAACATCCTCGAAAATATCAATTCGACCGCCGTATCGACGAACTTCGCCCTGTTCGAGTTGCTCTTGACCCTGTTCCTCCTGGGATGCATCACATGGGCTAGCGCCCCGACACCCATCCCTGCGTCATAGAGCACTATCCCGAGACACGATCCCAACGCCAGGGTCATCATCTTTACCGGCGCCTCGGCCACTCTGTACTGCGCCATACCGACCTTTATCAACGGACCTGTTTCACTGATGCCGATCATCTTCTGTTCGCCAGGAAACCGGATCGTTTCCCTATTCCTTTCTTCTTCGAGCAGTCTCCAGTCCCAGGGAAACTCCGTTCAAATCTCGAGCATTTCCGCCGTCTCGGATTCAACTCCGGTGGATCCCGCGACGATTCTCTCCGGCTCCAGGCAGATAATCATCCGGCCGCCGATCTCGACGATCCCGGTTATCGACCCGGCTCCACCGGCATCTATCCCCACGTCGGGCGCCGGTTTCATCCCTTCACGCGCCACCCTCACAACGTCCATCACCTCGTCGACCACGAAACCGAATCCGCCCTCTTCCGTATCGAGAATTATAGTTCTCCTCTTTCTCTGCGCCCCGCTCTCCTCGGACGATCTCACCCCGAGGACCGAGTGGATCTTCAACACCGGTATAATCTCCCCCCTTAGATTGATGACTCCTTCGACCGGCCCGGACATTCCCGGAATGGGGAAAGAGTCGATCGGCCTGATGATTTCCTTCACCTTCGATACCGGTATCCCGTAGTGTTCTTCCCCCAGCCTGAAAGTGACCAGCTGTATTCCGGCTTCGCTATTCTTGACGGTTTTATTGACATTCATGGAGTTTCACTCTCCTTTGGGCCGCCGGCTCCTTTAGAACTCTACGACCTGGTCCACCTTGTCTATCATGGAGATCTTGAAACGTCCGACATTCTCCCGCAACTGGATCGCCATTTCACTGAGCCTCTGCGCCGACGAAGCGACATCCTCCATGCTGGAGGTCATCTGCTCCATCGAGGCGGCCGTTTCCTGCGTCGCTGAAGCGTTCTTCTCGGCACTGCCGGATATCTCGTCTATCGAATCTATGACGTTCTTCATTCCTCTGCTCAGCTCCTTGGTAGCGGCGGAGATCCTTCTGGCCATGTCGCTGGAGCTCTTGAGAACCTCGACGATCTCGTCGAGCGACTCGCCGGTCCGGGTGATTACTTCCTTCCCTTCGGTGACCTCCTTGGAACCGAGCTCGATCGACTGGACCGCAGTCTGCGTGTCCTCCTGCGTCTTTTGTATAAGCGCGGCGATTTCCTCGGCCGCCTTAGCGCTTCCCTCGGCGAGCTTCTTCACCTCATCGGCCACGACGGCGAATCCCCTGCCGGCCTCTCCGGCCCTCGCCGCCTCGATCGCGGCGTTCAGGGCAAGCATATTCGTCTGGTCGGCTATATCCGTTATCACGTCGACGATCTCCCCTATCTGGTTCGATCTCGCCCCCAGGTGCCTTATAATCGAGGCGGATTCGGTGGTGACTTCGTAGATCTTGTTGATCTTCTCGACCGCCTCCTTGGCCGAATCCCCGCCCTTCGTGGCGGTCGAGGAAGCATTGGTCGCGGCCGAAGCCGCCAGATCGGCGCTGTTCGCGACCTGCTTGACGGAACGTTCCATATTCCTAATCTCCCTGATCATCTCCTCCACCTTGTGGGCCTGGAGATCGGTGGACTTCGCGATATTCTGCACCGTCAGGGATGTCTCCTCGGTGATCGAGTTCATCTCCTCGGTCGAAGCGGAAAGCGACTGAGCGGAGAAATTGACTTTATCCGAGGTGGTCCTGATGACGTTGACGATTTCGGAAATATTGGCGAACATCTCGTTCAGGGTCGAGCCGAGCCTCCCCAGTTCGTCGTCCGACTTGATCTCGATCCGCGCGGAAAGATCGTTGGCGTTGCTCGCAAGGACCCTGCTCGCTTCCAAAAGCTGCCTCACAGGTTTCCTGACGACAGTGTAGATCAGATAGTACAGTAGGGAAAAAACGGCGAGAAGGGCCGCCGCCACGATAGAGGGGATCTTCCATCTCAATCCGCCGGAGCTTACCGGCATCCCCGCCGGATCGACCGTCACCTTCAGGATCCCATTCGCGGAATCCCGAGGGTACAGCTTGAAAGTTATGAGACCGTCCCCATGAACCCCGTCGGAGGCAGACGAGCGGTGATCCCCATCGTCCTCGGGGATCGGCTCACCGCTTACCCCGGGCCGGTCAGTAAGCTCTACAGAGACTATCCAGGGGTATTTCTCCCTGAGCCCCGGCATCGATTCATCGATTGAATCCTGCGATTCTGATTCCGCGAACGCCTCGTTGATGGCCGATAAAGAACCGGCCCACAGGGAATTCCTGTCCCCGGCAGCGTTCGAGGCCGTACCGCCGGAAACCCTCACGAGCATAAACGAGGTCACCGCGCAAACGACGAACGCAAAGACCGTCATTATGATATAGACTCTTCCGTTAAGTGTCCTGCCAAACCTCGGAATCGACATTTCTTTCCTCCCTGGATTCGGTGATTAATCCTTCTTCATGTATATCTTGCTTCTGGATTCGATCAGTTTGAAGCAGGCGGCCGATTGCTGCGGCACCGCTTCACTTTTTCCGAGAATGAGAATCCCGCCGTCGCCGAGGGCATCGTAAAAACGGGAAATAACCTGCGAACGGACGTCGTGATTGAAATGGATGAGAACGTTGCGGCACACGATCAGATCGAGCATCGAATACGGCGGATCCAAAAAAAGATCGTGCACGCGGAACTTTACGCGGTTCATTATCTCCGGCACCACCTTGAATTCCGGACCGTCGGGCTCGAAGTATCGCGCCTTGATCTGCGGAGGAACCTTGTCCAGCTTCCGCCATGAGTAGACACCCCTGCGGGCTATTCTGCAGGATTCCTCGGAAATATCGGTGCCGAAAACCTCCACCCTCATATCGACCTTTCTCTTTTCAAGCAGATGCATAAGAATTATCCCGAAGCTGTAAGCCTCCTCGCCTGTGGCGCACCCGGCGCTCCATACCCTAATCGAATCGTGTCCGGCGGCGAGGTTCTTTTCCAGTATCATCGACAAGGGCCTGTTGGAAAAAGTATCGAAGACATCGATATCCCTGAAAAAATCGGTTACGTGTATGGTAACGACATCCATCAGCCGCTCCATCTCGTCGGGGTGGCCGGCCAGATAACTTGCGTAGAGCTCGATATCGTCGAACCCGGCCATCGACATCCTGTGGATCACCCTCCTGTGGAGACACGACTGGCGGTACTTGGAGAAATCGATTCCATATTCCGTCGATACGAGCCGGGCCAGTTCAGTCAGGTCGAGAGGACCCTGATAAGTTACCATTTACGCTCCCGTTTCCGTGCGATACAGGGATCAGCCGGAAATCATTAAAGTCCCCGGCTTCAATTGCCGATAATAAAGCGGGGTAATCTGTCGCGAGTCGAATTTGCAAATGCTGTACCACATGTTGGATAGGGCGGCTGCGGTCGGCCGCATGGTGGATCTTGCCGGCACACGCCCTTCATCTGAAATTTATACAATCGATTACGCCTGTCATGACGGGCCGGGAATCACGGGGATATACGGGAAACTATATTCAGCGATAAGACAGGATAGGCGATTATGCACCTTTATATTGCTTTTTGCAAAGTCGGTTGCCGTGATCGGGCAGGGAGTGTCCGATTCTACTGCTATGCGAAGGCGCCGTTCTCTTTATGGTTCTCAGCCCGGTATCAAGCCCAGGTTATCCGCGCAGCTTTTCAGGGGCAACGAGAAATAGAATGTCGAACCCATACCCTTCTCGCTCTTGACCCATACCCTTCCATGATGCAGCTTTATATAATGCTTCACCAGGCGGAGCCCTATCCCCATGCCATCATTCGATCTCGCGGCACCTCCGTCCACCTGGGTGAAATTATCGAAGATACCCTCGATATCTTTAGGATCGATTCCGGGACCGTTATCGTTGACCGAAATGACAACCTCGGGACCCGAGCGGGCCGATGTTATCAGGACGGTTCCCCCGCGGGGGGTAAACTTGACGGCGTTCGTGAGAAGATTGACGCACACCTGCCTGATCCTCATCGGGTCGATCCGTACGATCGGCAGGCCTTCGTCCACCAGCATCTTTATTTCGACATCCTTGCGCCTTGCGTACGGTATCACCTGTGCCGAGGAAATCCTGATCAGCTCGTTGATGCTCGACTCGGTGACATTCAGCATCGTCTCCGAGATATCGACCTTTGATAGATCCAGAAGATCGTTTATCAGGTCGAGCAGCTTCTTGGATTGCGTGTCGATGACATCGAGAAAGCTGTTGCGCGTTTCGACGTCTATCTTCTCGCCGCCGTCCTCCAGCAAGGTCCCGGTGTATGCCATGATAATCGACAGGGGCGTGCGAAGCTCGTGGCTGACCCTGCCGAGAAACTCGCTTTTCAGGCAATCCAGCTCAACGAGCTTCTTGTTGTTGTTCTTCAGCTCCTCGTTCTGAATCGTTATCTTCTCCTGCAGCGCCCTCTTCTCGGTCACATCATGGCATATAACCAGAAGATAGGGATGTTCCTTGATCTTTATTATCGTGCACTCGGCGTCGATGTAGAGAAGCGATCCGTCCTTCTTGATGTACGGCAGCTCGATCCGTTGAATACGCTCTCCCCGAAGCGCCCTGCCTATCGAATTCCTGGCATCCTCCCTTCTCGAGGCCAGGGTGAAATCGGTGACCGGCCTGCCGATCAGCTCCGCCATCGAGTAGCCGAACAGTCTGGTGATAGCTTCGTTGCATTCCACTATCTCTCCGGAGATGTCGAGAAGAAGGATCATATCCGTCGCGCTCCGCATTATCATCTGGTACTTCTCTCCCAGGTCTTTCAGATCCTCCATCAGGTGGGAGTTTTCAAGCGCGATCGATGTCAGCTGGCTGAATTTCTCGATCAGATCGAGATCGAACTCGTTGAACTTGTTCTTTTCGTAGCTTCCTATATTGAGGGTCCCCACGAGAGAATCCCTGGCGATGAGCGGGACGACCATGTCGGACATCAGGTTGTCCTCTCGCATTATCTCGGTGAACCTGGTGTCCGACGGAATATCGTACCTCAGGATAGGCTTCCTGTTGATCGCAACCCAGCCGACCAGGTTGGATTCGTCGAGAGGAACGTAGCGTCCCTCGCCGTGCTTGTCCCCATCCTTCCTGTAGACGTGGCGAATATAGAGACAGCTCTGATCCTTCTCGTAGATCGCGACACAACCGACGTCGTAATCGATGATCTTTGTCATCTCGCGTGATATCATGGAGAGGATCGTCTCGAGATCGAGCCGGGAGTTGATGGCATTGGCGATCTCCATGATCGCCGACAACTGTCTCTTCTCGCCGCCCGGCAAGGCGGGGATGGCAGTTTCCGGCTTTTCCGGGGCATTTCCGTTATCGCTGGTCTTCTCAATCAATGGTGCACACCTTTCATCCCGGGACAGCCAGTGCATCCTGCACTTTCCCGGTGAAACCATCCGGTTAAGGGCACTGTCCAATCGATTATGCAATGCCGCGGCCCCGCCTGCACCGGCGAGATGCGCCCGGAGAGGGATCCCGGCTGACTGCTTAAGTCAAACAGTCAGTCAAGCATGAAGCATTCCACAATTAAAAAAATGATGCCGCGAATGTCCTCTTAACATGAAGGAATGATTGCAGATCGGCGTATCCTCCGCGTCCTGGGGATGGAAAGTCCCCGTCTCCGCCCGACGGCCGGCCGTGCCGGAGGAACGCAGCGGTTATTCTTTGAAGGAGAATCTGCTCTTGAAATGCCTCAGTGGCAGCTCCCTGCCGTAGTCAACATTGACTCCTGGTATCCTGTCCCTGTCATCGGCGAGCACCCGTACCGCCTCCACCACGGAGAAGAGGTCCTGATCCTCGTAGGCTAGCCGGGGGACCGCCGCCCTGACGTAATTGATCCGTGGATTGGGTGGAATCTCCTTGCCGTCCCTGCAGGTCCCGAACGCGTAGGTTCCGAGCTCGCAGACCCTGTGCCCGCCGATGAGCAGAAGGGCCGAGAACGATATCCCCATGAACTCGTCTCCGGCATCCCCTTCGGCGAAGAACCTGTCCAAATCGATATAGACGGCGTGACCTCCAATCGGCTTGATTACCGGTATTCCCGCTGAAGACAATTTTTCCCCGAACCTCTCTACCTGAACGATTCTGGCATCCAGGTACTCCGGGCGGATCACCGTGCGCAGCCCTTCCGATACGGCCATCAGATCCCTCCCGGGAAGCCCGCCGTAGGTCGGATGCCCCTCGGTCATTATCTGGTGATCGACGATCCTTCCACCGAATCCGGGGAAACACCTTTCGAAATCGCCGCCTTTCCTTATGAAGAGCCCACCTCCCATGTTCACGAGCCCGTCCTTTTTCAAGCTGATATGGAAACCATCCACATGCTCGAACATCTCGCGGACTATCTCCGCTATGGGTTTTGCCCCGTACCCCTTCTCGTCTCGCCTTATAAACCACGCGTTCTCCGCGAAACGGCAGGCATCGAAGAAAAACGGCACACCGTGCTTCCTCGTTATCTTCCTTATCCCTCGTATATTCTCTAGGGAAACGGGCTGCCCCCCGCCGGTGTTATTGGTTATGGTAAGATACACCAAGGGCACCCTTGCTCCCTCGTTGGCCAACAGGTTATCCAGCTCCTCCAGGTTCATGTTCCCCCGGAAGGGATAATCTTCCCTTCCCTCGAGATGTTCCCGGCACGGAAGGTTCAGCGGGATCATCCGCTTGTCCTCGATATTTCCCTGGGTCGTGTCGAAATGCGAGTTGCTGGGAATGATGAACGGCGTTGCGCCCGTGCCGCCGCCGATGAGCGAAACCGTCTTCGCCTCTATCCGCTCCTTCAATTCCGGCATCAGGTCTCCGGACATTCCGCCGCCGCGCTCCGGCTCCCGGGCCGCAAGCTCCCTCGAGAGAACTGAGAAAAACGCGTTTTCCGCCGCACGCCCCTGGTGAAATATGAAGAGATTTTCGGAAGCCCCTCCCTTCGAACCGTTCGTATCCCCCCAACCGGGGCCGAAAATCTCCTCGATCCGGTCCTTCAATTCGAAGTATCCCTCGTTGGAGCCGTACGCCTCGTCACCGAGCAACATTTTGGACCACTGTTCCATCGTCATAGTCGTCGTGCCCGAATCGGAAAGGAGGTCGCAACCGGGGATCATATCCGCCCTGAAAAGAAACGCGTTGAGACCCGCCTCGTTGACGAGAATATCTTTCCTCTCCTCGAAATCATCCATCCGGCATTTCCGGAAACGCACGGCGGCGTTCCTGTAGGGCCTCGGTCGGAAGCTGCGTCCAGGCTCATCCGCGCTGAGAAGATTCTTACGGAATTTCCCTATGAAAAAATCTGTCGCACTGGACATCAGACACTTTCCCTTTCCGGCAGGCTCATCGCTTCCCTTACCTCCCTGAGCGTTTCACCGGCCACCTCGCGCGCCCTCTTGGCGCCGGCACGCAGGATCTCGATGACAGTTTCCGGTTTTTCCTCTAGTTCCCTCCGCCTGTTCCTTACGGGCTCCAGCTCGTCGTTCATCCTTTCCGCCAGTTGCATTTTGCAGTCGACGCAGCCTCTCGCCCCGGATTCGCATTCGGAGCGTACCGCTTCCAGCTCCGGCCGGTTGTAGATTCCGTGAAACGCGAAAACCACGCACCCTCCGGGATGCCCCGGATCGTCCTTACGAATCTTTACGGGGTCGGTGAACATATTTCTTATGCATTTAACGGTTTCTTCCCCGCTGAACGAAAGGGCTATATAGTTGCCGGCCGATTTGCTCATCTTCCTGTCCACGCTATCCAACCCCGGCACCTTCGGGACCTCCGTCAGCAACGTCTCAGTGATGGGAAACACGTTCTTTCCATAAAGGCTGTTGAATCTCTGGGCCAGGTCCCGCGTCATGTTGACATGCGCCTCCTGGTCCCGCCCGACGGGCACGTACTCCCCCTTGTAGGCAAGAATGTCGGCCGCCTGAAGGGTAGGGTAGCCGAGAAGCCCGTAGCTCGGAGATTCGATCTTGTAGCCCTGGACCATCTCGCGGAACGTCGGATTGCGCTCCAGCCATCCGAGCGGAGTTATCATCGAGAAGAGAAGGTGCAGTTCGGCGACCTCGGGAACATGCGACTGCACGAAGATCGAGCATTTGTCCGGATCGAGCCCCGCCGATATCCAGTCGACCGCCATCTCTCTTATGTTATCGCGCAGGCGGCCAAGGTTCTCGTATCCTACGGCGCTCCCGCCTCCCGGTGTGGTAAGGGCGTGCCAGTCGACTATGAAATAGAAGCATTCGTACTCGTCCTGTAGACGCACCCAGTTATTCAGGGCTCCGAGCAGGTTGCCCAGGTGCATACTGCCGGTCGGCCTCATGCCGCTCGTGACCCTTTTCTTGCCCATGAAGACTCTCCCTCCGACTCTTCTGAAAACTCCTTCAACGGGAAATACGTAACAGGGGAAAAATAAAAATGTAGGGGTGGCAGGACTTGAACCCGCAGCCCCCGGTTTTGGAGACCGATGCTCTAGCCAGTTGAGCTACACCCCTATAGATACTTTTTTTCGAACGAATATTACCATTTCCCCCGTTAAAGTCAAGCAATTTGGGTGCCACCCGGCAGTTATGCCAATTCCTCCAGCACCGCCTTCAACAGCTTCCAGAATGATTCGACCGAAGGGATATTTACCCTTTCCTCGGGCGAATGAGGGTGCTCGATCCATGGGCCGAATGAGACCATGTCCATTCCCGGGTATTTTTCACCGATAATCCCGCATTCCAGCCCCGCATGGATCGCCTTCATCTCCGGAGCCTTTCCGAATACCTTCTCGTGAACCTTCTTGATAAGCTTCAGAATCTCCGAATCGAGGTTCGGCTTCCATCCCGGATAGGGATCGTTCTCCTCGATCCCGGCTCCAGCAAGCCTTGCGGCGGCCGCTATCCTGTCCCTGAGCGCCTGGAGGGCGCTGACTATCGAGCTGCGCGTCGATGTACCGATAACTATTTCGGCTCCTCCGGTCGAGACGGTCGCAAGGTTGTTCGATGTTTCGACCAGCCCCTCGATATCATAGTTCATCGCTTCGACACCGTGGGGGATAGCCAGGAGGAGATCCAGCACTTTTCTCTGGGAGGGGTCGTCGAGAACCTCTGCATGGATCTCGTCGGAAGGTTCCAGGGTCGCCGTCAGAGCGGCTTCCCTCCCGCCCAGCTCCTCCTTGATCTTATCGACCTCTACCGAAATCAGCTCGGCGACCTCGTCGACGGCCGTATCGAGAATCATGAGGTCCGCCCACGCCTCGCGTGGTATGGCGTTCCTCTTGTTCCCGCCTGTAAGGGCGACGATATGGCAAGGCTGGGAACCGACGATCCTGTGCAGCAGCCTGGCGAGGATCTTGATGGCATTTCCCCTCTGTTCGATGATATCGATTCCGGAATGGCCGCCTCGAAGCCCGGCCACCTTCAGCAGGAAACTCTTCGTGCCGGCCGGCGCGTCCGTCTTGCCGAAAGGAAGGGTGATCGTCGAATCGCCGCCCCCAGCGCACCCTATATAGACAGCCCCAAGCTCCTCGGAGTCGAGGTTGAGCATCGTTTTGCCCTTTACGAATCCCGGCTTCAGCTTGCCCGCTCCGGTAAGCCCCACTTCCTCGTCGACCGTCGCCAGAATCTCGAGCGGGCCGTGGACGACCCCTTCAGCTTCCGCCGAGGCCAACGCGGCGGCAAGACCGATTCCGTTATCGGCGCCGAGAGTCGTTCCCTTCGCCGTTAGCCATTCGCCGTCTATTTCGACCTGGATCGGATCCTTCATGAAGTCGTGCTGAACATCGGAATTCTTCTCTCCCACCATGTCAAGGTGCCCCTGAAGAACTATGGTGGGGGCCTTCTCGTGCCCTGGAGTGGCGGGAACACGAACCACGACATTCCCGGTCTCGTCCCGCTCCGCTTCCATGTTGTGCCCTTTCGCGTACGACATCAGATATTCGCCGATCTGGGTCTCGTTACCGGAGCAGTGGGGGATGCTCAGAAATTTCTCGAAATGTTTCCAGAGCTCCTTCGGCTCGAATCCGCTCAATGACATTACTCCCAACCTCCTTTAGATGTACCCCCGGCCGTTTCCGGCCGACGCCGGCCGCCCCGGTGAGGGCTGCGGCGGAATAAAAGATTATCTCGCCCGGCCGGCCGTTTCCGGCAGTCACGAAACGAAGACCGGGAAAAGGATTATACGTAACCCGCCATCCAGGGTCAAGGCTTCACTGAGAAGGGGATGGGCGCGCCCCGGCACCCCGATCTGACGAGGATAGTCGGTCCTACACAATCTTCGCCCATTGCTGTAGACTCACAATGGAAGGCATAGGGATTAACAGGGAGGCCTCTTATGATAAAGGAGATCACGGTTCGCACCGGCAACCGCAATGAGATGAACGATATAACCGCTGAAATCCGCCGTTTGATAGTGGAGAGCGGCGTAAGGGACGGAGTCTGCCATATATTCGTGCCCCACACGACGGCGGCCGTCACGATCAACGAGAAGGCCGATCCCGATGTGGCGAAAGACATATCCGCCGCCCTCGAGAAGATCGTTCCGGCCGGATTCAACGTGGCCTGCCGTCTCCCGCCTCTACTACATAGGCTCAGCGTCGCTTACGACAACGTTCTGACTCCTTGGAGGGTGGACAACCGAGTCCGCATCGCGGTACCCTCAAGTCCCGTCATCGCCAGACGCCTCCCGGCACCGTTGCCATGGCGCAATTCTCCGGTCTTCTCGTGCGGCTTGGCCTTGAGTTGGCTAACTGCATACCCCTTGAGACTCACACCGCAAAGGCCCACTCGCCTTTCCGCATGACGGGCTCGGTGGTGCCGTCGGCCAGGACTCCGTCCACCATCAATTCATCGCAGCCCACCATGAAATCCATGTGCTCCATGCTCTCATTGCCACCGGCGGCGGCAAACTCCTCCGGAGACATGGTTTCGCCGCCCTCGAGAGTGAATCGATAGGCGTTGCCGAACGCGATGTGGCTGGCCGCGTTTTCGTCGATCAAGGCG
>CAZPAH010000022.1:0-2051 GCA_964584495.1 uncultured bacterium | reverse complement strand
GATCCGCCCCGATTGAGAGATGGGTGAGCTGTGCGGCACGAGGGCCACCTCACCAAGCCGGGAGGCCCCTGCCACGTTATCGATCAGGTTCTTGAGCAGAGCCTGGCCCCGCGCGGCCGTCACCTCGACGATGCGTCCCTGCGAAAGGCGGAAGCCAAAGTCCTCAATCATCATGCCCTGGTGGCTCAGAGGCTTGGTGGCGCGGACGGTGCCGTTGGCCCGGTCTTTGTGGGGCAGCGTGAAGACCTCCTCGGTCGGCAGGTTGGGGACGAAGGCGATTCCATTGCCGCTGGTGAGCCGGCCCCCCTTCCAGATATGCCCTTCGGGCAGCCCCACGGTCAGATCCGTTCCGGGAGCGGTATACTTCAGACAGGCATACCGCTTGCCGTTGAGGTAATCGCACCGGGCCTGCAAGGCCGCCACGTGATCTTGCCAGGCGGACACGGGGTCCGCGCAGTTCAGACGGCACATCTCGAAGATGGCGTCCCAGAGTCTGGCCTGCTGTTGCGACGGGGGCAGGTGGGGAAAGACCTTTGCCGCCCAGCCCTCGACCGAGGCGGGAACCACCAGCCAATTCGTTTCATTGCGGCTGATCCGGCTCATGACCGGACCGAACTTCTCCATCATCGCCTGGCCGGACACCGCCACGAGTCGCGGGTCTTGACCGTTCAGCAGATCCGGGTCTTCGGCGAAGATCTGCAGGACTGCGTCACCCCGGTTGAGGTATTCCAGGGCCGCCTCTGTCGGCCAGTCGGGGAATTCCTGGAAGGAATCGCGAGGCGCGTGCTGAAGACGCAGCAGGTCCAGTTGCTGATCCCTCCAGACCACATCCACGAACCGCGCTCCAGCATGGTAGGCAGACGTGGTGATCTGCCTGATCAGCGGCGCGGTCTCGACGGAAGCCACGATGAACAGGCGCTGCCCCGGTCGCAGGTTGAGCCCCACCTTCACGGTCACTTCGGCGTACCGCTGCAACATCTGCTCGAACGCCCCGGCCGTTTGACCGCCTGCCGCTCCCGAAGCTCTATCGGCAGGCTGCGTGTCGGCAGAAGTTGCGACGCCCGCAGCCGCGAGGCACCCCAGGGCCCCCGCCGGCAGGTGACGAGTCAAGAATTGTCTCCGAGTGGATCGCTCTATTCCGGATTGGCTCTTCATGCGGTTCTCCTTTGCATTGTCAGGCGTCTTCCGCCTTCTCGTGGTCAACGTTCCCTTCTGGACCCACACACTTGTATCTCAGTGTCCTGCATCTGCTCCAACCATCACGCCGAGGTGACGCGGTCGCCTCCAACGGGTTCCAGAACGGGTCCTGTCGCGAGATCGAGCGAAGAGCCTGTAGTCAAGGCCAGAGGTGGAAAGGGCTCGGAGGCGTGCCGGGGTACGCCTGGAACCCTCTTCGCCGATCGCAACTGAAAGCGGCCTTGAAACCGGTCAGTGTCATACGCATTCAACTTCCGGAGGGGGGCGCAGGTTGCCGGTACGGCTGGCCCGACTCGTACAGCTTCAGTCGCGATTCGTAGTCCGCCCTCACCGCTTCCGCCGGCGTGTTTCCCAGCATTTGTATGGCCTCTTTCTCGCACTCCACCGCATCGTCAAAACGATCGGCCTCGGCGTACGCGGCCGCCAGCGTGTCCAAGTAGGGGCCGTGCTTCCTTTGGGTCAAGTTGCAGGCCTTGGTCGCCCATCGAACCGCTTCAGTCCCATTGCGCAGTTCCGCTCTCCAGTGCGTCGCCAGCAGCCAGGCAACCTGATTCAGGGACGGTACCTCAAACGTGCTGTTGTTCGCCCGACCGTCTCTCACGGCGTCCACCAGATCCGAAAGTGCCTTCCCACCCTCCTCGTAGTGGCCCAGGTGAAACTTGATATCCGCCAATCGCCATGACAAGGACGGCCAATCGCCTCGCATACCCCACTTGGCAAAATTCTGGTTCAGCGCCTGCTCGGTGTAGGGCTGTGCATCCGAGTAGCGCTGCGCTTCGTAGTAGAACCAGGCAAGTTGCGCTTCCGGAGTAAACCAATATCGTCGCTCAGGATGTTGATTACAGATATCTCGG
>CAZPAH010000021.1:27463-31040 GCA_964584495.1 uncultured bacterium | reverse complement strand
CTGCTGCGCCGAAACGAGGGTTCCCATCACGAACAGGATCATCAAAGATCTGCATAACCTTCTCATCACCTCTCCTCCCACGTTTCATACATAACGATCTCTTCCGCTGCCTTGCGTGGCCTGATGATCTTCTCCCCCGCAGGATAACCAACCGGCGTCAGCGCCACGATCTTCACTTCCTTCGGCACTCGCAGGATCTTCCGGACCTCCTCCTCAATAAAGGCTCCTATCCAGCATGTCCCCAACCCTTCCACTTCCGCCGCGAGCATCAGGTGCTCTAACGCTATCCCGATATCCACGGGGAGGCTGTTCCAGTATCCACCCATCTTCTTGTAGGCGAGATCCTCCCTGCCGCATGCGGCTATAACTACCGGCGCCTCCGCGAGGAATTTCTGGTCCTTGCAAGCGGGAACCAGCTGTTTTCTCGTGTCTTCATTTCTGATTATTATGAAAGTCCAGGGTTGACCGTTCTTTCCGGATGGCGCGAGACGTGCCGCTTCTATTATTCTTTCAATCTTCTCTTCTTCCACGGGTTCGGATCTATAAGATCTTACGCTCGTGCGATTCCTAATCGCCTTGTAAAGGTCCATCCTCATACCTCCCTAGCACTTACACCAAAAGCAGACTGGATCAATCTCTCGATTACCGACCGCTTCTTTCCGTCCGAACATCGCGGCAGCAGGTATCGCAGCCCCGAATCGACAGTAACGAACGTTGTTGCCAGCATCACGATGAATATAAACCAGTTACGATCGGGCAGCATTCCCGGCATGATATAGATATAGAAAAGCAACGAATCGCCGACAACGCATTGAACCGTCGTCTTGAGCTTGCCCAACCTGCTGGCCGGCACGAAATCCCCGGACTTTCTCCTGACAACCATCCTGAAGATCGTGATCAGGATCTCCCTGAGCAGGATTATCGCCACGAAGAGGGAAAACCATATCCAGCGAAAGGCAAAGCTGAGAACTACGAACACCACCGCGATCAGGACCTTGTCGGCGAAAGGATCGAGATGGGTGCCCAGCCTGGTGGTCTGGTGAAACTTCCTGGCATACCATCCGTCGAAAAAATCCAGGAAAGAGGCGACGATGAGCATGGAAGCGGCGAATGCATGGAATGTATTCTCCCGGAACAAGATAGCGGCCGTGATGGCCATCAGTATTCTCAGGAAGGTGAGAATGTTGGGGATTGTGATTTCCTTTCGGGAAATGCCTGCCATCGCCCCTGCTCGCTCCCGGTTCCTTGCACTTTATTGAACTAAATAATATACTGTTACTGTTTGTAACATACAACGAACCGCCTGTTCAATGCAACATATCTGATAGATTAAAAGTGGCAGGATATGCCGATGGATGGCAGCAAGAAATTTAACGTATTAAGATCCAGGCGTAGCAGGCGGGACTGGATCATTATAATCGGAATCGCCGTTGCCATTCATCTCATCGTTTTCCTGCTTCTTAAACCGGCCTACCTGAATGTATTCAAAACGGAGCTTCCCGGTGAGGGAGGAACGACGACTTTCAAGCCGACCGACAGGCCCTTCTCGCTCATCTCTATTACGGAGCCGCCTTCCAAGGAAAGAAAGCAAAACCTGCCGCCTGTGCCCGGCGAAGACGAAACAAAACACTCGCTTCTGGACGATCTTGGAGAGCCCGCATTGGACATCAAGCCGCTGAAATCTCCTTCTAGCGGAGGCAGCGACGGAACACCCGGTCCGAGACGGACCACCGTCGAGCCCAAACCGATGTACATACCCTGGCCGAAATATCCGGAGGGCGCGCAAAGGAATATCGAAGGTAAAGTCGAATTGATGCTGTTCGTCAACGAAAAGGGCGAAGTCGAGGAAATCAGGGTGAGTAAGGGCCTTCCGGAGGAAATCCTAAACAGGTCGGCCGTGGAGGCCGCACGCGAAATCCGCTTTGTTCCCGGACAAATCGAAGGCGTACCCACATCTATGTGGGTACGCCTGACTATCGGTTTTCAACCTCGTTGAATATCAATTACCGAATTTGATCGAGCTCCACGTGGCCGGTCTTACTCCGATCTGGCAATTGATCAAGTCGAGGATGCAATGGCCTTCGACATAGTCATCGACGAAGTTTGCAGGATCGGCGTTCTGACATACTCCGTTGTAGGCGCCGCTTCCGCAATACTTGTAGAAATTGCCAGTTCCGTATTTCATGACAAGCATCGTTCCCGAGAACGAGCCGAACATCTGCTCCTCGATATCGAGAATGCCGTCCATGTCCCAGTCGCCGAATGTGAAAGATATCACGAGCGTCCCGCCCATCGTGCCGTTTACGGGATGATCTATCTCCCAGGTCGGCTTTGTCGGCAGGGTTGTGGCGTCGAATTTCGCCGTCCACGATCCGGTCGTGCCGTTGTAGACAAAGTAATTGTTAAAAATATAATCCCACCTTGTCGCCGGATCCGTCACGGGGGGCCATGTGGAATCGTCGATCTGCATCCACCAAGTCGCACCGACAACGACGGAGCTTCCGGCGTATACATCGCCCGAATAAAGCGGTGGTGATGCCTGTACGAGATTTCCGAAGCCCTCGAAATCGAATTCCAGAAACAGGGAATCCGGCAAATCCACCGCGCCCAAGCTAACCGGAACCAGCGCCAGAATCGCACCCAGGAAGAGGAAAATTACTGCGTGGCATTTCATCAATAATCACTTCCTTTCAACTTCGTTAGCCTCAGTCCCTATGTATAGATTTGATCTGGCCCCAGTTCGACGGTGCGACGCCCGTTTCGCAACCGACATCCCTTAGGTCCAGCCTGCCTGAAGCTGAGGTCGCTGAAGGAACGTATAATTCCTCTTCCCAAGTTTCTTCATCAACAAGATCGAGAGTTCCGGAGCAGCTGCCCTGGCCGCAGAAACTGGTAAAGCAACCTTTACCGTAATTTATGTAACACACAAGTCCGGCCGAAAAAACCTTGTTGATATACTCGTTGTCGTCCAAAATGCCGTTTCCGTTGTAATCCCTGATTGTAATCGTGAAATCCGAACAAAGTCCACCGAGCGTGTCCCCCGCTTCGGTGTAGCATCGCCAAGATGGTGCGGTCTCTCCAAGAGTCGAAGATGGAAACTTGCCGTCCCATCCCTCGTTGTCGATCGTGCTGTCGTAAATAAAGTAGTTGCTGAAGATAAAATCCCATCTTTCATTGTTGGGTGTTCCAATGTCGTCCGTCGGCCAACCGGTGTCGTCCAGCCAAAATATGAACGTCCCCGGTGACAGCGTTCCACTGATAACGGTGCTGAAAAAATATGGTGGAGAATCCATCAATGATCCACTGCCGTTGAGTGCGAACTTCTCTGTCTTGAACTCAAGAGCCGCCACTCCCGCGGCCGAAAACAACAGGAAGCAGACCCCTACGATACCGAACAGTAACTTTTTATTCAACGCTTCCCTCCTCATCTCTTGAAGTCGATACACCATGCCCTGTTGTTCGCGCATTATACCATATCCCTGGTATATTGAAAACCTTTTTATTGAATAGAATTACCTATAGGTTAGATGCTCGCCCTTACAGTATCCCCCACGGATACGGGGCGTATCGAAGGGAG
>CAZPAH010000021.1:17550-27453 GCA_964584495.1 uncultured bacterium | reverse complement strand
GTTCTCCTGCGGCAACCTGCATGAGACCGGTATTCCAATCCTGCTTGACGGAATCTTTTACCATTCTTGAGCTTAGGGGCATATCTCCCTCTTTGGCTATTGAATGCTCCGTTTCCAGGACGCTCATCTTCTCCTGTACGTCTATGGCTACCAGTCTAGCCTTCACCAGCTCGAGATCTCCGAGCGACTCTCCGGACTCTGGATCCTTTACCTCGCCTCCGCGCTCTATCACGACGACGCTGTCCCCCCTCTTGAGCCCTTCCCTGGTCCCGATATTCACCAGAAGCGATCTCTCGTCGAAAATCCTCAATACTTTTCCATATATGGTCATCCTAATACCAAACCTCCCTCTCCGTTTTCGTATCGAATATCTGGAGCGAATAGTCGGCGAACTCTCCTATAATATCCTTGTACCCGTCGCTGTTGATATCGAAAGTGGCTATCCTGTCACCGAAAGGCCTGTCCCATTCTATATCGATTATACGAAACTTGCTGTCTATTACAATGCCCGTGTTAAGGATGATCTCCATGGGATCGTCTTTATCTATATTGTCGACCAACAGCTCTGTGGCTTCGAACTCCCTCTCGCTTATCCACTGCCTGTGCTTATCCCTCGCATCAATGATGTATATCTTCCCATCCGCCAGCATCACTATTTCCATCTGAGGATCCGAATCTATGTTCTTTATGTCTATGGCCTCGATGCTGGTGAAGTTATCCTCTATATTCTCCCAGGTGTTCTGGTAATTGTCCATCCTGTATATCAGCAGCCTGCCGGTGACCGTCGCGATCACGATATCCTGGATTCCATCGCCATCCACGTCGAGAATGAAGTATTTTCGAATCTTGGCCCCGAGATTCGTCAATTCCCACTCCCGTTTCCATCCCTTATCGGTAGCCCTCTTCAGGTAGATCTTCCCGTAGACATCGGCGTACATCATTCCCCAGGCATGGCCGTTGTCCAACGGGATCAGCTTGGCGAACGGAAACCGGCAAAATATATCCTGCATCTGGTAGGGATCGAGCTCCGTAGCGGCAAGATCCGAGGCCGATAGGATCGCTATAAACGCTGCCAGAACCAAGATCGCCGGAGATATTTTAATGCTCTTCATTTTTTCCCCCTGTCATTGCTTTAATTGCCGCTTTTATCCATACCGAGCGATTTTCCGCCTCCCCGTGGATCGGATACGCCATACAAGCCCTCTTTTCTGCTCATGATAACCTGGGCATCCCCTATCGACTCTTTTGTCTTCAAGCGGTACCCCCTCTTTTCGAGTCTTTCCATAAGCCCCCTAGGGAATATGCCCTTTTCGTGATATACGATATCAGGCAGGTACTGGTTGTGAAACCTCCCCGCCGAAACGGCTTCCAGGGGACTCATGCAAAAATCCACTATATTGACAATTATCTGGGCTATCGTCGTGATGATCGTAGACCCCCCGGGAGTTCCCAGAATCAGGAACAGGTCTCCTTCCTTCAAAACGATCGTCGGCGCCATCGAGCTCAGCATGCGTTTGCCCGGGGCTATGGCGTTCGCCTCGCCTCCCGTCAGTCCGTACAGGTTTGGATATCCGGGCTTTATCGAGAAATCGTCCATCTCGTTGTTCAGAAGGAATCCCGCTCCCCTCACCACGACCTTCGATCCATAGGCGCTGTTCAGTGTCGTGGTTACCGATACGGCGTTCCCGTATTGATCGACGATAGAGTAATGCGTAGTCTCCTCGCTCTCCTCCCCCACCGTAGGGACGGGGTTATCCAATTTTTCAGGAGGGGTCGCCTTCTCCACGATCGAACTCGCCAGCTTCCCCGCGTACTTTTTCGAAACGAGCATCGATACAGGCATATCTACGAAATCCGGATCGCCCATATACTTCGCCCTATCGGCGAAGGCCCTCTTCTCTGCTTCGATAATCCAGTGAACCGATTCTTCCGAGTGGAAATCCTGCTTTTCGAGCTCGAAATTCTCCAGTATATTGAGTATCTCTATAAGCATCGTTCCGCCAGAGCTGGACGGAGGAGCCGAGATTACCTCGAGACCACGGTAACTTCCCGTGACGGGTGGACGAAGGACCTCCCTGTAATTTTCAAGATCGGCTTTTGTCAGCAACCCGCCGCCCCGCTCCATCTCGCCGACAATCAGTTCGGCCGTCTTTCCCTTGTAGAAATCTTCCGGTCCCTCCCGCGCTATTCTTCTGAGCGTAGCGGCGAGATCGGGCTGGTAGAGAATATTCTCCCGCAATAACGGCCTGCCGTCCCTTCTCTGGAATTTCCCGAGGGCCGGGTATTCATCGATATACTGGCGGATTCTCCTGAGCGATACGGCCAGCTCCCGGCTGACGGGAAATCCTTCGTCGGCCAGCAAGGCGGCCGGTTCTATCAGCTCGACCCAGTCGAATGTTGCGTATAGCCGGTACGCCCTGAAGAGGCCTGCAACGGTGCCCGGCACTCCGACGGACTTGTGTCCTATGCTGCTCCGATCCTCTATGACTCCGCCCTTTGAATCCAGGTACATCGTTTCCGATGAGGCCGACGGCGCCGTTTCCCTGAAATCTATGAATGTTTTATCCCCGTTCGCCATCCTCACGAGCATGAATCCGCCGCCGCCGATATTCCCGGCCGCTGGGTATGAAACGGCGAGGGCGAAGCCGACCGCTATCGCGGCATCGACCGCGTTTCCCCCCTTCGCCAACACATCCAAACCTACCCTCGTAGCCTCCGGACATGCCGTCGAGATCATCGCGCCGGAGGCGAAGACCTGCGATCCCTTCCGAGCGGCGTAGCAGGCGGAAGGGCCTGAAATGACGAAGAAAAATGTCAGGAAGACGGTCAGCAATAGCCGGGGGAAGAAGCAGGTGTCCGTTCTTTTTACAATACAGCGCATTTCCACCGAGCCGGCGATCTGGAAAAAGCCTGGGTATATTATACGAACAGGGGCTGACACGTTCCATTCTATCAATGAAACCCCGGTTTGTAAACCCTTAATAAGATATTGTATATCGAAGAGTTGCCGCTCCCGTTACATTTTGAAAGTTGACCGCGATACAACCGTTCTTCTAGAATAGGCCCCGTTACGATTCCGTTTATAGAGACCTGTTCCCATCGTCTTCGATCCTGAAAGGATGGTTCGAAATGAAAATACTCCCCCTCATATTTATCGCCCTTATCCTGACAACCGGCATCATGTCGGCGGCTCCCGGCGACATATCGAAACAGACCGCTCTTCCTTTCACTCACCCAACCGGCGTAGCCTGGACCGGAAAAAATGTCTGGATAGCCGACAGAAAGAACGATTCCTTTAATATGATCGACGACTCCAGCGGGACCGTCCTGCGCTCGATCACCTCGCCCGGGTATTTTCCATCCGGCATCACCTGGGATGGACAACTTCTCTGGAGCACCGATCCATCCGCCTCGAGGATTTATGCGACCGATATCGAGACCGGGATGACTGTGAGAACCCTGGATTCTCCGACTCCGAGCCCTACCGGCATCGCCTGGGACGGCGAAAATCTCTGGATCTGCGATAACGGGCAGGACATGATCCTCAAGATAGACCCGGGCGACGGTACGACGATAATCTCGTTCCCCTCACCCGCCAGGGACCCCAGAGGTATAACTTTCGGCGGTGGATACCTATGGTGCTCTGACAGGCTCGAGGACCGCATCTACATGATAGATCCAGGAAACGGCATCGTAGTGCTGATACTGGATGCCCCAGGCCGTTTTGCCTGGGGACTCGCCTGGAAGGACGGATTCCTGCTCAACACGGACTACCAGAGCGACGCCCTGTACCGCCTAGTCGTAAAGGACGGCGATAAGTATAAAACGTACGATCCCAGAAGGGCAGCTATCGAGTTCACGACGGAAGCGGTGGCGATGGGGGAAGGCGAGATCGCTTCGCTCGATATTTATTACGCGGTGCCTACCGACAGGCCGAACCAGAGGCTGCTCGCCCCTCCCGAGTTCTCCATTAAACCCGAATTCATCGAAGACGAATGGAATCAGAAGATCGCGAGGTTCAATTTCAAGGACATGAAATCGGGCGAATCGATAGAGGTAACGATGAAAACGAAGATCGAAACATCGGCAATCCGCTATTTCATATTCCCGGAGGATATCGAAGGCAAGATCCCGGAAAAGATCAAGAAGAAGTATCTGGCGAACGATGTCAAGTACGGCATCGAAGATCCCTACATAAAGGAGATCGTCCGCACGGTCGTCGGGGACGAGCCCAACCTCTACTGGCGCGCCAGGAAACTCTACCAGTACCTGATAGAGAATATGGAATATAAGCTCGCCGGCGGTTGGAACACTGCCCCCACCGTTCTGAAGAGAAAGAACGGATCGTGCTCCGAATATTCCTTCTCCTACATCGCCCTGTGCAGGGCCGCCGGAGTTCCAGCCCGCTATGTCGGGTCCCTCGTGGTCCGCGGAGACGATGCCAGCTACGACGATGTGTTTCACCGGTGGAACGAGGTGTACCTGCCGCCGTACGGCTGGGTTCCCGTCGACGCCAATGCCGGCGACCGGCCGTTACCGGCCGATCAAGGCGCCGCATTCGGGGGGATTTCGAACCGCTTCCTCGTGACCACCGAAGGAGGGGGGAATTCCCGTTATCTCGGTTGGGGCTACAATGAAGAGAATAAATGGGTATCGAAAGGGAAATGCAGCTTGAGGCTCGAAAGCACGGCGGAATGGGAGCCTCTAAATTCCACAGAGTAGGAGCGTAGTTGTTCATCCCTTTATGCAGATCGCCGGTTTCAACCTGACGACCTTCCTGCTGACGCCGGCCCCCTCCATGATATCGACAACGCGCTCCACGTCCTTGTAGGCTCCCGGCGCTTCCTCGGCGGCTCCCCGCCTGCTGTGTGTTCTTATCGTAACGCCCTCCACTTCGAGTCCGCGTATTATATCCTCTCCCCTGTAATCCTTGAGCGCCTTCTTTCGCGATTTAAGGCGCCCCGCACCGTGAACGGAGCTTCCGAAAGTTTCGGCCATTCCCTTTTCGGTTCCAGCAAGGATGAACGAGGATGTTCCCATCGTGCCTCCGACGAGCACGGGGTGACCGACATCCCTGTACGCTTCCGGCAATCCCTCTCTTCCCGCCGCGAACGCCCTCGTGGCTCCTTTTCTGTGAACCAGGAGCCTTCTCTTCTTTCCCCTTATCTCGTGCATCTCGAACTTCAGGTTGTTGTGCCCGACTTCGTATATAGTTCGTATCTGCGAGTCCGAAATCGAGAGAACCTTTTTCAGTATTCTCCGCACAAGCCCGCTTATCGCCTGTCTGTTGGCGAAGGCGCAATTGATTCCGGCCATTACGGCGGCTATATACCTTCTGCCTTCGGGGCTGTCGATCGGCGCTGCCGCCAGGTCCTCCTCGGGAAGCGCGATGGAATATTTCCTCGAGCTCTCCCTCAGCACGTTCTGGTAATCGGTTCCTATCTGATGGCCAAGAGCCCTGCTCCCCGTATGGATGCTCACTACGACCGAATCCCTTTTCAATCCGAAAGCCGATGCGGCAGCCTCATCGAAGATCTCATCGACATACTGGACTTCCAGATAGTGGTTTCCCGAACCCAGAGTTCCGACCTGCTTGAACTGCCTCTGCTTGGCCTTCATGCTCACGCAAGCGGGATCGGCTCCCGGAACCGTTCCATTCTCCTCGATATAATCGAGATCCTCCTCGATACCGTATCCCCTGCCGAGGGCGAATCGCGCCCCCTCGATCAGAACGTCGTCGATCTCGTCCTCGTTCAATCTCAACGAGCCGGTCGATCCGATACCGGCGGGCACCGCGCCGAACAGCGCATCGGCGATCCTCTCACGATTTCTTTCCAGGTCGATCCGCTCTATTTCAAGCGCCATCGACCTCACTCCACAGTTGATGTCGAACCCCACTCCGGCTATAGTCACCACCCCTTCCTCCACGTCAAAGGCACCGACGCCCCCTATAGGGAAACCGTAACCCGGATGTATATCCGCCATCGCGAGAGAAGCCTCCACAATCCCCGGAAGACACGCGACGTTCCTGACCTGGGAGAGGGCGTCCCACTGCTTGCCCGCGCTCTCCGACCGCAGAAAATTCATCGAAGCTTCATCCGCGTATATTCGCCCCGGGACCCGCATCTGCCCCTCGACCGGTATCTCCCAGAGAAACTCCCCTGCCTTTACCGTCTTCACCTTGCTCACAGCCGTATCTTCTCCCTCACATATCGACGACGCATCTTGCGCGCCACATCCCCCCGGGTTCCCTTCCCAGGTAAGCCATATGCCATGTCGCCGCCTTCACCTCCGACAGGAACCTCCCGGCCATCCCGTTACGATCCACCCCTGAAACCCTTCCCCTCCCAGACCACTCGTAGCCGGCAACATCGATCGACTCTATCTCTACTTTCGTAAAGGCTAGATCCTCGAGATCGGCCCGTGAGAGCAGCTCGTTCAGAAACTCGACCAGCAGTCCGTCCGGTCCCCTCGCCGAGGCATGCACTGTTATTTCCCTCTGCGCTTTTACACCCTCAACGTCGTATATCAGCTCGAACATGGCTTGTGCCGCTTCCTCAAGGGCCCCTTCCGGGCCGGACGCCCACCCGGTGATCCCCATATCCGCCGTATGTTCGAAAGTGTCATGCCCCCTGGCGGTCATACTAACCCGTACCCCTATAAATGTTGGAGTCATCATGCGTTGAAAAGATATTGTATCACGTCGCCGTCACGGACTATGTAGTCATGCCCCTCGGTCCTGAGGTGGCCGTGGTGCTGCGCTTCGGCCTCCGAGCCGAACCTCACGAGATCGTCGTAGCTTATGACCTTCGCCCGGATAAATCCCTTTTCCATGTCGGTGTGTATCTTGCCGGCGGCCGCGGGAGCCGCCGTTCCGGAGTGCACCGACCACGCCTGAAGCTTTTTGTTCGCAGTCGTGTAGTACCTGATGAGGCCGAGCAGCTGATGGCATCTTTCTATAAAGCGATCCATCGCCGCCTTGTCGATGCCCAGCTCCTTCATGAATTCAGGGCGTTCCTCCTCGGGAAGCGCCGCCAGCTCCCTCTCTATCTTCGCCGATATCGATATCGTCTCAGCTTCGCCGAACCTATCGAGAAACTTCCTGCAGGGGTCGGGGACTCCCGGGCCGAAATCCTCCCCCGTGTTGAGCACGTATATAACTGGCTTTACCGTCATGAGCTGAAGCTCACTCAAGATATCCCTCTTGTAGTCGGGCAGGTCCTCCACCTGCGGCCTGTTCTCTCCGGATAGGGTTTCTAGCAGCGATTCGAGGTAATCGAGCTCCCTGCGCTCCCCTTTCTTCGCCGCTTTCGCCCTGGTTTTTTCCTTTTCGACGAATTTCGAGACCCTGTCGATGTCGGATAGAAAAAGCTCCGTATCCACTATTTCCTTATCCCGTACTGGATCGATAGTTCCATGCAGATGCGAGATGTTGGGATCCTCGAAGCACCTTAGAACATGAGCCAGCACATCGGCCTCCCTGACATGATGCAGGAACTTGTTACCCAAACCCTCTCCCCTGCTCGCCCCGCGCACCAGCCCGGCGATATCGACGAAAGTGATGTGCGAATGAATTACCTCGTCCGGATCGAGTATGCCTGCCAGCCTGTCGAGCCTGGCGTCAGGCACCTGGACCACGCCGCGGTTGCATTCGATCGTGCAGAACGGGTAATTCGACGATTCCGCGCCGGCCATCGAAAGGGCGTTCAGCAGAGTCGATTTCCCGACATTCGGAAGTCCGATGATTCCCACGGTGAGGGCCACTCTCTACCTCCTGCGATTTCACGTGGTGATATGTATTCTTAATGATAGAGCAGTGGAGCCTTAGTGTAAACAAAATCCCCGGCCCAGGGACCGGGGATTTGTAGCTTTCGATATATTCGAGCGAAAGATAAAAGAGACCTATTTCAGCAAAGGTGCGAATACGAGGGATACCACCGACATCAACTTTATCAGGATGTTCATGCTCGGTCCCGCTGTATCCTTGAAGGGATCTCCGACCGTATCCCCGACGACGGAGGCCGCGTGCGCCTCGGTACCCTTTCCGCCGAGGTTTCCCTCCTCTATCCATTTCTTCGCGTTGTCCCAGGTCCCGCCGGCATTAGCCATGAAAATACCCATCAGCACGCCCGTGGCGGTCGCCCCGGCGAGGAATCCTCCGAGCGCCTCCGGGCCTAGAACGAATCCGACCAGAAGCGGAGCGATCACGGCCAGTAGTCCGGGGAGAATCATCTCTCTTAGAGCAGATCTCGTTACAATATCAACGCATCTATCGGTATCGGGCTCCGCAGTCCCCTCCATGATCCCCGCTATCTCCCTGAACTGCCTTCGGATCTCTACGACCATCTTCTCGGCGGCGCGTCCCACCCCCTTCATCGTCATCGACGCGACCATGAAGGGCATCATAGCGCCCAGGAACAGGCCTATGACGGTCGTCACCGAAGAGAGGTTGATCGAATCGAGTCCCACCGTCCTCTGGTACGCGCTGAAAAGACCCAGCGCCGTAAGGGCTGCCGAACCTATTGCGAATCCCTTGCCGATCGCCGCCGTTGTGTTTCCGACCGAATCGAGCTTGTCCGTTATCTTCCTTATCTCGGGTCCGGCTCCCGACATCTCCGCTATCCCGCCAGCGTTATCGGCTATCGGCCCGTAAGAATCGGACGACATTATTATCCCGATGGTCGACAGCATGCCGACGGCCGAAATCGCTATGCCGTAAAGCCCTCCCCCGTAGTGGAACGATACGAACATCGCTATTACGAGAGTTATTATCGGCATGATGGTGCTTTCGAAGCCCACGGCCAGACCCGTGATTATTACGGTCGCTGGTCCTCCATCCGTGGCGTTGGCAACCGTTTTAACGGGCGGTCCCGATGTGAAATATTCGCTCTCGGCGCCTATCAACACCCCCGCGATTATTCCAGAGAGAATCGCCCAGAAAGGCGTTATCTCCCCCACCACCTTGGATATCATGAAATATGCGCCGGCGATGAAAATCACGCCGCTCACATATATGCTGTACCTCAGCGCAGACTGCGGACCGGCCTTCTTCAGCAGGGGTATCGAGAGTATCCCAATTATAGACGCGATCAATCCCAGTGTTATCAGGACCAGCGGTAGGGCCATCCAGGTAACCCTCAGCTCTTCGGCCATCGTAGAGGCGATGGCCATGGTGGCTACAACGCTTCCCACGTAGCTCTCGAAAAGGTCCGCTCCCATCCCCGCCGTATCGCCGACGTTGTCGCCGACGTTGTCGGCTATTACTCCCGGGTTCCTGTGATCGTCCTCCGGTATCCCAGCCTCGATCTTTCCGACGAGATCCGCGCCTACATCGGCGCTCTTCGTGTAAACGCCTCCACCCACCCTGGCGAAAAGGGCGATCGAGCTTGCCCCCATGGCGAAGCCGTTTATTATCTTGGGATCCTTGGTGAATAGGAAATAGAATCCGAGTCCGATTACTCCTAGCGCCGCCACCGAGATGCCCATCACGGAGCCGCCGCTGAAGGCGATCGAAAGCGCCCGGCCGATACCGCCGTCCTTGGCTCCCTGGCATGCCCTTACGCTGCTCCTCGTCGCCGCTTCCATGCCGAGCACGCCGGCCCCCATCGAGCATATGGCCCCGAAGAAAAAGGCCATGGCCGTCTGTATGCTGAGAGCGATCGTGAGGACGACGAAAACCACAACGATGAATATCGCGATGATCGAATATTCCCGCTTTAGAAAAACGAAAGCTCCCTTGTGTATCTTTCCCGCGATCTTCTGCATCAGCTCGTTGCCCGCGGGCTTGCGCCGAACGTTGAAATATGTCAGCACGGCGACAACTATGCCTGCGACTCCTATCCAGGGAATCACGTGGGATATCCTGGTCAGAAGGGCCATGTCCATAAGAACCTCCCGGTTACT